>JAUZRY010000042.1 GCA_030949995.1 Ardenticatenia bacterium
AGTCAACATGAATTGTTTAGCGAACACTGCATTTATCATTAAACATTTCTGCATGTGTTTTTTTTTTTTTTTGCCTCATTGCCGCTTCAATACATCTCGGATCGTAGGGCCATTGTACCTGTCGGAAATAAACGGCGCGCGGATCCTTGTCCACTTCGTAGCTAATTTCTCCGACGCGCGGCGAGGGGGTGTACACAATCATGCACGTTCCCTTTGCCTGGGTGAGGCGCGGTTCCGGGGGGTAATTTCGTAACTGTTCTTTGACTTCGTGCGTATTGGGCGAGATCAGTGAACCGCTCCTTCTGGACCCGAAGTCACATGCTGAGAGCACATCCGCCTCTTGGATGACATCGTGCGTCGTAGGTTTCGCGCACGTTGTAGCGCGGCATCGCGCCGCTTTGTTCATCAGGTTTTCAAGGGGATTGCGCCAGGATCTCCAGAGCTGGCGAAGCGCAATTTCACGTCGTAGTTTGAACAGCAGCTCGGTGAGGACCTGACGGACGGTGCCGGCCATGGCGGGAGATCGCCTGCCATGGCCACGGATCAAGCCGTCAATGGCACCAGTTCACTCCAAGATGGTGTGAAAGATCGAAGGAGAGCTTGGGTGGGGTGGTCGCCGGGCCGTCTCCAGCGTTGATAGCGGGTTTCTCATGGCGTGAGTGGGCGGCGATGTTTCCGCGCTGCCCTTCTCCGGGTGGCGGAGGACGATGAGCATCAACGTTTCCTGTTCCGGCGTCCGGATCGTATCAGGCGAGATTCACCGCCCGCTCCACGCGCTGGAGGAGCGGGCGCCTGGGTATTGTTGATGGGGACTAGACGCTACCCCTAAGCGTTCCCATGGCGGCAATAAAGCTGGAAGAACGTGCGCGTGCTGGAGGGCTCGTAAGAGATAGCAAGCCACTAACACGCGATGATCGCAACAGATCCAACGCCGCCACAGGTTTCACACGGCGTCAGCCGCATACGCTCTGCCAGAAGGCGCAGAAGAGATATTCTAAGGTTTTGGCGATTGTGAGATTTGGGAGACTGGCCAAAATGTGCTGGCGTAAGAAAACTGGTTGGGGCCTGGCAGACCATTGAAGGAGACGCCCGCGGTTATCGACCCGACAGCGCCATGTCCTGTACGATTCTTGCGTCTGTCAAACTTCCTTTCTGCTGCCGACCGATCCAGTACCGAAGTGGGTTGTGGTGCCTGGCACGTCGTCGCCCGAGCCAGGGAAGCTATCCACGTCCCGGCTCGTAAGCTTGACATCGCGCCTCGCAACTGTGTGCGCACCACACGCCCGCGAAGATGTAGTCCCGGCAAAGGGGAGACCAATCCACCCGTGGTGACCGCACCTGTTCCGGGCACCACCTCAGCCCCCTAGGTTTACATCACACGTGGGTCAGGTTGTGGAGCCCAGGGTGAAGGCATGGCCAAGTGGGGCCGAGTGTTGCGGTTAAGGCCGAGTCGCTCCATGGTGCAAGCGTCCTTCGTGCACCGCGGTGAGCAGGAGGGCGGCATCGATCGTCGCCGGCCGGGCACACCCGGTGGCGAGCGGGGCCAAGCCTCCTCCCGCGTGTGGGGGGCGTGATCGGTGGCCACGCAGTCGATCACGTCCGAGATTGAGCCAGAGGGCATCACGGTCAGCCGGCGTGATAGCCCAGAAGTGGGAGGGGCATCTGCCCGAAAGGAACCCAGACGGGGGGACGTCCTGTTCGGTGAAGCCACAGAGTGGTGGGGCGTCACTACTCACTGAGTCACCGGCAGCCCTCGCTCCTTGCAGCGGCCCGGATAACGGCCAGCTCGGCCGCGACTAGTATGTGGCGAAGAAGTGGACTCACGGGCACCTGTCATGGCAGCCAGAGGCGGCGATGGCCGAGCGCCATTGGCCCTTCAGCGCGTGGACTGGCAGCAGCTGGGCCCGGGAGCCGCGCCAACTGGCGCATGTGGGCAGTGAGAAGCTGGCAGCGATGTCGCCTCAAGCGGTGACCAAGCGTTTTTCGTTCACGTCTATATCACCGCGGCCTGCGGCACGCCGTTGGAGAGAAGGGGAAGGGGAGCATTGGTGTGCGTGGCTCCCAGAAAGGGGCGTAGTCACAGCGAGCACCGGCTTGGGCACGGCAGAGTTGCCTCCATAAAGGCCCTTTCGTCCACGATTGTGGCTGGTGCTCGGCATGTCGGCCAACACGAGGGGTGGCACACCACCGGCCAGCGCTGGAAACATGTGCCGGTTGCGAAGGACTCCGCCGTGGCACTCTCCGCCGCATCCGCTGGGTGAGCGTAATGGACGTCTACGGGGGGCCTGGCAATCGCCGGCAGCAGGGCTCACTTCTTCTCTCCTCGGTTCAGCGAACAAAGAGAGGCAACCTCTACACCAGCCGGGTTGCCTGTGCTGAAAAACCGGTTACAAAAGCCCCCGGGGTGTAAGCGAGACCTCTCACCGCGTGATCAGGGGAACCGCACTCCGCGTGAACTTTGATCATAGCTTGCGCCCAAGGTTGTGGGCGCGCAGATACCACACGCTCGGCGTCCCGGCAAATCCGGCCAGCCACTGCTGGACGTCATGTTCCAGTATCATGTTCACTGAAGGCGCCGAGTGCCAGGTGGCGGCGCTCTGTGAAAAGATGTGCAGAAGGGGTAGAGGCTTGCGAGGGAGTTCGGCGTCCTCCGGGGAGCTTCTAGGGAGGCAAAGTCCCAAAGAGCCTGCGGGCGCGACCGGCACACTCTTTCCGGTCACGCCCGCCTCTAGTACTCAGAAGCCCCCTTGTTGGGCGATGAAGGCCACCAAGTCAGCCACGCGATTCAGTATCCCCACTCGTTGTCGTACCACGCCACACGACTTTCGCAGGTTTTCCGCCGATCACTTAGCGGGTGCTGAGCAGGTCCACGGTGGCGCCCGATGAGGATCACCACCGATAGGCGTCAGGAGGAGGCCGGGGTTCATCGGTAACGGCCAGAACGTGCCCCAACCACCCTTCATCTTGAGCAGCTTGGATGAAGGCGTTGTTGAGCTGTTCTACGCTTGTCTCCTGCTCCAGCTCAACCACTGCAGGAAATCCACCACACGGAGACTGTTGGGGTGGGCACGGCAGGGAAAGCCATGCCATCAAAGCGTCCTTCCAGCTCGGGGATAACGAGGGCGACGGCCCGAGCGGCGACCGGTGGTAGGTCAATAGTGTTCATCTGTGCCCGAGCGTGCCCGAAAAGCGCATGCACGCAGCGAACCGGTCGAAGAGCACGCGCTGGTCATTGGTCACACTGTGGATGGTGCTCATGAGTCCCCGGCGAATGCCAAACGCTTGGTGGAGCACTTTGGCAACAGGCGCCAAACAGTTTGTGGTACAGGAGGCATTGGAAATGACGGTGTGTTGAGCGGGATCATACATCTCCTCGTTCACGCCGAGGGCCACAGTCAGGTCCACAGCACCACGAGCGGGCGCCGTAATGATCACCTTTTTGGCCCCACCTTCCAAGTGCTGAGCTGCTTGTTCGCGTTGCCGGAAGACGCCGGTGGACTCGATGACGATGTCCACGCCCAATTCACCCCAAGGAATCTCGGCGGGATTTCGGATGGCGAAGGATTTCAGGAGCTGACCGTCGATGTAAACGTCATTGTCGCGGACTTCGACTTTACCTGGAAAGCGACCGTAAATAGAATCGTATTTGAGCAGGTGAGCATTCGTCTTCGCATCCACCAGATCGTTGATGGCCTCGACCTCGAGGTGATCTCGGTAATTTTCGTAGATCGCTTTGAAGACTTGGCGACCGATACGGCCGAATCCGTTGATACCAACTTTCACTTTATCAGCCATTCGTGTGCCTCCTTAATGCTTTTTGGGTTTTGTTTGTCGAGCTCAACTGCTCCCCTTCGAGGTGTCCGCGTCGATGTGGGCATGTACAAGTCAGTATATTCCGAAGTGGCAGGTTGGCGAACTCGGCCAGGCCCACAGCTTACGCATGGGCCTTCAAGGCAGCGGGCAGCAGGTGGAAGAAGTGAACCGCGGTCTCTACACCTCTGTGGAAGTTTGGCAAGTAGAATTTTTCGTTCGGGGCGTGCAAGTTATCGTCTCGTAGCCCAAATCCCATGAGGACGGTGGGCATGTTGAGCTGAGTAGTGAAGAGGGCCACGACCGGGATGGATCCTCCCTCACGGGTGAAGATGGGGCGTCGGCCCCAGACGCGCTCGTAGGCATCAGCCGCCGCGCGCATGGCCGGATGGTCACGGGGAACGATGGCTGGAGGGGTGCCGTGAAAGATACGCCCTTGGACTGTCACTGTAGGGGGAGCAATGTGCTGCAGGTAAGCCAAGGTGGCCTGCGCCACTTGGTCAGGGTCCTGGTTGGGGACAAGGCGCATGGAGATCTTGGCATAGGCGCGGGCCGGAATGACGGTCTTCGCTCCTTCACCGGTGAAGCCACCCCAGAGGCCGTTCACGTCCAACGAGGGACGCCCACCGATACGCTCCACGACGGTGAAGCCGGGTTCACCCCACGCTCGGGGCACGCCGGTGTCAGCTCTTAACTCGGCCTCACCGTAGGGAATACGGGCCAACTCAGCACGTTCCTCTTCGCTCAGCGGGAGCACATCGTCGTAGAAACCGGGCACAGCCACAACGTCCGGTTGCATCGTGGAGGGCGGCGATGAGTCGGGCCAAGACGTGAAGCGGATTATCCACAGCGCCACCGTACATGCCACTGTGCAAATCATGGGCTGGTCCTTGAACAGTGAGTTCGATGTAGCTGAGCCCCCGCAAGCTGTAGACGATGCTAGGCTGGTCAGGTTCGAGGATGTGAGTGTCAGAGATCAGGGCCACATCGGCTTGAAGACGTTGGGCATGCTTTTGGATGAAGGGAGCCAAGTTGGGGCTACCACATTCTTCCTCGCCCTCGAGGAGCACCTTGATGTTTAAAGGAAGACGGCCTTGGGTGTGCAAATAGGCCTCGATCGCCTTGAGGTGGACGAAAAGCTGTCCCTTGTCATCAGAGGCACCACGGGCGTACAGGGTATCACCCCGAATGGTTGGTTCAAAGGGAGGTGTATGCCATTCCTCGACGGGGTCCACGGGTTGGACGTCGTAGTGGCCGTAGATCAGCACGGTAGGCGCATCGGGGCCGGCACCGAGCCATTCGGCATAGACAATCGGATGGCCGGCGGTAGGCATCACCTGAACGTCGGAGATCCCGATAGAACGAATATGGTCAGCCAGCCACTGAGCGGCTTGTTCCATATCATCCTTGTGCTCCGGCAACGTGCTGATGCTGGGAATGCGCAGGAGCGCTTTGAGTTCTTCAAGGAAGCGGTCACGGTGCACACGCACGTATTCCAGTGGGGTGGCTGCCATCAGACTTCCCTCCTCACGATTTTGGGACCGGCGATACCGGTCGGGCTTTGTCCGCGGCAGGGGTACAGTTTCACGTGAAACACCTCACCGACCGCCCAAATGCATGGGCATGACCACGTGAACAAATTCCATTTCACTACCTACAGGCTTGAAGACCCCGGGACTGGAAGGAGTCGTTAATTCCAATGCCACCTGAGGACTCCCCACCACACCCAACACATCCATCAAGTAGCGTCCGTTAAACGCGATCTCCAGCGGCGCCCCTTCTACCGCGGCCGGAAGCACCTCCTTGCCACTGCCTGTCTCCAACGCCTCGGCGCGCACAATCAGTCGGGTCGCCTGCTCGTGAGTTTCCGCCGGAGCACCGGTGCTGTCCACTTCAAGTCGTACAATGTTGGCCGCATCACGCGCGAAAATGAGCGCCCGGCGCACCGTCTCCAGAAAACGGACCCGGTCCACTACCACCCGTGTCTCAAAACCTTTGGGAATAATGAGCCGATAATCAGGAAACGTCCCCTCGATCAGTTGTGAAACTAGATCCACCTCTCCCATGTGGAAAAGCACCTGGTTGCGGTTAGGCGTTAGAATGATAAGCACCTCACCCCCCAACTGCTTCACAATACGACCCAACTCGGCCATTGCCCGCGCCGGCACAATCACGCGCAGAGGCGCCTCCACCGGCGCCCCAAGCCGTGCGCTCCGCACCGACAGGCGGAAACCGTCGGCCGCCGCCAGCGTCATTCGGTCCTCCTCGAACTCCATCAGGACGCCCGTCAACACCGGCCGTGTTTCATCCGTGGCCGCCGCGAAGACCACCTGTTCCACCACCTCGGCTACCACGTCTGCCTCAACCCGCACCGTCGCCCCATCCGTCTCCTCGGCCGTTGGCATAATGGGAAACTCCGAGGCCGCAATCCCCTTGATGTTCGCCGAGAGCGAACCACAACGATAGCGCAACGTCTCCGTGCGAGTGTCTACCTCCAGCTCGATCTGCTCTGGCGGCGACTGCTTAACCAACTCATCGAAAGTCCGCGCCGGCACCGTCGTGGCCCCCTCCTCCTCTACACGGGCACCAATCCAACACGACAACCCGATTTCCAAATTCGTGGCCATCAACTTGAGCCGGCCCCCGTCGGTGCCTATGTAGACATTGGCCAACACCGGCAACGTGCTCCGTGTGGCCACAGCCCGCCCAACAATGGAAAGCCCACGGGCCAAATTCTCCTGTAGACAGGACACACGCATCCCTTTCGTCCTCCTTCCTGCGTTTTCATTCCCTCGGTTCAGCCAGATCAGCACGCATCACGTAGATACCTTCTCGCACCGGGTACCTTCTCCCACACTCCTCGCAGATCACACCGACGTCCCTGTTCTCTTCTCGTGCCATCCCACCACACGCCGGACACCTCCACCGTGCCCCCGCAGGTGCCGGCCGCTGTTGGCGGACCAGCCGCGCCCGTATCATCAGGCTTGGCGTGAGCCTGAGCCGTGCTGTCGGCCCCTGAAGGCACGCGTCCAAGGTGGCTAGCCACCGGGCAGGAACCAACCGCTTGAGAACCGGCAGGCGGAAATGACTCACCGCCAACTCGGCGCTCGGCTCAAAGCCCACAACACGCAGCGCCCAACGTAGGTGGGCCGGATGATAGTCGACATTGAGCGGTACAAACTCATAGGGCGACAGGTCAAAAGGACGCTCCCCCGGCCGAGCACGCCTGAACGCCCACCGTAGAATGGCCTTGGCATTTCGCTTGTTGGCGAACTCCACCACGTAGACAGCCCCTGGCGCGCTCACCCGCGCCACCTCTTCCAATGCCGCTCCCAGATCGACTACGTGGTGCAACACACGCACCGTCACCAAAGTGTCGAAAAACCCATCCACAAAAGGAAGAGCGTACACATCGCCCTGCACCAAGTAGAGACCAGGCCGGTTGTCCACCCGTGCCCGCGCGTATTCGAGCTGAGATCGGGCGTAGTCGAGCAGGTATACCTCCTCGTATCCCCTGTACAGCTCGAAGAGCCGTCCTCCCCCGGCCCCGATCTCGATAAGGCGATGCCCTCCGGCTGGAAGCAGATGTCGCAGGGCAACTCGCTCCGCCAAATCCTCGTAGGCGCGCTCAGATGTCCAGAACTCGCTCTGGTAACATGATCCCTCGTAGTCACAACGAGGAACCTTCACCAGCCTTGTGGGTTGGCCTCTCATCGTCCACGCCTCCGCAATCTGCCTGCCCCACTATACGCGCCTTTGCCCAGTTGACAAGCCCTTCTCATCCCACCAACCGACGGAAAAGAGCGTCTAACTCCTCCTCGCTGTAAAAGTGGATGACCAACTGACCACCCCGTCGGCGGCGTCGGAGTTCAACTTTAGTGCCTAAAGCGATTTCCAGTTGAAGGACCACATCCGAATCCACATTCTCCTGAGAAGCTGGGCCCGTGGCTGAGTTCCTGCTTCCTCTTCTGCCTTCCAGCGGCGCACCATTGCCTCGGCCTGGCGCACGTTGAGCCCTCGCCGACGGATGGCTTCAGCAGCCCGCACCATCTCCTCCTCGTCCTCAAGGGCCAAGAGCGCGCGGGCGTGGCCTTCGGTCAACTCGCCCTCCAGCACCAAGCGCTGCACAGCTTCGGGCAACTTGAGAAGGCGCAACATGTTGGTCACCGCCACGCGGCTCTTGCCCACCCGCTTGGCAATCTGGCTGTGGCTCATTCCGAACATTTCGGCAAGCTGTCGGTACGCCCACGCCTCTTCCAAGGGGTTCAAATCAGCGCGCTGCACGTTCTCAATTAGGGCCCACTCGAGCATCTGTTGCTCTGTGGCCTCTCGAATCACCACCGGCACAGTGGCCAAGCCAGCCCGCTTGGCTGCCCGCCACCGGCGTTCTCCGGCAATGAGCTGGTACCGCTCACCCACTGCGCCTTCTTCCATGCGCGTCACAATCAGGGGTTGGAGCAGGCCGTGGGTACGAATGGAAGCGGCCAACTCCTCTAACTCCGCCTCGGAAAGGCGCTGGCGAGGCTGATGAGGGTTGGGAAGAATGTGCTGAATCGGCACCTCGCGAATACCCCCCTTTTCAGACCGCCCCTCGGCCGGAATAAGAGCACCCAGTCCTTTGCCAAGCCGTTGCCGTTTGCGCGCCATGACTCCTCCTTTCAGTTCAACCCCCTTCTAACCGCCTCACCACCTCCTCGGCCAGACGAGCATATGCTTGGGCGCCGGCCGAGCGAGGATCGTATTCAAAGATCGTCTCCCCGAAACTGGGCGCCTCACCTAGGCGCACGGAGCGGGGAATGATGGTCTCGAAGACCAGGGCGCCAAAATGGCGGCGCACTTCTGCGGCCACCTCTGCAGCAAGTCGCGTGCGGACATCATACATGGTCACGAGCACCCCCAACAGCTCAAGGGCCGGATTCAAGTGTTCGCGAACCAAGTCCACTGTCTGGAGCAGCCGCGACAACCCCTCTAATGCCAGATATTCCGCTTGGACGGGGATGAGCACGTTATCAGCCGCGGTGAGGGCATTGACCGTGAGTAGGCCCAAGCTGGGAGGCGGGTCGAGCAGCACGTACTCGTACTCGGAACGCAGGTTCTCCAAGTGTCGGCGGAGGACATGCTCCCGTGCCAACAGACTGACCATCTCGACCTCGGCCCCGGCCAAGTCCGGCGTGGAAGGTATTAAATCCAGCCCCGACCACGTGGTCTTGACCACACATTCCACCGCCGGCCGGCGCCCAATGAGCACGTCATAGATACTTGCTGCCACCGCTTTCGGATCACAACCCACGTGGCTTGTGGCATTGGCTTGGGGGTCCACGTCCACCAGCAGCACACGGTGACCGGCCATGGCCAAGGCAGCTCCCAAGTTGACTGCTGTGGTCGTCTTGCCGACGCCCCCTTTCTGATTGGCCAGCGCGATCACGTGAGCGTCTGATGAGGAGCGAGCCGTCTCATCAGCACGGGGTGTGGACTTGGAGCTGGTCTCTACCATCCGTTGTTGCGTCGCCATAGTTCAACCTGATCGCGTGTCGGGATCGCCGATGTGCCCACACCTTCGACGGAAAAGGAGGCCACGACATTGGCAAAACGGGCAGCTTCAGCAGCATCATCAGTCTCCCAGAAACGCACAAAAAAGGCAGCCGCAAACACATCGCCGGCGCCCGTGGGGTCCACAAGACAGGTCGCAGGACGGGCCGGGAACCGAGTAGCGCGCCCCTGGAGGTACACCCGGCACCCTGCCTCTGCCAACGTCACGACTACCAGGGGCAAAGCTTCCACCAACACGCGCACGTGTTCTTCATTGTAGCGCACATCCTCCTCGCTCAATACCAGGGCATCCACGCCCGCCAAGTCCCGCGCAGGCGCCTCCAGAGGACGATAGACCACCCGACCCTCTCCATCCCAGGAACGCATCCACCCTTGAGGCGTAGCCCCCACAAGAGATTGAGGAAAGGCCTGTGCCAAAGTCGGCGAGAGTTCCCGGGCAATAGGTGCCAGGTGGACCACTGATGCATCCCGCCATGCTGGTGGTACATCGTCCAGGGTAAGAGGATCGGCCACAGCACGCACCCACTGAACGCGCCGGCCATCCTCGTACACATTCTCAAAAGTCGTCGTCTGGGAAGCCGGCCGACAGTGAAGGGCAACACCACTCAGATCGGAGAGGACCACCGCATCCGGCGCCGCACGGGTGACCACCCCCACACGTAGCCCCAAACGACTCGCCGTCAAGGCCGCATAGGCGGCCGTTCCCCCCAAGACATAGCCGTAGGGAGTGACATCTTGGGCAATGTGCCCGATGACCAAATACTCCACAGGTTCTACAGGGGCCACTGCACTCTCTCCTTGCACCGAACGTCAAACCTGCTCAATACGCTCTGATTGTACACGAAACAAAAGGGAAGGGCAATGTATTTCATGGGAAGGCGATTTCGCCCTCCTCAAAGAGACATGGTATACTTGCCATGCCACAATCCGCGTACATGCTCTGCCCACGCGAGCTCCGCTCGCGCCAGGATCCTCAAAGGAGAGGTTCCCCATGAAGATGAGGGCACTTGCCAAGGTCCGCCCAGGGCCAGGGCTGGAGCTCATCGAGGTTGATGTGCCTCGGCCGGGCCCTGACGACGTGCTCATCCGCGTGACCGCCACCTCCATCTGCGGTACCGACCTCCACATCTACACGTGGGACTCATGGAGTCAACACCGCATCAAGCCCCCTCTGATCCTCGGCCACGAATTCGCCGGCGAGATCGTGGAGGTGGGCCGCCACGTGAAACACCTGAAGCCGGGCATGGCCGTCTCGGCCGAGGGACACATCGTGGATCACACCTGTCCGGCCTGCCGGGCCGGCCAGCCTCACCTGTGTCAAAACGTGCAGGTCATCGGCATCGACCGCCCTGGCAGCTTCGCCGAGTACCTGGCAGTCCCGGCCGAGAACGTCTGGGTCAACTCACCTGAGCTGCCACCCGAGATCGCCTCCCTCCAGGACCCCTTCGGCAACGCCGTGCACACGGCCCACGCTTTCGACCTGACCGGACACCACGTGCTCGTGACTGGATGTGGTCCCATTGGCCTCATGGTCATTCCTGTGGCCCGCGTGCTCGGCGCCCGGCTGATCGTGGCCACGGACATCAACAGCCGCCGCCTGGAATTGGCCCGCCTCATGGGGGCCGATGTGACCCTGAACCCAGCCCAGGACCACGTGGTCGAGGCCGTGCGCGATCTCACCGGCGGCGGTGCCGACGTGGTGCTCGAGATGAGTGGCGCCCCAGAGGCCATCCGTCAGGGCCTCGAAGCGCTCCGCCCGGGTGGTCACATGGCCGCTCTTGGGCTCACGAACCGTCCTCCGTCATTGGACTGGAACGAGTTGATCGTCATCAAGGGCATCACTGTCAAAGGCATTTACGGCCGCCGCCTCTGGGAGACATGGCACCACATGCGCGGCCTGCTGGAAAGCGGCGCCGTACACCTCGCTCCCCTGATCACCCATCGTCTCCCCTTGGAGGCTTACGAGGAGGCATTCGCCCGCCTCATGGCGCCCGGAGAGGATATCGTGGCCAAAATCATCATGTTTCCGTGAGGAGGAAGCCCTATGGACTCGCTTGCTTGGCTGCACGATGAATTGGAGACACTCAAGTCATCGGGGCTCTACACCACCATCCGCACCATTGAGTCGCCACAGGACGCCTGGCTGATCGTGGACGGTCAACGCGTGCTCAACTTCTGTTCCAACAATTACCTCGGATTGGCCAACCATCCTCAGCTCATCCGGGCCGCCAAGGAAGCGATGGACAGCTACGGCTTGGGTCCAGCGGCCGTGCGCACCATCGCCGGCACCACAACCCTGCACGTGGAGCTGGAACGCCGGTTGGCCGCCTTCAAGGGGGTTGAGGCCGCCATCACCTTCCAAAGCGGTTTCAACGCCAACGCCGGCACCATTCCGGCCTTAGTGGGGCGGGACGATGTGATCTTCAGCGACCAACTCAACCACGCCAGCATTATCGACGGCTGCCGGCTGAGCCGTGCCACTATCGTGCCCTACCCCCACTTGAACGTAGAGGCCCTGGAAGACCTCATCCGCGAGCACGGCCCTCGCCACCGGCGCAAACTCATCGTCACAGACGGTGTGTTCAGCATGGACGGCGACATTGCGCCCTTGGACCGGCTGGCCGAGGTCGCCCAACGGCACGGCTGCATTCTCATGGTAGACGACGCCCACGGCGAGGGTGTGCTTGGTAGAGGGGGCCGGGGCATTGTGGACCACTTCGGCCTCCACGGCGTTGTGGACATCGAAGTGGGCACGCTCTCCAAGGCGTTCGGCGTGGTGGGCGGCGTGGTGGCCGGGCGCCGGCACCTGGTCGAATGGCTGCGCCAGCGGGGCCGGCCGTTTCTCTTCTCCAGCGCCATGACCATCCCTGACGTGGCCGCTTGCTTGGCAGCCCTTGACATTCTGGAATCCAGCACCGAACTGGTTGACCGTCTGTGGGAAAATGCCCGCTATTTTCAGGCACAAATGCAAGCCTTTGGCTTCGACACCGGCCAGAGCCAAACGCCTATCACCCCTATCATGCTGGGTGATGCCCGCCTGACGCAGACGTTCAGCCGGCGCCTCTTCGAAGAAGGGGTATTCGCCACAGCCATCGCCTACCCCACGGTGCCCAAAGGCGCCGCGCGCATCCGCGTGATGCCCAGCGCCGCCCACACCAAGGCGGACTTGGACTTCGGCGTTGAGGTGTTCGCCCGGGTGGGACGCGAACTGGGAGTCATTCCGGCCCCGTGAGGAGCAGGTGAGGACGAAAGCCATGTCAGAGCATGGGCGCTTCTATCCCGACGCCCCGCGCGTCGGCGTGGGCGTTACTGTGCTGCGCCCAAGCGCCGCGGCGGGCGAGTGGGAGGTGTTGCTCGTCAGACGGGCGAAGCCCCCCGCCCAAGGGATGTGGTCGTTGCCCGGTGGTGGCGTCGAACTGGGGGGAAACCATTGCCGACGCCGCACGCCGGGAAGTGTGGGAGGAGACGGGGCTGAACATTACGCCAGGACCGGCCTTCACCGCAGTGGACGCCATTCACCGTGACGATCAAGGCCGAGTCGTCTTCCACTACGTCATCGTGGAAGTAGTGGCCACGGTAGTCGTCGGTGCCCGGGCCGAGCCTCGCAGCGACGTGGACGCTGTGCGCTGGATCCCCGTTGCCCGCGTGGGCGATATGCACCCCCTCACGCCCCTCGTCCCCGAAGTCGTCCACCGCGCTCTCCGGGAAATCGGGGAGAACACGTCCATGTCATAGGTGCTCACATCACGGGCGGCGTATCGGCCACCAGGGGAACCGGCGGCGACGGGGAATTTCAGCCAACACTGGTGCGTTTAGGAGATGACGGGCTTCTTCACGGGTGCGCACAGTGTCGTCCAAGTAATCCCAGGTGAATACGATCACAACCGCGGCAGCCAGGGCAATCAGTGCTCTCAAAGGAATCTCCACCTTCTGCCGCAAGCTCAGCCCCAGCGGAAAGGGACCATACGCCCCGATGACCGCCACTTGGGTGCGTTCGCCCCCGGCCAGTGGCAGGAAGCGGCCTGCCTCCTCCCGCAACGTCTGCACGACGGCATCGCCAATTCGCTCAAGTTGCTCCGGACGTCCCCACGTGATGGTGACGGTCAGAATCCGGTGCTGTTTCTCGGCCACTGTGGATCCGGCCAATGCTCCGGGCGGCACTCGCAGCTCCTGGGGCAGGCGCGCGTTGACGGCCTCGGCGAAGGCGGCTTCGCCCACAATAACGCTCAGGTCATCGGCGATGTACTCACTGGCCTGGGCTGCGGCCAAGCGCGGGTCGGTCTCCAGAGGGCGCTCCCCCTCCACCAGTGGTTCCACGCCCACCACCAGCCGGATGACATATTGATAGCTCGGAACAGGCGGAGTGTAGGTGAGCAGGCTCATGATCAAGACCAACGCCGGCAGGAAGATCAACACCCACCACCGCCGGCGAACCACGGCCACGTATGCTCGCAATTCCATGTGGACCTCCACCGAGAAGCTCTCTGGCCGGCACAGGCTCTGGGGCTCACGTCCTCCCCTCATCCCCTCCCCGTGGCCGCGTGGCCATCACCTCCTGTACGAAATGTCGAAAGCGCTCTTTGAAGTGCTCCACGTCGAATTGCCGGGCGTGACTCTGAATCACCTGGGGATCGAACGCCAGCATGTCGACGCGCTCCACCGCTTCGGCCAAGGCCTCAGGCGTGGGCTCGTGGAAGAAGACTCCCGTCACGTCTTCCACCACTGTATCCAAGGCGCCGCCGGCCGCGTAGGCAATTACGGGCCGGCCGGCGGCTTGGGCTTCGACGGGTGCAATGCCAAAATCCTCCTCCCCGGGGAACACGAAAGCCCGACATCCTTGCACCCAGTGGGGCAATTCCTCATCAGAAACCCGCCCCACAAAGCGCACTGTAGGTCCAGCCATCGCCTCAAGGGCATGTCGGTCTCGTCCATCCCCGATGATGACCAGGGGCCTCTTGAGCTGGTTGTAGGCCCGCACGGCCAAATCAATCCGTTTGTAAGGGATTAGGCGGGAGACAATCAAGTCGTACTCCCTGGGGAAGCCGACACATTGGCCGCGAAACGGCGCGTGTTGACGGGCGGATGAATAACCGTCGAGTCACGGCGGTAGAACTTGGCCACCCGGCGCTGCACAGCCCGCGAGATGCTAATGAAGTGGTCCGGGCGCTGAGCAGCCACTTGATCCCAAAGGCGCAGGGCACTCAACATCAGGTGAAGAGGTCGACGATACAATCCTCCCACGGGTTCCCGGGCTAAGTATTGGTCCGCCCCCCACAGGAAACGGGTTGGCGTCAGACAATAGCAAATGTGGACTGTGTGGGGAGGAGTGACAATACCGTGGCAGAAGCCACTTTTATTACTTATTACCAAATCATAACCGGAGAAATCAAACTGTTCAAAGGCAATAGGGTACAAAGGGAGAAAAAATCTGTGGTACTTTCGGGTGCCAGGCAGCCGGTCCATGAAAGAGGTGACCACTGTCCAGCGTGTCATGGCAGGGGGCATGGCAGTTCGGTCGTAGATGGAGGTGTAGACCGGCGCGTCGGGGAAAAGCTCCTTGAACACGCCCAAGACGTGTTCAGCCCCCCCCATCTGGTTGAGCCAGTCGTGAACCAGGGCCACCCTCATGGCTTGCCTGCCTGTGGCTGCGAGATGTGGGGTCGTCTCACCCGGTTGCCTGGGGGGAGAGAAGCGTTTCGGCCGCGGGGCTGTCAAGGTTGTCCTCCGCCGTTGAGATGTTGTAGGCGCCAGGCTCGGATTGTGTCCAGGTGTTCACGGTCGTGTTCAACACAGGTGAGGTAGAAGAGATCGTAGAGGGTGCCCACTTCGCCCCAAGGGAGGAGCAGCGAACGTTGGAGGTGATCCTCATCAAACTGGGCGAGGAGGTGTTCCAGCTCAACTCGGACCATGACGAAATCCATGCGCACCTGTTCGGCCGGCCAGTCGGCCTTGCGGCGCACTTGGCGCTCGTTCCAGGCATGAATGCCGTCGTAGTCGGGGATGGTGTACGGGCGATCGCCGGCCAGGAAGGCTTGGGCGGCGGCCAATGCCTCCCGGTCCCACGAGGCAATGTGTCCCAGGATGTCATGCAGGCGCCACCCCTCCTCGGTGATGACAGTGTGGGGGTCGAGCCCACGGATGGCGGCCATGAGTTCCCGGCGGGCAGCGCGCATTTCGGCCAACAGGGCCTCACGGTCCATGTTCATCCTCCACCGGCCTTGCTCTCTTCACGCTTGGCAGCCCTCGCCCAGCGGGCTATCACGTCCTCGTGGATGGGGAATGCTATGGGCGAGGGCAGCGCGTCGGGGGGGAACCAGCCCACTTCTACCACATCATCGCCCGCCCGCAAGTGGCCGCCCACCACTTCCCCCTGGTAGAAGATAGCAATGCCGGCCTTGCCCCCAATGCGCTCGTCGAAGTACCAGACACCCACAAGTTCCCGCACCCGCACGTGCAGGCCAGTCTCCTCCTCGAGCTCGCGTGCGGCCGCGGCCTCTGGGTGTTCGCCGTAGTCCACGAAGCCGGAAGGGATGTACCAGTGCCCTCGGCGTGGGTCCACGCCCCGGCGGCCGAGGAGGAGACGTCCTCGGTCATCCTCGACGAGCACGCCAACCGTCACTTTAGGATCGGCGAAGTGGATGAACCCACAGTGCGTGCAGGCTGGCCGCGCTTTGCCGTCCACCACTCGGGTGGTCAGTCGAGCCCCACAGCACGGACAATAACGCCACTCAGAACACATTGTTCACTCCTCGGTGCCACGGGAAGCCAAAGCCGATGTGATGGTGTTGTGGTACCATCGCTCCACGCCATCTTTGATGAGGCCAGCGGCGCGTCCTCGCAGGGGAACACCGAAGAAATCACCCACTGCATCGCCACCACCCAAGGAGACGAACATGGCCAAGTGCCGAGCTCGGTACGGGGGTGGGGGCGTGCCGGCCGCCTCGGCCAGCAAGACCTTGGCCACGTGTTCACCTTGGCGCAGCGCTTGAGCGGCCGTGGCAGGCAGCATGTGACCGCGCCCGTCAACAGTCAGGGCACAATCCCCGGCCACGTAGAGATCGTGGAAGCCTGAGGCGCGCAGGAAGGCGTCCGTGTGGACCCGTCCTTGAGGGCCGGTGGGCAGGCCGGCCGCCTTCAGGAAGCTCGGCGCTTGGATGCCACCGGTCCAGATGAGGGTTGTGCTCTCCACCTTCTCGCCACCGATGACGACGCCATCTGGCCCAGCGCCCTCGAGGGACGTGCCCAAACGCACGTCCACGCCCTTGCGACGCAGCACCTGTTCCGCCCGCTTCCCTATTCGGCGCCGCCACGTGGGCAACAGGCGATCTTCAGCCTCAACGAGCACTACGTGGACATCTTCCAGGGGGACGCCGTGGGTGTCGGCCAACACGGGCACCCAGTGAGCGAACTCGCCGGCCAGTTGGCAGCCCGTGAACCCACCCCCGGCAATCACGATGCGTGCTAGCCGACGACGGGCCCCACGTGAGCGGGTACGGCCAGCTTTGGCGAACTGCTCGCACACGTGGGCTTGTATCTGAACGGCATGATCCCACCAGCGCAGGGTGAGAGCGTGATCTCGAAGGCCGGGAATGGGCGGCCACGCCGGCTCGCTCCCCAGGGCCACCACCAGTCGGCCATAAGGTACCGGCTCCGTATCGGTGATCACCAGACGCCGCTCCGGGTCCAATCCGGTCACTTCAGCGTGGACGAGCTTCACCTGATCGTCAGAAATCAGCCGAGTGAGGGGAATGCGTGCTCGTTCTGCCGGTATGGCATCACAGGCCACCTCATGTAGCCACGTGACGAGCTGATGGTACTTGTGTCGTTCCACAAGAACGAGAGGGAAATCAAGAAGGCCTTGTTGGCGGGCATGGAGTAAAGTGAACACACACCGAAGGCCGGCATATCCGGCGCCGAGCACGACGATTGTGTGCGGCCCCATGGCGTCAGCCACACCGTTGCGTTTCAGGCTCGGGTATCAGTCTTCGTCTTCCTCGAATTCCTCGTATTTGCGCCGTCGTGCCCGCCGTCGGCGGGTGCCCAAGTCCTCACGCCGGGCAGCCTTGCGCTCCAACTCCTCGATATCATTGGCGAATTCCTCCAAGGCGTGGGCAATGGCCCGCGGAAAAAGGGCTGTGGCCTGTACAGCACCCCGTGTTACGTCGAGCACATCGTCCCGCACATCGGCGGGCAACCACGTCGCCGGCAAGGTGACCAAGGTAAGGCCGAGCCGTGTGAGGCTGCCGACAACCTCGGCGGCAGCTTCGGCCACGCTTGGCTCGCCACCGCGCTTTAGCTCACGAACGCTTTTCTCCTTCGGCATACGGCCCTCCTTTATATTTGTGGAACACTCGTTGCTGTCCTGATGGCTCACACCAGAAGCGCTCTGCAACCCACAACAGTATACAACGTCTTCTCAGCTCCCCCAAATGGAGCTAGGAGATAACTTCCCACGTGTCAACTCTGCGCAGAGGAGCCCGTCGAAGTTCTTCAAGGGTACGGGAACCGGTGCAAAAGGCCGCGATGCGCAGCTCGTCGATGAAGGAGAGGAATTTCTCGTAGACTGCTTGAGTTTGATCTTTGGCCGGTCCTAGAAGAGGGGCCGCACTGCCCACTAAAGTAGCTCCCAACCGCAAAGCCTTGGCCGCATCAACGCCATCACGAATGCCACCGCTGGCGAAGACGGGCAGTTCCGGGACGGCCTGGCGGACCTCCACGAGGGCCAAAGCCGAAGGAATGCCCCACCGGGCAAAAGTGTGCGCCACCCGCTTGCGCCTGGGGTCGGCCTGACGGTGAGCCTCCACCTCGCTCCAACTTGTGCCCCCGGCACCGGCCACGTCGATAGCCGCCACGCCACAGTCGGCCAGCCGGCGGGCCACTTGGGCGCTGATGCCGTTGCCCACCTCTTTGACCACGAGGGGCACCGGCAGGCGGGAGGCCAATTCCTCGATCTTCCTGTACAGGTCACGCCAGTCCCGATCCCCACCGGGCTGGATGGCCTCTTGTAAGGCGTTGAGGTGAAGGAAGAGCGCATCGGCCTCAATCATCTCCACGGCCCGGCGCGCCTGGTCCACGCCGTAGCCGTAGTTGAGCTGCACAGCCCCTAAGTTGGCAAACAGGAGGATGTCAGGGGCCACTTGGCGCACTTGGTAGGTGTAGGCCAGTTCCTGGGATTCGATGGCCGCCCGCTGTGAGCCCACCCCCATGGCCACGCCGAGCTGTTGGGCGGCCTCGGCCAGGTGCAAGTTGATCGCTTGGGCCGGGTCGGTGCCGCCCGTCATGCTGCTAATAAGCAGCGGGGCCTTCAGGCGTCGACCCCACAGGCTCAGGCTGAGGTCAATCTCTTCAAAGTGGAGCTCAGGGAGGGCCACGTGCTCGAAGAAGAAGCGCTCAAAGCCGGTCGTGATTCCCTTGGCGGCCACATCCTCGTTCAAGACGATGTCAAGGTGCTCCCGCTTCCGCGCCTCGATGCTCATCGGTACAGCCTCTCCCATTGAGCCCTGGTGAAGAACGTCATGTCGAGGGGATCAACGACCTGCAGACGTGTCCTCACGATGCCCGCTCCTGGTCCGGAATAGTGCGCTCCAAGGCGTCCCGAACGGCACGGTAGGTCTCCGGAGGCAAGCGTTTCATGCGGGGCATCAATCGCTTGCGAAGCACGGTCTTCAGCTTTTTGGGGAAGGTGATGATGTCATCCTGACATCCCTCCATCTCCAGTTCCAGCTTCTGGGGGTTGAGGAAGACGACGACCGCCTCCACGGAGACCTGGTCGGCGTGCTCGGGCACATGGTCGCGAAGCCAGGCCTTGACGGCCTGGCGCGCCCGGTCAGCTTCTTGGTGGGGTTGCCCCAGCCGTTCGGCCGTGAGCCCCCTCGAGTAGAGGCGCCAGAAGCTGAAGGCACCATGCCACCGGTTGTTCTGGCAACGAGCACGCCCTTCGTACCGTTTGACCACAATGGCCACCAGGCCATTGGGGGTGAGGAGCAGGTGGGGCCAAGGGCCATAGTAGTTGTAGAGCACGTGTTTGCGGTCAAAGCCCTTGAGGGCCGCGGCCAACGTGGTCTCAGCGACGGGGGGACGCACCCACCGGTTAATGTGGTAAGTGCCCACCGTGCCGATAATGAGGGCAGTGATGGCCAAGGTGTAGGCGTGGGCAATCAAGTTGGGCCGAAAGGAGACGAAGATGGCCACAAAGAGCATGACCAGGCTCACAAAGCCGGCCACCGTGCCGATCTTGCGCCTGCGGGCGACCAGGGGTTCGTTGGTGTAGACCTTCATGGAGCTTCATCTCCTGCACCATGCACCAGGCCCAAGACCAAACAAGCGTTCTGCCCCCCCAAGCCAAAGGAGTTGGAGAGGGTATGGCGCACGCGGGCCCGGCGAGGCTCCCAGGGCACGTAGTCCAGATCACATTCGGGGTCTGGAGTTTCGTGGTTGATCGTCGGGTGAATCGTTTGAGTTTCCAAGGTCTTGACGCACGCGATAGCTTCAAACGCACCGGCTGCCCCCATGCCGTGGGCCAACATGCTCTTGGTGCTGCTCACGGGGATGCCGTAGGCTCGCTCACCAAAGACCTGTTTAATGGCCTTGGTCTCCACAACATCGCCGATGGGGGTGCCCGTGCCGTGGGCGTTAATGTAATCGATTTGATCGGATGTCAGGCCGGCATTGGCCACGGCCCACCGCATGGCCCGGGACGCCCCCCGCCCTTCAGGGTCTGGCTGGGCGAAGTGGTGGGCATCGCTGCTGGTGGCCCCGCCCAGCACCTCCGCGTAGGCGCGCGCGCCTCGTGCCCGCGCGTGGTCCAGCCGTTCGAGTACCAGAATGCCAGCCCCCTCACCCATGAGGAACCCGTCCCGTTCGGCGTCGAAGGGGCGCACGGCCCGCTCGGGCTCATGGTTGCGGGTGCTCATGCCACGCATGGCACAGAAGCCGGCAAAGGCAAACTCATTGATGAGCGCCTCGGTGCCGCCCGTGATCATGATGTCAACTACGCCACGCCTGACCAGCTCGGACGCCTCGTAAATGGCTTGGGTGCCGCTGGCACACGCGGCCACACAGGTGCCCAAGTGGCCCAAGGTGCCGAAGAACTGGCTCACGTGGTAGGCCGGCATGTTCGGCAGAGTTTCCGGAAGCATGAAGGGCATCACCCGCCGCCATCCGCGCTGTTGCATGAGCACCACGCCCTGCATGGCCATGTCAAATCCTCCCTCGGCCGTGCCCAAGTGAACGCCCACGCGCTCGGGATCGGGAAAGCCGCCTTGGAGGCCGGCGTCCTCGAGGGCGAAGAGGGTGGCCACAATGGCCATCTGGGAACAGCGGGCCATCCGTCGTGCTTCCCGCCGGCCAATGTAGGGGGCTGGGTCAAAGTCCTGCACTTCGGCGCCGATTTGCGTGGGGAAATCGGAGACATCAAAGGAGCGAATGCGCGCCACGCCTGATCGGCCGGCCAACAAGGCCTCCCAAAAGGTGTTCACCTCAAGCCCCAAGGGGCTCACCACGCCCAAACCGGTGATCACAACGCGCTGATGATCGGGTCGGGAACTTCCCATGCCTCCTCCTCCCATGCCGCTGGTCTGCTCAGGGGCGATGTGGCATCGCAGGGTTACCCGGCCGCCGGCGCCATCACGGCCTGGGCCATTGTGCGCCATCCCTCCCGAATCGTGGGGACCACCTCTTGCTCTACGGCCGTCTTGGCCACGCGCACTCCGTTTTTGACCGCCACCGGATTGGAGCGGCCGTGGCCAATGATGACCACTCCGTTCACGCCCAACAGCGGCGCACCGCCGTAGACGGAATAGTCCGTGCGCCTGCTCAGCCGGTTAAAGGCGCGCTTGGAGAGCAGGGCGCCCGCCATGCTGAGGGGATCTCGGGTGAGCTCCTCGCGGATGAGTTGTTTCATCAGGCTGCCCAAGCCCTCGGCCAGCTTGATGATCACGTTCCCGGTGAAGCCGTCAGTCACCACCACGTCGGCCAGGCCGGCCGGAATATCCTTGCCCTCCACGTTGCCAATGAAGTTAATCTCGCCAGCCTGTTTCAACAGGCGATGAGCTTCCTGAACAACGGGGGGGCCTTTGCTCTCTTCCTCGCCGTTGCTCACCAGGCCGACGCGGGGAGCAGGACGACCCAACACGCGGTCAGCGTAGACGTGGCCCATCAAGGCAAATTGGACCAAGAACTCGGGCTTGACCTCAGCATTGGCGCCCACGTCCAGAAGCAAACAATGGCCTGTCATGGTGGGAAAAATAGTGGAGAGGGCTGGCCGCTTAATGCCCTTGATGCGCCCCAAGTGGAAGATGGCAGCAGCCAACACGCCGCCGGTGTTCCCGGCACTGAAGAATCCATCCGCGCGGCCAGCCTTGAGGAGCTTCATGCCCACGACCATGGAGCTGTCTGGCTTGGCCCGCACGGCCAGTGCCGGCGACTCATCCATTTCAATGACTTGGGAAGCGGGCTCGATCTCCACTGAAAGTCCGGTGATGTCATGACGGGCCAACTCACGCTCCACAGCTTCCGGTTGGCCTACGAGCACCACACTTACCCCGTACTCTCGCGCTGCCAAGAGCGCCCCCTCCACAGGAGCCGCCGGCGCGTGGTCCCCCCCCATGGCGTCTACAGCGATCCTCATGTCGGCTCCTCCTTCCTCGCAAGCCGCCGTTACGCCGTGCATTCGGGCCGGATTATAGCGTAGAGCGTCCGTTTGTACAATCCCCCTCCATACCTCTGCCAGCCCGCTATGCCCTCGCTATAGCCGCCTGTGCAGGCAAAGTCATTCTCCCCACAACAGGGCCCGCGCTCTATGCACTCCCCCTGCCCGCAGACAACCCAGTCCCACGTGAGCACGCAGTTAACCGGCGTGGGCGTGGGCTGGCCCGCTGGGGCTGTGGGCTGGGGCTGCGCGCCGTAGGGCGTGGGCGTGGGCGCCGGCTGGCTGCTGCCCCCACCTGATCCGCTGCCGCCGGAGGAAGGCGGTGGTGGCTGTGGAGTGGGAGATCTTGTTTCCCTGGACACCCCTGAGTACACGAGGTGTCAGGATAGCAATCTAATATTACTCCATCTTGTATGTAGCAACACCCCATATTACATTCTTCTATACTACAAGCATATTTTGCGCATTGAGCGAATGTGCTATCAACAGCCCACAACAACCATACACCAAGAATCACGAAGAACAAGGTAAAGAATCTTCTCTTCATATTCCCATTATATACACTTTCTCGCATGCATGTCAATCAAAACTACACAAAACAAGGGTAATTGAGGGCTTTATTAGCCATCTGCTGTTGATCTTTGATCCCAGAGGCTTGCCAGAAGCTGGCTGTATCACTGGTACACAAACCCGCCCGGATACAAAGCAGGATTCCCAGCTTGCTCACCAGCACCTGGCACAGCCGGCGATACAGCAGGCAGCAGGCCTGGATAGAGCGCTCCTGCCCCTCCCAAAAGCTCGGAGCGCGCCATAAACTCCCTGAGCCTGGCTATGATATCCTCGCTTACAGCCTGAGCATAAGCTATCATCTCAGGATCAATGGTATACCCCTTTTCTCTGTAGACCTTCTTTATTAATAATAGCACCCCATATCCCATCTCTGCCCCTAAAAGGCATCATGCGGAAAAACTGCTCCTCATAGCCTTGCACAAGCTCAACATCTCGAAAATTAGCTTCCTTATAATTAGGCCAAAAATCAGGCCGATACCCTTCGTGAAAGACGGTATACTCCAGACTATCAACACTTTGGGCTATTAGTCATATGCTTCAGGTGCTATCTTGAAAAGGTTAATATGCACAAGGCTGCTGCCTTCCTCAGCGCTTTCAGCAAAGACAAAGGTGCCAGGATATTGCAAGGCAGCTGCTTCTGGGTACACATCAGAGGAGACATACGCGAGGTTGATATTCTGCCCAACCCCAAAGGCTTGGTTGACCAGCCCTGTCAGCAGCCCATATTCGGGCGAGGAGTATACATTTTCAAACGCAGTTTTGAGCATATTCCACTCGTTCTGGCCCAAACGCTGCTCAGCCTCTTTGTCCACGCCTGTGAGCAGCACTGCTACATTGCTCACCTCCCCTGTGCGCGGATCAGTGGCGTGAAACACCTGTGCGGCGCCTCTTTCGCTGTTTAATATTGAAAAGAATATGTCTTCTAGCGCTTCTTGGTTGCGCATAACAATAAGTTTTACCGGAACCCGCTTTTTTCCTTCAGCAATAGGGTTCACCAGTGTTCTGCCCTCTAATGTATTGTAAGGTGTTATCTCCAATTTTGAGTATGGAATTGTAGGAATAAGCGCCCCACGACCATCTCTAGATGATATCCTCAAGTACCCCTCTATCCCTTTGTCTTTGTTAAACACAAGCACAGGTGTAATGCCGTATTTCCCCTGGAAAAATCTCATTCTGGATATGAACTCTCTCATTGTTTTTATGTATAATGAGCTTAACACATTTGGCTTTTCTTTTTTAACCTGGGGAGGCAATGCTTGAAACGGAAAAATTACCTTATCCATATTGATATACTGAAGAAGAGCTGCCCTTTTGCCAAAATCAATGTATCCATCCACTCCTCTGATTGAGGGTCCACAGCAAACACGAGCTCTCCTGAAAACACCACAACGCGCCTGCCAGTCAATTCTGCTTCCCGTTTCTGACCATAAAAATCTACGGGCTCCCCGAATACGCTCTGCAGAAACTCACCCATACTCCTGAGCGTTTCTGGCAACGTGATGTATTCAAGGCTTTCAAGCATGGCTTGCAGTCTGGTGTCGGTGATCACATAGACTCGTCCTTCCTCATCGGTATACAATCGGAGGTTTTGGAGGTTGTTGAGCGCGTTGTCAACCGAGGGGGGCTGCTGAATCGCTTCCACAAGCTCCTGGGGCTTGAGTTTTCGTTTTTGTTGGTTGGCCTGCGCTATCAGCTCCGAGAGGGCTGGGCTGGCGCTGAAGGCTTCAAGAAGCTGGCTGTAGGTTTCGGGCGCTTGTTCGTGGAGGGCCTCGAGGGTGGTGGGGGCAAGCTGGAGGCCGCGCTCGGCGAGGGCTTGGGCCAGGGGGTCGGGCACGGGGGTGGGCGTGGGCACAGGCGTGGAGGTGGGCAGAGGGGTGGCCGTGGCCGTGGGCGCGGGCGTGGCTGTGGGCGCGGGCGTGGCCGTCGGCGACGGCGCGGCCGGCACCCCGCAGGCCACCACCAGCACCGCCCCGACGAGGAGTGTGAGATATCGAACTTGGCGCACAATCGCGTGTGTCACTATCCCATATCCCGGACGTCAGTTTTCAGCGGGTGGTGTGCCCATTGCTGACCGCTGACTCAACGTTGAACCAACCACACAGGCCCGACACACAGACCCACCTTATTGTAACCGGCCACATCATCTGCGCCAACTGTGGCCAAGCGAGCGGGCAACACGCCTCCATCTCGGCGAGCAACCTCCACGGCACCAACTCTCAGCACACTGGTGGGCTGAGAACCGCTCCCTCTTCAATGACACTTGTGTGCACAGCCAGAAGTGAGTATGATACCCCCCGTGCGGTGAAACCTGAGGACATATGTTGTGCACGAGGAGTGCTCAATGGCACTGGAGACATGGTTGCCCCCCCTTACAAGTGGAATGATCCTGATCAGCGGTGCGGCCTTAGCTGCCGGATGGGTGGCGATCAAACGGCGTCAGCCAGAGCTGCACCGCCGTCTGATGCTCGTCGCCACGCTGTTCGCGGCCTTGTTTTTAGTGCTTTACATCACTCGCTTCTTCCTGTTGGGAGCAAAGCCCTTTGAAAAAGGCGGATGGTGGCGCACACTCTACTTCAGCATCCTCATTCCCCACAGCCTGCTGGCCATTGTAGTCGGGCCGGCCGCCCTCATCGCCATCCGGTGGGCGCTTGCCGGAGAATTCGGCCGCCACCGCCGGCTGGGTCGGTGGCTTGTGCCCGTCTGGCTCTTTGTGGCAGTCAGCGGCTGGGTGATCTACTGGATGCTCTACCGCCTTTAGGCCCTGTTCGGAAGCCAACGATGTGTTCAGGGGTGAACCGGTAACCAGGCCGCCATGCAACTGGCGGCGCCGACAGCCTCCAAACATGCGCTTTGTCACTTGGCTCATTGTTGTCCTGTGGGCGGGCATTAGCGCTTTGGCGTTGGCCAGCCTCAGCACAATGCCTCTCTTCGCCCAGTCGCCGGCCGAGCGTCCCCGCCTCTCGCTCCCCTTTCCGGCCGGCCAGACGTACACCGTCTCCTGTGGCTACACCTGCTACCAACACCGGGAGACCATGGCCTACGCGGTGGACTTCGCCATGCCGGCCGACACGCCCGTGGTGGCGGCGGCCGACGGCGTCGTGCTCGCCATCACGTGGGAGCCCGGCCTGCCGGCCGACAAGCACCTGGGCGACGCCCTCATCGTCTACGTGGACCACGGCGGCGGGTGGTTCACGCGCTACGTTCACCTCGGCGGCATCACCGTGCGGGTAGGACAACGGGTGCGCCGGGGGGAGATCATCGGCTACGTCGGCGCCACGGGCGCCGAACGAGCCCACCTCCACTTCGAGTTGAAACACGGCACCACCCTCCACGTGCCCTCACAGCCCGTGGACGACCTCTTCGGCGGGCAGCCGCCCCAAGAGGGCCACGCCTACACAAGCACCGCTGAGCCTCCGCCCCCAAGCCCGCCCTCCGCCCCCGGTCGACGGGCCACGCCGCCCCCCACGCCCGCCGTCAGCTCGCCCCTCGCGCTCGAAACCGACGTGCGCCTGAGCGCCACCTGCAGTACGGGCTGGCGAGGCAGTGACCGCCACGTTCACGCTGCGCAACACCGGCGAGGAGCCACTCACCTTGGCCCTCGTCGGCCTCGTGGCCCGGGGACCGGACGGGCGCGTCGTGCCCGGCACCCTCTCGACTCAACGGGGAATCCGCCTGGCGCCGGGCGACCGCTACCAGTTCTCGGCCCAGCCGGTCTTCACATCGGCGGGTACCTTCTCCCTGCTCCCCTTTGCCTTCGACCAGGCTTTAGTGCCCCTGCCCATAGCCCACGTCGAGGCTCCCTCCATCCTGCGCGTGACCGCAAGCCACGCCCTCTACTTGCCCCTGATCACCCGATAAGGCCCCCCATTTCGGCCTTTGGCCCCCTTCGTGCTATCATTCTCCAATCACTACGTGTTCCGAACAAGAGCAGAATGCCCATGAATTCACGGCAGACGCCCGTCATTCTGGCCCTCAGCGGCCTGGCCTTTTGGCTCCAAGTGACCAGACTCCACGTTCAGAGCCTGTGGTACGATGAGGGCTTCAGCGCTTGGCTGGCCTCCCGGCCCGCTGCCGAGATCGTAGCACGAACGGCAGCAGACATTCACCCTCCTCTCTACTATCTCCTTCTCCACGCTTGGACGGCCTTGGCCGGCTCGAGTGAGTTCAGCCTGCGCTTCCTCTCCGTCATGGCCGGAGTGCCGGCCGTGCCCTTGGTGTGGGTGCTCTCCCGCGGCCTGCTCGGCCGGCAGGCAGGGCCTGTCGCTGCGCTGCTGGCAGCCATAGCTCCTGTGTGGCTCTGGTACGCCCAAGAAGCCCGCATGTACACTTTGGTGACGACGTTGGGCCTGACCAGCACGTGGGCTCTGATACGTCTACTGGAACGTCCCCTCCCTCCGGCTCGGGGCCCTTTACGCGGCAACACTCATCTTGGCCGTCTACACGCAGTACTACGCCTGGTTCCTCGTAACCGCCCATGCCCTCGCCGCCGCGCTCATCGTGTTGAGACGGGGGCGGGCCGGCTTGAGGGCCTTGCGGACGCCCGTGGTCGCGTGGGGTCTCACGACCGTGGCCTTCCTCCCCTGGGTGCAATTCGTCGTCCTCCGCCTGGGCGCGGACCGCTCCTACTGGAGCGGCACACTCCCGACGGGGCGGGTGATCACTTCCCTGCTCGTCTTCTGGAGTGTGGGCCAAACAGCGCCGGCGTGGCTGGTTGAGCTCGTTCCGACCCTGGTCTTGAGCCTCTTCGCGGCCGGCCTCCTCGTCCTGCTGCTCGACCGCCGGATGGCCGGCCGGCGAGGGTGGGCCACCGCCCTCGTGCTGGCGACGTGGGTACTCGTCCCCGTGGCCGGACTGTTGCTCATCTCGTGGGGGCGCCCCAAGTACCATCCCCGCTACCTGCTGTTCACCGTGCCGGCCTACTGGCTGGCTGTGGCCGCCCTGGTCAACCGCCTCACCGGCGCGCCAGGCTACCGGCGACGCCCCGTGGGTCCCGTTGTGGCCGGCCTGGTACTCGGCCTCACCGTGGGGCTGGCCGCTGTGGGCGACATCAACCTCTACCTCGACCCGGCCTTCACCAAGGACGACTGGCGCCAAGTGGCCCGCTTCTTGGAAGGACAACGGCAACCTGATGAGCCCATCTTGCTCGTGAGCGGCCACGCCTTTCCCGTCTTCACCTACTATTACCGGGGTGAAGGGTGGGTCCCCCTGCCCGACAGCCCCACGTTGGACACCTCCCTCGTCCTCGGGTGGGCGGAGACGGCCGAGCGCTTGAGCCAAGTGCTCAACGGCGCGCGCGGCGTCTGGCTGGTCGGCTGGCAACACGACGTGGTGGACCCGGACCAGATCGTTCCCCTCATCATCGCCTCATCCGGGGGAATAGAGGAGCCCACACCGGCCTTTTGGGGTGTCGAAGTGCGCCGGTGGCGCTTCCCCCACCCGGCCCGCGTGCCGCCCGAGCCCCCCGTCCGCGAGCGCCTGGAGGCCAACTTCGGAGACGTGATCACCCTGGTGGGGTGGAGTCCGACCGACATGCCAGCGCCAGCCGACTATGGCCTGCCCATGACCCTCTTCTGGTCCTTGCCCCAACCCACGGAGATGGATCTGAAAGTCTCGCTCAACGTGGTAGACCAGGCCGGTTTCCTCTGGGGCCAGTTGGATCGCCGGCCCAGCAGCTACTTTTACCCCACCTTCCGATGGCGACCGAACGATGTCCGGCCAGGGCAGTACACCATCCCCCTGCGGCCGGGTACCCCGCCGGGCACCTACTTCGTGGAGTTGGGCGTGTACACCGATGAACAGCCAAGCGGGTTCGACATTGTGGACACCACCGGTGCTCCCCAAGGGCGCCGAGTGCGCCTTGGTCCCGTCCGCGTGGCGCCTGCCACCCGGCCCAACCCCATGCCCATGTGGCCTGAGGGGGCCAACCGACACAACATTCCCTTGCTGAACACCATCACCCTGCTGGCCAGCCGCACCACGCCGGGTGGCGTGCTCGAACCGGGCCAACTGGTGCCCGTAGCCCTCTGGTGGCGAACGGCCGAGCCCCCAAAGGCAGACATCCGCGTCCACGTGGGCTGGCGCCAAGCCGAAACACTCTGGCCATCCGGTCCACCCATCCCACCAGGCGGCGAGGAATGGCCCACCACTCGCTGGCGGGCCGGCGAATTGGTGCTCACCCAGATGACCACGCGCGTGCCCCTGGAAATGCCTGCCGGAGAAGCCACCTTGATCGTGTGGCTCCAGGACACAGAGGGGCGGCGAAGCCAGACCGTGGCCATCGGCCAGTTCAAGGTGGTGGAAAGCCCACGTTCCTTCACGCCGCCAACCCCACAGTACGAACAGACGGCCGCCTTTGGCGATCAGATTGCCATGGTAGGATACGACGTGCCAGAAGCCAACATTCGCCCCGGCGGGACCGTTCGTGTTATACTCTACTGGCAGGCCATGGCGAATGTAGACCGCGCTCTCAAAGCCTTTGCCCACATCTTGGACGGCCAAGGCGCCTACGTAGCCGGCGATGACCACTGGCCCGTGGAAGGCGCCCGCCCCACGACCACGTGGGTGCCGGGCGAGTACGTGCGCGACGAGTTCACCATCGTGCTCCCGGATGAGCTGCCGGAGCCACCTTACCTGGTGGAAGTGGGCTGGTATGACCCCAGCCAGCCCAACATGCCCCGCCTGCCCGTCCGGGGCGAAGGTGCAGATGGCTCTCGGGTGGTGTTGCAAACCCGCTTGGGAGAACCGTAACCGCTCCCCTTGATCATCCAAAAGGGAAGAGGCAAGCATGATGATGTGGAAACGATTGCGATGGTGCATGCTCATCATCCTTGGGGCCATTGGCCTAAGCGCCTGTGGCCTCGCACTGGGCAAGCCCCTGCTCTACGACGTGCGCGTGGAACCAACCACCATCACGCCCAACGCCGACGGCACCGATGATGTGACCGTCATCCGCTACGCCATCGGCCGGTCGGCACTGGTGAGCATCTACTTGGAAGACCAACAGGGGCAACGCCACTACTGGCGCAAGGAGAAGCGGCGGGCACCGGGCACGTATGAGGGATGGTTCTCCGGCGTGGTCAACGACCGCGTGTTGCCAGACGGCACCTACCGCGTCGTGGTCGAAGCCCGTCCTGTCGGCGGTGAGGAGCGCGTGCGCGAAGTTCGCGAGCTGGTGATCCAGGACGCCGACACGCAGATCCCCGACATCATCAACCTCCAAGTCGTGCCCGAGGTCTTCACCCCCAACCGGGACGGCATCAACGACCGGGTGCGCATCAGCTATTGGCTGGCCAAGGAGGTGGAGCGCATCGAGGTCTACGTTGAAGCCCCCGACGGCACGCGCTACCCCGTCCCCGAGGACAAGATCAGCGAGGCCACAGCCGCCGGCAGTCACGCCCACGACTACGACGGCGGCGTGGACTTGGGCGCCGAGCCCCCGCCGGACGGCGAGTACCGAGTTGTTGTCGAAGCCCAGGATCGGGTGGGCAACCGGGTGGTCAAGTCCGTGCCCCTCACCATCAAGGGGGGCGGCATCCCCCGCGTGGAGATCACCAAGCACGACGTCGTCTTCAACACGGACGTTGTCCGGGTGGGCGAAACCCTGTACTTCACCACCACCGTGCGCAACATCGGCCGGGTGCCCGTGCGCACCCACGGCCCCGAGCCGGGCACCATCTACACCACCCGCCAGAACTACAACAACTTCAACGAACCCATCTCCGACGGCGCCTTCCGGCTCGGCCTCGATTACCAGGGGAGCATGAACCGCAACGGCGTCAGTTACCCCTACCGCTGGCAGTTGGGGCGCGACGACGAGCTCTACACCGACCCGGAGACAGGGGCCAAATACCTCATGCCCGGCCAAACGGTAACCGTGTGGGGCGGCCTCACCATCCTCGACCCACCGCCCAGGGAGCAACCGGGATTCTGGATCGGGCTCATCCACGAGAACGTCGAAATCGTCGAGGACCGCATTGGCTACACGTACATTTTCGTGGACCGGGGCGCGTCGAATGGCGAGTAACTTCGCGGAGTTTGTGGAACGGCTGGCAGATCGGCTCCGGGGGCCACTGCCCGGCCTCGAGGCTGTCCTGCACATGGCACCCCATGTGCGGCGGGATATGAACTTGCTCCGCGTGGACGGCAAAGCGTGCCGGGAAGGTGCTGTGCTCGTGCTCGTCTACCCCCTCGAGAATGATCCTGCCACCGTGCTCACCGTGCGCCGCGACAACTTGAGCGCCCACGCCGGCCAAGTTGCCTTTCCGGGCGGCCGACGCGAACCCGGCGAGCCGTTGGTGCACACAGCCCTGCGGGAAGCCCACGAGGAGGTGGGCTTACCCCTCGCTGACGAGGTGCGCGTGCTGGGGCGCCTCACGCCCTTCTACATCCCCCCTTCCAACTTCTGTGTCTACCCGTTCGTGGCCACGCTCCCCTACCGCCCAACCTTTCGCCCCAACGCCGGCGAGGTGAAGGCCATCCTGGAGGTCCCCATCGCCCACTTCCTCGACCCGAAGACACGGCGGGAAGAAATTCGCGTGCTCCAGGGCACGCCGGCGCCAGTTCCCTACTACGCCGTGGGCGAACACAAAGTCTGGGGCGGCACGGCCATGATGCTCGCCGAATTGACCCTCGTCGTCGGCCCGTTGGTGGCCCACATGGAGTGAATTTTGTCCTTCATGCCAATGTGGGCGATAATACGTGCATCAAGATCCCCGTGCACAGGACATCGAGGAGGCTGGACATGAGTCAGGCGGGAAAGAACATTCGCGTGTTAATCGCCAAGCCGGGCTTGGACGGCCACGACCGAGGTGCCAAAGTGGTGGCCCGCGCCCTGCGGGACGCGGGGTTTGAGGTCATCTACACCGGCCTGCGCCAGACACCCGAGATGATCGTCGAGGCCGCCGTCCAAGAAGATGTGGATGCCATCGGCCTGAGCCTGCTGAGCGGCGCTCACATGACCATCTTCCCCCCGCGTGCGCCGTCTCATGGACGAGGCCGGACTGGACGACGTGATCCTCTTCGGCGGTGGCATCATCAGCGAACACGATGCCAAGATCCTGAAGGAGCAGTACGGCGTGGCCGGCGTCTTCGGCCCCGGCACCTTGCTCCAGACAATCATCGAGTTCCTGCACGATGAGCTCCGCAAACAGGGCAAACTGCCTCCAGGGGCCGGGGCCGAGGCCCCCCCTCACCACAGGCGCGGAGGAGACTTCCTCCGCGCCCTGAGTGAGACGCTCGCTCAACACGCCCTGCCAGGCCGAATAGGAGCTGAACACGCACGGATGGAGGTTCCACATGGCCCGCCCTCCCCTGGATGACACCCGCAAAGCTGAACTTGCCACCTTGGTGGACGCACTCTTGGCCGGCCAACGCCGTGCGCTGGCGCGGGTGCTGACCGCCGTCGAAAACGGCGGCGCCGAAGCCCAATGGCTCCTCCAGCGCCTCTACCCCCGGGCCGGCCGTGCCCACATTGTGGGCGTGACCGGTGCGCCGGGTGTGGGCAAGAGCACCCTGGTGAACGCGCTGGCCGGTGAATACCGCGAGCGAGGTCGCACAGTGGCCGTTGTGGCCGTGGATCCCTCAAGTCCCTTCACCGGCGGCGCCCTCTTGGGGGACCGCGTCCGCATGCGCGATCTGGCCGGTGACCCGGGCGTCTTCATCCGCAGCATGGCCAGTCGCGGCAGCTTGGGAGGGCTCGCCCGCACCACGGGCGACGCCATTACCGTGCTCGACGCTGCCGGCTTCGAGATGATCTTCGTGGAGACAGTAGGAGCAGGTCAGGTGGAAGTGGACATCGCCCAGGAAGCCCACACCACCTTGGTGGTCGAAGTGCCCGGCCTCGGGGACGAAGTCCAGACCATCAAGGCCGGCTTGTTGGAAATTGCCGACATCTTTGTGGTCAACAAGGCCGATCACCCCAACGCCGAACGGGTGGAGCTGGCTCTCAAGATGATGCTGGACATGGGAGGACCGCGTGAGGGGTGGCGTCCCCCCATTGTGCGCACCGTGGCCACGCGGCGCGAGGGCATCCCCCCGCCTCGCCGAGGCCATTGAAGCCCACCGAGAGCACCTCCACGCAGGTGGTGAATGGCACCAGCGAGTCCGGCGACGCGCTTACGAGGAGTTCACCCGCATCCTGCGACGCCAATTGGTCGAACACCTCTTTGCCACGCTTCCTCCTGGCCGATTCGAGCAGGCCTTGGACCGCATTCTGGCCCGGGATGTGGACCCGTACACGGCTGCCCAAGAGCTGATCGCTGAAAGCTACGGGGCCTCTCCGTGAGAGGCCCCGCCTCTACTCCCCCGAGGATTCCTGCATGGGTCAACCGTGATCGACCACGAGGCCTCCTTGCCCTCTGCCCCCCGCGCCCCCGGGATAGCGCCACTTTATCTCCCGCGACAAAACTCTGTTTCCCACAAAAAAACGTTTATATATTTTGAAATTTAATACCCCAATCTGTTAACAAGAATAGAGCTTGGCACCAACACCTTCCTTTTTTATACTTATATTGGAGGGAGCAGGGGTATCATCAGGATGCAGCGTTGTGGCCGTCAAGCGCAGCGCTGTTGGGAACCGGGAGGCTTGAAGCCCGTGGACACTGTCCTCGCCGTCTGCGCACTCCACAAGCAATGGCACCGAAGTGGTCAACCCAGCTTCACCCTCACAGTGAGCGCCCTCGACGTCCGGGCCGGGGAGATCCACGTCATCACAGGGCCCAAGGGAGCGGGCAAGAGCACGTTGGGCCTTCTCCTGGCCGGCCTCGAGCCCCCCGACAGGGGCACCGTGTGTGTCTTGGGAAAACCGCTCACCTCTCCAAGGGCCACGCACCACCTGAGCTACCTGTCAGCCCCTTATGTGGTTCCGGAGCACAACACAGTCATGGGCGACTTGAACGTGCTCATTCCGTTGGTGGCCTCGGCCTTTGGCCAACCTACCTCCGAGCTTCGATCACGCCTGTGTGCCATGTTGGAGCTTCTGGGCCTCAGCGCAGAGGCGCTTTCCACGCCCGCGTTCGCCGGCACGCCCAGGATACGCCGCGCTGTGGACGTGGCCCTGACTTTGGCCCCCCGCGTCCCCCTCTACATCTTGGACGAACCGTGCCGGGCCGTCAGCCCTGAGACACGCCAGCACATGTTGGCCCTATTCCGCCTTCTCCGCTCGGAAGGACATAGCTTCGTGATCATGACGGCATTGCCCGAGGTGGCCTCCGCCGGCGACCGAGTCTCCTTCCTGCAAGGTGGATGCCTCACCGGCGACGTCCATCCCGACGCTGCCGAGATCCACGGCCCCATGTTGTCCCCCCGCGCGACACACAAGCCCAACGACTTGACAAAGATGGCCGAACAGAATAAGATGTAAGTGGCTTTCTCCCAGAGGGGGGTAGCTCAATTGGCAGAGCAGCGGTCTCCAAAACCGCAGGCTGCAGGTTCGAGTCCTGTCCCCCCTGCTCTCAGGCGGGCGTAGTTCAGCGGTAGAACGTCTCCTTGCCAAGGAGAAGGTCGTGGGTTCAAGTCCCATCGCCCGCTCTCGGACATTGACGTCGCGATCGGGGGTCGTCTAACCGGCAAGACAGCGGACTTTGGATCCGCAAATCCAGGTTCGAGTCCTGGCCCCCGAGCTTTTTCTTTCTTCAGCACTTGTTAAGGCGAGCCGCTGTTTCACAGTCGCCGGGGCGGGCTTTCCCCCCCTCGGCGTTTCGTGTGTTCATGTGAGCAGAGCCTTGGTGGAAGGGAAGACGAGAAGGAGCATGTTTCGCAACAACGAACTCATCTACCCACAAAGCGTGACCAAATGGCTCGCGGAACTGCGCGGACAGAAGTGGAAGCGGTTGGTCGAGTACGTCAGCGAGCTGCCTGAAACCCACGAGGACGCGCTGGCCTTTCAGCTCATGATGGTCCGCCTCTGTGGATGCCTGACGTGCCAACCCGGGGGGTACAAACTCTCCTTGGGGTGTAAGACGTGTGCCTCCAGAACAGTCTCAAGTTTTAGCGGCTCCGACAGCGCCCTCTTGCGCCGCTACCGTCAAGCCCAACAGGAGGTGCGCGAGTTCTTGGAGACGTTGGCCGGCGAGGCCACGGCCGGCGAAGACGAGGAGGTTCTGGAGGAGATGGCTGTGCTTCGGTAGCTCAACCAGCGGAGACTGCCATGGGCAGCGTGCTCGTGCTGAACGCCTCGTATGAGCCGCTCAACATCGTGCCCGTGCGCCGAGCCGTTGTGCTCCTGCTGAAGGAGAAAGCCGAACTCGTCGAGGCCGCCGGAACCCTCATCCGATCAGAACACCTGACCATTCCCACGCCTCTCGTCATCCGCTTAGTCGTGTACGTCAAGATTCCCCACCACCTGTCGCTTCCCCTCACCCGCCGCAATATCCTGCTGCGGGACAACTACACGTGTCAATACTGTGGTCGCCGGCCGGGGAAAGAACACTTGACCATTGACCACGTTGTGCCCCGTTCCCGCGGCGGGGAGCACAGTTGGGAGAATTTGGTCGCCGCCTGCGCGCCTTGCAACCGCCGCAAGGGCAACCGGCTGCCCCACGAGGCGGGCGTCAGGCTGCTCCGCAAGCCCTTCAAGCCACGCTATCTGGCCGTGGCCCTCTTACGGGAGCAGCATGTCCCCGAGGTGTGGGCCAAGTACTTATATTTCTGAGGGCTCCTCTTCTTCCCCCAAACGTTCGGCACCTGTGAGGCGCTCAACGGCGTGCAGGGGCACAAAGTGGACACTTCCGTCGGCCAGTTCCACCTCACACCCTTCGGCCTCAACCCCGCTCTCCAACATGCCCAAGCCAACCCAGGGATCCCGCACCGTGCCCACTTTGCCCAACAAGGGCGGCGCCAACAGCCGCACCACGTCACCGGTTGCCAGGGGGCGCCCGGCGTGAAAGAGGGGCGCGTCCTCAACCTGCAGGGGGATCAGGATATCGGGTCGCAAACGTGGGCGTGCCGGGCTGAAGACGGCGTGAACCACAGCCTCGTGGCCATCGTGGCGGCGGAGGATATCGAAGATCGGCGGAGCCATGGCCGCCCCTACGACCCCCTCGGTGACCACGACGGCGTAATCCTGCTGTTGGGCCACGTCCAACAACTCTGGCCGGAGGGAAGCCATGATCAGGCCGTGAACGCGGGCGCGGGCGGCTGCCTCGAACACATCGGCGCTGGCCGTGCGTCCCACCACCACGATGCTGCCCCGCACGGACACGTCAAACTGCTCCGGTGAGACCTGGTCATCAGGGGAGGAGGCCAGCAAGCGCAGAATGCCCACGTGGCTGCGGCCGTTTCCCCACACGCCTTGCACAAAGGCGCCCACTGATTCGATGACCACACCGTGGCGGGGCATGAGGTTAATGACTTTGCCCTGGAGCCCAGCGCGCAGCGTTTCTCCCTCGGCCATGACTTGGAGCACCACCCGACCCAGGGGGTCGATCTGCATCACTCGGCCGTCCACGGGGGCACGAAGCTCCTTGCGGTGGAAGAGGCCACTCTGGCGCGCCAGGAGTTCCTCTGCCTTGACGGTCTGTCCCGGCTCCACGAGGATGGCCTTCAACGCGGCCTTGGGTTTCAGCTTGAGCTCGGCGGCCACATCTACCAGGTGGATGGTGGTATGGCCGGGCCCTTTGGCCACCACGTCGTGGGGGTGAACCAGTTGGCCGATGCGAACGAAGAGTTGGCCCAGGGATCTCAACATGCGCTCACGCCGCACGCGCACGCGCGGGGAAACGATCACTTCTTCAGGCACATAGGTCTTGAAGGGCTCCATGGTTATCCCCCCACGTCGAACAGCCACTCCTGAACTTGACGGCGCTGTTCCACCAGCGTCTCTGGCCAGGTGAGGGGGCGCCCTCGAGCGTCGATCACCAAGCCGACCGTGCCGCCCGGCACGTGGATGCGGACGGGTTGGCCGGGGCCCAAGCCCACGTCCACCTTGCGGGCCGGTCTGAGCTCCAGCTCCAGACGCATGCCGGGTGCCAAGTATTCACGGTAGATGCGCCCGCCTTCCACGGTGACCGTGTAGGTGGCCCCGTCGGGGTGGATCATGCGGAACTGGAGCACTTCCTTGCCGGGTTGAAAGGGGCCACTCAACACCACCACTGTGCCCAAGCTCTCCAGGATGTGTTGGGCCAACAAGTCGGCCACGGCCTCTGGCTCAGTTTGGCTCAGCACGCCCAAGGCCGGCACGAGGCCCAGGCGGTCCCGCATGATGTGCACGATCCCCGTGGGCTGCAAGGTGTCGAGGAGGAGGAGAAGCGCTTGGCTTGGCTCAGGGGCCCCCTGAATCACGCCGCCGGCACCGATCACGTAGTCACAGGTCACGTGTCCGTTGACGCCGCGGAAGGAGTCAGGCAGATGGCGAAAGGGGCCGGCCACCAGCTCCTGGAGCACAGCCCGGCCCGCGGCCTGCTCCAGCCAGAGGGCATCGCGTGTCGCCGGGGGGACACAGGGGTACCAGCTCCGGTGAATCAGGAGCCCCTCCAGCTCCCGCTCGGGAAGCAGGCCGGGCACCCAGCGGAAAATGGCCTCGGCCCCCACTCGCTTCAGGAGTTCCTGGAGCTGAAAGCCCAGGCCTAGGCCCGGGCGCACCATCGAGTAGGTGAAGTCGGCGTCGGCCATGACCAGGTGACTGTGCTCACCTCCCACGTCCACGAAGACGAGCCGGCGCCGGAGTTGGCGGGCCAGCAGCTCGATGGCCCGCGCTTGGGCAACGGCGGTAGGCTGGACGGGTGTCTCCGACCACGCCTGGAGGGCGCCAAACCCGGGCAGCCGGGCCAGGCGCCGCTCGTGGAGGAGTTTCCCCATGACGTTGACCAGGGCTTCGCGGGCACCGGCGGCTTCATCCTCGCCCACACTCACCGGTTCCACCGGGTTCATGGTCTCGATTTGGGCCGCCAGGTGGCTCACCAATGTGGTCTGGCCAACTAGGACAACTGTGGGGCGCTGGCGCACGTCGTAGAGGTCGTTGCACGTGTTCAGCACTTCCAGGAAGTGCTCGATGCTCGGCGTGGGCTCGGCTTTGTCCAAGGCCACGAACAACACCACGTCAGGGCGTTGCCGGTCCACCGTCTGGAAGAGATCAGCCAGACTGTGATCACCCCAGTCACCGCCTGCCTTCTGGGGTACGGTGAACGTGCCCACCACATCCACGTAGAAGGCGTGGAGGGCGGCGAGGGCTGCGCGGGCTTCGGCCGAGAGCTCCGTGCTGAACACCATTGCCTTCAGGGGTCGGAAGGCGCTGGTGGTCACCAGAAACGCATCGACGCCATCACCATCATCATCTTCCGGCAGGAGCACCTGGGGGCCGCTCTCGCCATCTCCTCCCAGCAGGGTTCGGCTGGAAGCTCTCTCCACCTCTTGGACTGCCTCTCGAACTCCCTCCACGATGTTGGCTGCCGGATACTCGAGGGTTGTGCGAGCCTCACCCCGTGCTACGAAGCTGTATCGGCCGTCCACTTGGTCCACCAGGACAGCCCGTGTCCAGATGCTCCCGATGTCAGCGTAGAGAAAGGATTCGGAACCTGTTTCCTCCTCGACGAACTCGTCTCCGAACATCATGCTCCCTTGTGTTTCATCATTGTGTGAATCCGTGATGGGCGATCAGCCTCACAGGAGGCTGATCACGAGTAAGGCAACGGTGAACAGCACTAAGATGGCCAGCACAAATAGCGAAACGACCACAAATGCCCGCAACAGGGGCCTGACAACGCCCGTCTTCGCTTCGGATTGGTGAACCTCAGGGCGCTCCGGGAACAGAGGCGCCGTGGCCGCAGGAGAGTTTGCCGGCGTGCGCGACGGGCGTCGTCCTGGGAAGGGGGGCACTTCATGGGCAAGAGTAATAATGGGCTCAACGGGAATCGGTCCGCGCACGCCGGCCAGCAAGCCGGTGCCCTCCTCCTCGTCCTCGTCAAGTGCTTCGGCAATGGTCTCCCGCGGTTCTGCGGCGACTTCGGGAATGAGCCAACCGGGCAAATTGCTGAAGTCAATGTCGGCGGCCCAATCCACATCCTCATCAGTCTGGGCCGAGGCATCGGTCTCAAGCCCCTTCAACCAGTCCGGCAGGCCGGACTTTTCCTCCTCATTTCCGTCACTGGGAGCCTGGTGCCCGGTACGTCCATCCGGAGCCATGCTGCGCCTTTCACCTCTCTTGTGGTCCAAAAGTTCTCCCGAAGATGGTGGGTGGCCCTCGCCGCCCCGTTTAACAGTATAACATTGTTTTCGCAGTTCGGGCAAGCCGGCCCGCGCGTTGTTGAGTTCTCCCCGTATTCTCATAATCTCTGCCCGGAGGATGAGTTCGGCTTTTCCGGGCTCGGCTGAGCTCTCCGCGACGCGAGGCGGCAAGGGGGCTGTTGAGGCCAAGTGTCATCACGGTAGGGATGAGGGGGCGGTTTCCCGGCGGTGAAGGGACACGTTGCCCGTCCCGCCGGCCACAACAGCCACGTGGGCGTATCCGAGGAAGAGGCCATGCTCCACAACACCCGGCCGGGTGTTGAGCTGTGCTTGGAGCTCATGAGGTGCCGAGATTCCCCCTGGAAAGGTACAGTCGTAGATGTAGTTGCCGTTGTCAGTCACAAAGGGTGTCCCATCGGCACGGCGGCGCAACAGGGGGGTGCATCCCAGGGCGGCCAGCCAATCGGCGTGCAGGTTCCACCCGAAGGGCAAGACTTCTACGGGCAGCGGAGCACGCTGGCCCAATCTGGCCACTCGCTTGCGTTCGTCGGCAATCACTACCATGTGGCGAGCAGCACACGCGACGATCTTCTCGCGCAGCAACGCCCCTCCCAACCCCTTGATCAAGTTGAGCTCCGGGTCGATCTCATCGGCGCCGTCGATGTACAGGTCGAGGAGAGGAGTTTCCTCCAGGCTGACAAGGGGGATGCCCAAGTGGCGGGAGAGGTCAGCCGTCTGCTCAGAGGTGGGCACACCGACGATGTGGCGCAGTCGCCCCGAGCGAAGGTGGGCACTCAGCCGCTCCAGGGCATATTTCACGGTGGAACCGGTCCCCAATCCCAACGCCATGCCGTCGCGGACGAAGGTGTCCACAGCGTAGTAGGCTGCCCGTTGCTTCAAGGTCTCCGGATTCATGGATCTCATCGCTCTCATAGGATGTCCGCCCGAAGGATGAAGAATTCGCCGGGCGGGACTGCCCTACTTTACCCTATGAGCCCAATCGGGGCAACTGGAAGTGCTTGAGTGCCCACACCGGTTACTTGCTCACCCCACGGGGGCCTGGTATCATTGAGCACGTGTCCCCAATTGATGTGGTGTTGAGGAGGCTCAGTGATGTTCACGACGATTGTCGTCGGGGTGGACGGCACAGCACGAAGTGAGCACGCTGCCCGTGTAGCGGCGAACATTGCCCAGAAGTACGGCGCCAGCCTCATATTGGTCTACGCCTACGATCCGGTGCCCCGCTACTTGGGCACCAACTTGTACGAGGAGGCTGTAGCCCGGGCCATTGCCCACGGTGAGGAGGTGTTGGAACAGACAGTTTCCCACTTGCCCCGGTCCGTGCGGGCCGAACAGGAGCTGCTGGAAGGGCCACCGGCGATGGCTATCCTGAAAGTTGTGGAGGCCCGTCAGGCCAATTTGGTCGTCATCGGCTCCCGGGGTCTCGGGGAGATCGCTGCTCTGGCCTTGGGCAGCGTGGGGCACAAGCTCATTCAGCAGTCTCCCGTGCCGGTTCTTATCGTCAAGAAGGCGGAGCCGGAGGGGGCGTGAAGCCGAGCAGTGACTCGATGTGAGGGCGTATGGCCCTCGCGGCCCGTCCCCGGTGGCTCAGGCGGTTCTTCTCCTCCGGTGACAGTTCGGCCATGGTACGCGCGACTTCCGCCACGTAGAAGATAGGATCGTACCCGAATCCCCCGTTGCCCCGTGGTGCAAAGAGGATGCGCCCGTCCACGGTGCCGAGGGCAGTCACCACGTGCCCCAAGGGCGTGACCAAGGCCACAGCACAGACGAAGCGCGCTTGCCGGCGTGCCCAAGGGACGGCTTCCATCTTGGCGAGCAAGGCACGCACGCGGTCTTCATCCGTGGGACCAGCCCACCGCGCACTGTGGATGCCGGGAAAACCGCCCAGCACATCCACTTCTAGGCCGCTGTCGTCGGCCAGGGCAGGCATGTCGGCGGCACGGGCATAGGCCAGGGCTTTGAGCACAGCATTTTCGTCGAAGGTCGCCCCATGTTCATCGACGTGCAATGAGAGGCCTAGATCGTCCGGCATCACCAAAGTGACCGGAAGTTGGCCCAAGAGGGCCTTGTACTCCTGCCGCTTGCCCGGATTCCCGGTGGCGATCACGATTTGCACCATTGTTCCCTCACTGGTATGGTAGAGTTGTCCGGCGTTCGCAGAAGCAATCCGCGGAGAAGTCGGCCATGACCACCTTTACCCAGCTCTACCAGGCATACGCGCCCACGTTCACCGCTGTCGCCCTTGTGCTCTCGATACTGGCCTTCGTGAGCGTGGTCCTGCAAGGATGGGCCCTGCGCCGTCGCTTGGAAGGCCACAGTCCCTCTGTCGAAGCCGAAGCGCGAAGCACCACGTTGCTCACCGGGCTGCGGCGGCTGGCACAGCAAAACAGCGACCGCTTGGCCGAGCTGGAACACGATGTGAAGGGCCTGCGGACCACCGTGGCCGGCCGTGTCGGGCGCGTGGGCGTGGTGCGCTTTAACCCGTTCCAGGAGACGGGCGGCGACCAGAGTTTCTCCATCGCCTTACTGGACGATCACGGCAACGGCGTCGTCATCACCAGCCTCTACACCCGCGATGGCACCCGCATCTACGCGAAACCCCTTGAACAGGGACAATCTCCCTACCCCCTGATGGACGAGGAGAAGGAGGCTATCGCCCGCGCCCAGAAGTTCGTCCCCCCCGCTACCGGCTAGCGCACCGGCACTCAGCCCACCGGAGCTGCCAAGGGCAAGTTGGGTTCAGCATCCACGTCAAGGGATGAACGCTCCCCCTGCCGCAGGCGCCAGTAGGCCGCCGCAGCGATCATGGCTGCGTTGTCCGTGCAGAGGGTCGGTGGAGCAGGGCGCAGGGGGATGTCGAGCGTGTGGAGCGCCCCGGCCAACTGTTCGCGCAGAGGCCGGTTGGCCGCCACCCCGCCAGCCAGAACAACTTCTTGGACGTTGAAGGCCCGAGCGGCCCGAACAGTCTTGGCCACTAATACATCCACCACAGCCTGCTGGAACCCGGCCGCCAAGTCGTGGACCGGCAGGTCTTCTGTGTTCGTCGGGGGAGCATGAGGCCGTGAGGAAGCTTCGGCGCCGGTGTATTTCTTCACTTCTCGCCACACGGCCGTCTTGAGCCCGCTGAAGCTGAAGTGGTACGTGTCGGGCAGCCAAGCACGCGGAAACCGGAACACGTCCGGATTGCCTTGGGCGGCCATGCGTTGGATGTGGGGCCCTCCAGGATAGGGCAAGCCCAGCATTCGCGCCACCTTGTCGAAGGCTTCGCCGGCCGCGTCGTCGAGCGTGTGGCCCAGGAGCGTGTACTGGCCGTGGCCGTGCATGAGGACCAATTCCGTGTGTCCTCCGCTCACAATGAGCACCAGGGCCGGAAACCTGGGTTCGACCGGCGGCTCGTCCGCCGAAAGGCGCAGCCACGCGCTGTAGATGTGGCCTTCCAGGTGGTTGACACCGATGAAGGGCAACGCCCTGGCAATGGCGAGCGCCTTGGCAAAGTTGAGTCCCACTACGAGTGATCCCACTAAGCCAGGCCCTCGGGTGGCCGCCACGGCATCCACGGCTTCCCATCCCACTTGGGCCTGTTGCATGGCCTCCCGGGCCACCGGAACGACGGAGAGCACATGTTGCCTGGACGCCACTTCGGGAAAGACCCCTCCATAACGCCGGTGCAGCTCTGCTTGAGAGGCCACAATGTTGGCCAACACGTCACGTCCGTCCTCGACAAGGGCCACGCTTGTCTCATCACAGGATGTCTCAATCCCGAGCACAATCATCTGTGGCTCCAAGACGTGGTGTTTATTCACATTGCTTTCAGCAAGACATTAATTCTTTGTATGTCATCATAATAGGCCATGTGGAAATGTGGAAAACGGCCCTGGAGGTGAACCACATCCCCTACCCATTGTAGCGCAGAAGAGGGCTTCCTACAACATGTTGTATGTGGGCTGTGAGAGGAATTTTCCACAGCAAAGGGAGATTCAGTTGAGCGGTGTGGAAAAGGGAAAATGGGATGAACAAGGGGGTTTTCCGGTGTGGGAAAGGAAAACTACTAGATGTAGTGGCCGTCATGGGGGAGGTGTGGCACATGTTGTAGTCACCTGTTCAGGTTTGACCGCTGAGTTATCCCCAAAAAGGAGGAATCATCCACAAAATCCACGGAGTTATCCACAATTCGGGGCGGTGCCCCACCGCCCCTGTTGACAACTTTCGAACCTTTGAGGGGCCTTGTGAACCGGTTGACCAATGTTCCCAGAAGCTGTACAATGGGGAGCATTCACAGGCTCACCGTTCAGGGGCCAGCGTTGTTTGGTGTGTTCCGGTGAACACGTGGAGGGGTGGTGGGAGACGGCCGTCGTGACGTCCTTCTCTCCGACAGGACACGCTGTGGGCCGTTTTTCCACATGTGCGCGCAGCCCCCGGACGTTGAGGAGGGAGACGATGAGCAAAGAATGGCTCACGCTGCGGGAAGCCAGCGAGCTCTTGGGCATCCACCCTTCAACACTGCGGCGCTGGAGCGACGACGGCAAGATCCCTTTTGTGCGCACGCCTGGTGGCCATCGCCGCTTTCACCGCCAGGTGCTGGAGGAGTACATGCAGGGACGCCAACTGCCGGGTGAACCTTGGTCAGCCACCTTCCACGGTGTGGAGGAGCCGACGTGGGCAGAGGCGTTCGACGAGGTCCAACGGGCCCGGGTGCGCGAGCTCGGCCAGCGCCTTTTGGGGTTGTTGCTCCAGTACATCACCGGCCAGCAAGGTGACCGCCGTTACCTCGAAGAAGGACGAGATGTTGGCCGTGCCTACGGCGAGACCATTGGCCAGACGAGGCTTTCCTTGCTGGAGGTGGTGGAGGTGTTTCTCTTCTTCCGCAGCCAAATCATGGACATGGCATTTCAAACCCCTTCGTTTCCCCGACCTAGCACCGAGGAGGAGCGCCGGCAGCTGCACAGCCGGATTGACCGTTTCCTGAACCATGTGCTGTTGGGCACGATTGAGGGGTTCGAGCAGGCCACCACACGTCGTTAGGCGTGCTCAGGAGCCTTCTCCCCTTCCTCCATCTTGGCCCACAGGTCGTTCATCTTCTCGTAGTGGGCGGGAAATTGGCCGGTGTACCGCAGCCAGTTGGGAATGGGATACCGAATGCCTCCCTTATGGGTGCCCTCGAGCCCTTCCACAATGTCAGCCATCCAGGAGGCGGGCAGCGCGAAGGCCATTTCGTCGTCCTGAGTTTGGGCGAAGACCCTATCACCGTAGCAGGGCAGGATCACCTCGGGCTTCTGACTCTGCAGGGGCACAATGACGCTGTCGGAGCAGTCAATGCGCCCTGAAAAGCTGGACGTCAGCCGGCCGCCTGTCTTCCAGAGCGCTGCCGTGACCAAGCGCATGACTTGGGCTGAGTTGCCGTAAATGATGATCACGTGGGGCTCGAAGGCTGTGCGGTGCAAGGGCGCCGCGAGGAGCAGCTCATACGCCTGATGGGGAAATTTGGCCACAGCGGCCTCGGTGGCCGCGCCGGCCTGGGCTGTGGCCGTGTACATGCCCGCACAGGCATGTCCCTCCTCGTAGTAATCGAGCATCGGGGCGAAGCCAAACACTGCTTTGGCCAATGGGCAAGAGAGGTCCTCTTCCCCCACGGCCATGGCCCAGCCGTAACGCCGCGCAAAGGCCACTGCCTGACAGATGGCCACTTTAATGCCCAAGTCACGCCACGGCCGCTTCACCCGGGGGGGCAATGGTTCCCCGGCCCGCGCCATGCGCACGGCCACGGGAAAGGTGGCTGGCCGAATGTGGCGCGCAAGTGCTTGCCCGAAGTGTTCCAACGAAATGGGCAAACTCATGACTATCACCTCCAACTTGGCCTTCCGGCCGCTTTTGGTTTTAATAGGGGAACAGTGACATCGTTGCTCTTGCTCCCGGAACGTTCCCATTGTACCCAGTCCGCGCAAAAAGGGCCAGCAGGACTCTCTTGGCCTGGATCCACAACTTGTTCACATCTAATTGTGGACAGACAGCAAAGGAGTTAAGCATGAAGATTGACACCGCCCTGCTCGCTCCCACGTTGGACGCTATTATCCCGGCCGCCCAGAAGGCCGAAGCTCTTGGGTTTGATGCCCTGTGGACCAGTGAAACGCAGCACAACCCCATGTTTCCCTTGGTGCTCGCGGCCGAGCACACTGAGCACATTCACCTGGGCACGTCCATTGCTGTGGCCTTTGCCCGCAGCCCCATGGACATGGCCTATCAAGCGTGGGATTTGGCCCAGTTCAGCAGAGGGCGCTTTATCCTCGGGCTGGGCACGCAAGTCAAAGCTCACATTGAGCGCCGGTTCTCCATGCCCTGGGGCCCTCCTGTTCCCAAGCTGCGCGAGTACATCTTGGCGCTGCGTGCCATCTGGCACTCCTGGCAGACGGGAGAACGGCTGAACTTCCGGGGCACATTCTACACAATCACCCTCATGAGCCCTTTCTTCAACCCGGGCCCCATTGAGCATCCCGACATTCCCATCTACATCGCCGGCGTCAACGAAGGGCTCTGTCGTTTGGCCGGGGAAGTGGCCGACGGCTTTCACGTCCACCCCTTGAACTCGGCCCAATACGTGCGCGAATGCGTGCGCCCGTGGATCGCAGAGGGCGCTCGGTCGGCCGGTCGCCCCCCCGACGAGGTGGCCATCAGCGTCACGGTCTTCGTGGTCACAGGCCGCGACGAGGCCGAAATTGAACGGGCAAAGGCCCCGGTGCGCGAACAGATCGCGTTCTACGCCTCCACACCCACCTACCGCACGGTTTTTGAGCTCCACGGCTGGGATCACGTGGCGGCCGAGTTGAGCCGACTGGCCGCACGACAGCGGTGGGAGGAGATGCCCGCACTCATCACTGACGAGATGCTGGACACTTTTGCCGTCGTGGCCCCTCACGACCGGTTGGCCCAAGCTGTCAAGGCTCGGTATGCCGGCCTGGCCGACCGCATCACCTACTACGCGGCCTTCCTCGACGGAGATGAAGCCTTCTGGCGCGAAACGGTGCGAGCCTTTCGGGAATCGGGCGACACGGCCTCATCTGGACATCGAGAGGACCCCCATGTACGATGAGAGAATCAGAAAGTGGGCCGACATCTTGGTCGAATATAGCGCGCCGGTTCGAGCAGGACATGAGGTGGTTATTCGGGGCACCACTCTGGCCGAGCCGTTGGCCCTTGAGCTTGTGCGCGCCGTGTTGGAGCGGGAAGGCATTCCCCACGTGCGCCTCTCACCGACCACAACGAACGAGTATTTCTACCGATACGCCCCTAACAGCGTTCTGGACCGGCTCCCGGAGCTCATTCACCTGGAGTACCAGCGCGTGGATGTGGTCATCCACGTGCTCAGCGAGGACAACACTCGGGCACTCACTAACGTGGACCCCCAGAAGACCGTGCGTCTCCAGCGTGCCCGGCAACCCATCTCCGAACTCTTCATGAACCGTTCGGCCAGCGGCGAGCTGCTCTGGAGTTTGACGCTCTTCCCCACGCCAGCTTACGCCCAGAACGCCGAGATGGGCCTGGTGGAATTCACCGAATTTGTTTTCCAAGCCTGTTTCCTCAACGATGACGACCCGATCGCCCGCTGGCAGGAGCAAGTGCAGCGCCAGCAGCAGCTCATCGACGTGCTTCAGTCTGCCCGTGAGGTGCACATCCGGGGACCAGGCACTGACCTGCGCGTGGGCGTGGCGGGGCGCACGTGGATCAATGACAGGGGAGACAAGAACTTCCCCGGAGGCGAGGTCTTCACCGGTCCGGTAGAAGAGCAGGTTGAAGGTCACATCGCCTTTTCCTTTCCTGCCGTCCACGGGGGCCGCGAGGTGCGCGATGTGCGCCTCTGGTTCGAGGGGGGACGGGTGGTGCGAGCTGAGGCCTCCCACAATGAGGAGTTCTTGTTGAAGATGGTGGACATTGACGAGGGTGCTCGCTACGTGGGTGAGTTCGCCTTCGGCACCAACTACAACATCCACCATTTTATTCGCAACACGCTCTTCGACGAGAAAATCGGTGGCACGGTCCACATGGCCTTGGGGCGCAGTTACCCCGAAACCGGCGGCCGCAATGTCTCCGCCATTCACTGGGACTTGATCTGCGATCTGCGCGAAGAGGGAGAAGTCTACGTGGACGGGGAGCTCTTCATGCACAATGGCCAATTTGTGCTCTGGGATGAGGCTGCCTCCATAGCCGATGGCCGCGACGAGGCCAGATGACTCCTCTCCACGTCACGACTCGGGCAGCCGGTCGGCCAGCAGCCGGGCGTAGTCGAGTGTGGGCTCGAGCATGGTGGCCGAGCGAGAAGTAGTATCCAGACGGACAACTACCGGCCCCTGACGTATGAGGACGAGGAAGACCGTCCACTCTTCTCCGCCCATAGGGCGTACTAAGTGATATCCCCGTGCCTCGTCCCCCAAGGGCGGTACCTCCACTTCCTGCACGGTCCGGGGATCACGTCGGTACTCGTCATCCAAGAAGTTGAAGAACCGGCTGCTTCCCTGCCGGTCCTGGAAGAGGAGCGCCCAGCTCTGCACTGTGAGAATGCCCACAGGATCCTCCAGGCGCACACTGGTGTAGACTGTGCGATACCCCTCCACAAACCCCCATTGTTCCAGCCGCCGGGCCAGGTCAGGCACATCAGGGCGGCTCGCTGCCAAGGCCTGTAGGGTCACCGGACCGGTATACCGGTTGTCGGCCTGGAAATCGTCGGGGGTATCTTGAATGTGTAACACGTAGGGCCAGGCCTGATTGGCCGTTGCGGCCGCCGGCGTGGTGATGAGTTCCGGCAAGAGCAACCCGGGCGTGGGAAGCGGGGGCGTTGGCGATGGCGTCGGCGTGAACATCGGCGAAGAAGGTGTTGGAGTTGCAGGTGGCTCTTCCAGTTGCCCACAAGCAACTCCTGTGATCATGAGCACAAGTCCCCACAATACTGGCCACACTCTTCTCCGTCGCGTTTCAGCCATCACGTGAACACCTCAGCGGACTACAACGGGCAACCACAGGGAGTGCATTTCTTCCTCAAATTGTGAAGCCACGACTGGGACCTCGCCTTCGTCGGGAAAGATGGCCACGGTGACGGTGACTTGGCCTGTGTACGTGAGGGGCAGGGAAAGAGACCAGAGCGAAACGGTAAACGTGTCTGAGGGTCCTAACGTGGTCCTGAACCCAGTGAAAGCCAGCGCACCGTCGGCGTCATAGAAAGTGTGCCACATGGTGAGCGTGAAGGGGGTGGTATTGGTGATGGTGTAGACTGAGGAGCGCAAAGGGGCCCTGTACAGGCCGGGTAGGCGGAGGGTGTAGAGGCCCTCACATGTTGCGCCCAATGCCCCCTGCACCAAATCCAGATCGCTCTGGTCCACAGTGCCACTGTTGTCCACGTCAAGGGGGCGTGTTGTCTGGGTGACGGGTTGGCCCATATGGGCTTTCACGGCAGCCACCTCGGCGCCCGTGACAGCCCCGTCCTCGTCCCAATCCCAAGCCGGACATGTGGCTCCCAAGCGCACGGCTTCGGCGGCGTCCACCAGGCCCCAGCCCCAACTGTTGTTGGGGCGGCCATCGGCGTCTCCTCCGCAGGTGGTGTCGGTGATGGGGCGGGCGGAAGCGCGCAGGAGCCGCTCCGTGAGGAGCACCCGGCCGCGAAGATGGGGGACGGCGCTCCACAGGAGGGCTGCCACACCGCTCGTGGCCGGTGCCGCCATGCTCGTGCCGCTCATGAAGGTGTATTGGCCCCCGAGGTAGCTGCTGCGCACGGCATATCCTGGGGCGACCAGATCGGGTTTGAGCCGTCGGCTGCCGTCACGGGTGACCGGCCCCCGGCTGCTGAAGAACGCCAGTTGATCGTCTGCCGTGGAGGCGCCTACGCTGAAGCTTTCGGCGTAGATGGCTGGCGGGGCGCTCACCGTGCTGCACTCGGGCCCCTCGTTGCCGGCCGCGGCCACTACGAGAATGCCGGCCAAGCGCAGTGCGCGCACGGCCTCGAGCAAGATGTTGACCTGCTCGTCCGTGCACCCTTCTGAAGGCGTGCAGATCCACGAATTGTTGACAATGTCAGGAGCCAAGTCCGGACGAGGATCTTGGCCATCCAGCCTTGTGGGCGCCAGGAACCACTCGAAGCAGGTCAAGTAAGTGGCCGGCGACCCAACGCCCCTCTCCATGTTGCGGCAGGCGATCCACGAGGCTCCAGGGGCCACGCCGACCTGGTTAGCTCCTTCCTCGCCCACGGCAATGCCGGCCACGTGGGTGCCGTGGCCAAGGTCGTCAAAGGGCTCGGCGGAAGTGGGAGAGAAGGCATCACGCCAGGCGTACTCGTGAGGCGCTGTGCCGGAGACAGTGCGCTCCCGGTCCCGAAGGGCGGGGTGGCTCCACTCCACGCCGGTGTCAGCCACGGCGATGACGATGCCCTCGCCCCGTGTGCCCGTGGCCCACACTTCAGGGGCACGCACCTTTTGCACGTGCCACTCCACGCCCGCGGTGCTCCGGCGAAGGGGAGGTGCTTCTGGCGTGGGGAGAGGGGGGCGCACACGCACCTCGTCGAAGACGGCCACGACGCCCGGGCGACGGGCTAGCTCTTGAGCCAAGGCTGGTGGCCCCTTCACCAGAATGGCGTTGACGATCCAGAAGGGGCGTGCCGGCACGCCTCGAGCGCGCAGTTCAGCCAGGAGATGGGCTTGGGATTGGGAGGCGGTATTGCGCAGGGCCGCCACTAAGCGGGTGCGCCGGGCTGTTGGATCAGGTATGGCGGCCAAGGCCTCAAAGTGAGGCCGAGCGCCCAAGAGCACCCAGAAGGAGCGCGAGGTTTCGCTGGCTTCTGCCCGACCAACGCGGTCGAGGAGCACCACGCTCCCGAGGGCCAAGAGTGTCACACAGGCAGCCAGGAGAATACGTCCGGCACGGTAACGCCGCCGTCTTGGTCTCCCGTCCTGGCCGCGGATCGTACCCACTACCGGCTCCTGGTCAGTAGGCGTTTCGGTCGGTGAAAATGCGCACCAAGGTCATCAGCATAATCTTGAAGTCCAGCGTCAGGGACCAGTTCTCCACATACCAGAGGTCGTACTTGGTGCGCTCGGCGATGCTGGTGTCGCCCCGCAGGCCGTTCACTTGGGCCCACCCGGTGATGCCGGCCTTCTCGCGGTGGCGGTCCATGTACCGGGGAATGTAGCGGCGGAACTGTTCCACGTACACGGGGCGCTCCGGCCTGGGCCCCACGATGCTCATCTCACCCAGGAGGACGTTGATGAGCTGGGGCAACTCGTCCAAGCTGTACCGGCGGATGAAGGCGCCCACGCGCGTGCGGCGTGGATCATTCGGGCGTGTCCAGCCGGGCCCTTCCCGCTCGGCATCCTGGCGCATGGAGCGGAACTTGAGCATCTGGAAAGGCTTGGCATCTAACCCCATGCGTTCCTGGGTGTAGAAGACGGGGCCAGGGGATTCGAGCTTGATGAGCACGGCAATGACCAGCATCAGAGGGGAGAGGAACACCAGCGCTGTAGCGCTGACCACGATGTCCACGAGCCGTTTGACGGCCAGCTTCCATCCCCGCAGGGCAATGTCCCGTACGGTGAGCAGGGGAAGGCCGTTGAGGTCGCTGATGCTCATCTCCCCGGCCATGAATTGGAAGAGGTCGGGGAAGACTTTTATGCTCACCTTCTCCCGCTCACATTTGCCAATAATGTGGACAATTTCCCTGTGGGTCGCTTCGGGCACGGCAATAATCACCTCGTCAACGCCATAGACATCAATGAGGCGGGGCAAGTCGTCAGTGGTGCCCAGTAAGGGCACGGAGAGGTCTTCGAGCACGGGGTAGCCACTCACCGTGACCACACCGACGGCACGGTAGCCCAGCCCTGGAGAGCGCTGGATGGCCCTCAGGATGATATTGGCTGTCTCGCCAGCGCCCACGATGAGCACGTGCTCGGGGGCGAAGTGACGCCCTTGGAGGGCCCATTGCAGCCGGGCGTGCACGATGCGGCCGGCGGCCACGAAGAGGATGGTGAGGGCCCAAGCATAAATGATCATCAGGCGAGGGTAGTCGAGCGAGTTCTTGTAGATGAAAGAGGTTGCTGCCAGCGCCAGGACCACGCCGATGGAAGTGGAGGCCACCACACGGCCGAATTCATCGATGTGGGAGAGCGCCCGTTTGCGCTTGTAGAGGCGGTGAAAGAAGTAGGTGGTTAACAGCGCCGCCACGTGGATGCTCAACATGCCGGTGTACTCGGTAAACGGTGGGATGGCCACTGGCGGTGGGAACTCGATGGTCAGGCGGAGCCAGTAGGCCACATAGAAGGCCAGCACGATCATGAGCGCGTCCACGGCGATCAGGGAGAGGGGAAAGAGAAACGCACGCCGGCGACGCCATTCCCGTTCAGCGCGAACGTGACCTATTCCCTCGGCCACGGCCGGAGATGGATGGATCGGATGCACCTTGGCCGGCCGTTCTCGTTGGTTCTCGGCCAGATGTTGAAACGGATCCGGATATCGCATCTTCATACGGCCGACGCCACTCCCTTTCGTTCAGGCGGCCGCAGGGCGTTGCGGGCCAACTCGGTGTAGTAGAGGAGAGTAATGCCTGCGTCGATGAGCCAGTTGACGGCCGTCGGTGTTTGAGCGCGGTAGTGCTTATGGTGAAACCGGCGCATGGCGTCGTAAAAGGCACGAATCGACTCGACACTCCGCTGCCGGCTGCTGGCCCCTTTGTAGTGGAGCACGGTCACCTCGGGGTAGTACCAGATTTGCCATCCGGCCTGCTTGATCCGGTAGGCCCAGTCCAAGTCCTCGCCATACATGAAGAACCCCTCGTCGAGGAGTCCCACATCACAGACAGCCTCCCGGCGCACCATCATGAAGGCGCCCACGACTGAGTCCACCTCGATGGTCACATCCGGGTCAATGTAGGTTAAGTTGTACCGTCCAAATCGTCTGCTGCGGGGGAAGAGCCGGCTCAGGCCGGTCAGGCGCCAGAAGCTCACTGCTGGTGATGGGAACGAACGGCGACAGGCTTTGTCCAAACTGCCGTCGGGGCGCACCAGCTTGGGCCCTGCGGCGCCGGCCTGTGGCCTTGCGTCCAGGAAGGCCACCATGCGGGCCAGGGCGTCCGGCGGGAGGAGCGTGTCGGGGTTGAGGAGCAGCACATAGCGGGGTGCATAGGGGGATGGCTCCCGGCCGGGCTGATCGTGGAACCCCAGCCGTCGCAGGGCCAAGTTGTTAGCGTAGGCATATCCTCCGTTGTAGGGGCTCTCGATGAGCTCAACTTGGGGAAAGGTGGCTCGAACAGCTGTGGCGCTGCCGTCACTGGAACAGTTGTCAACCACGAAGACTTGAAAGGTGAGTTCTCCCCTGCTGGCGTAGAGGGATTCCAAGCAGTTCAGGAGCCAAGCTCTGGTGTTGTAATTGACGATCACGATGCCCAGGTCCTGCATTCTCCTGTCCTGGCGGTTGATTTGGCCGTCCGGCATGGCTCACATCACAGGGGGAAATTGTAACACGGGCGGGGAGGAGAGGCAAAGCGCCGACCGGAAGGGCCCTAAGGTGTAAAGCTTTGGGGCTGGGGTTCAGTATGGGGAACAAGGGGAAGGCGGACTGTGAAGACACTTCCTCGTCCTACTTCGCTGTGCACGTCGATAGTACCGCCGTGGAGTTCGACCAAGTGTTTGACAATGGGCAGTCCGAGCCCGGCTCCTTCCCGTCCACCGGCCTGGTGGGCTTGTTGAAAGCGCTCGAAGATGGACTCAATGGCCTCTGGGGGAATGCCGACGCCGGTATCACGCACCTCGAAGCAGATGTGGTCATCAGATTGGTAGATTCGCAAGGTGATTGTGCCTTCTTCGGTGAACTTGTAGGCGTTGGAAATGAGGTTGGTGAGCACTTGGTTGAGGCGCACGCGGTCGGCGTAAATAGTGGGCACAGGGTCCTCCACAGCCACGATGAACTCCACAGGCTTCGCGCCTCTCTTGAAGATCCCCTCGTTGGTACGACGCACCTCCCGAAGCACCTCGTCGAGAGTGAGGGGTTCGATGTTCACGGTGAGCTGGCCGGCTTCAATCTTGGCCAAGTCGAGCAGGTCATTGATCATGTGGAGCAGCCGCTGACCATTTTGGAGGATGGCTTCCAGGTCCTGGCGGGTCTCCTCGTCGAACTGTGAGCTCATGAGGAGGAACTCAGCGTAGCCGATGATGGAGCTGAGCGGGCTGCGCAGCTCGTGGCTCACGTGCATGAGGAACTCGCTTTTGAGACGGTCCACCTCACGGAGGCGCTCGGCCGTTTGTTGGACTTCCCGGAAGAGGCGGGCGTTTTCGATAGCGATGGCGGCCAAGCTGGCAAATTGTTCGAGGGTTTCTACTTCTTCCATCGTGAAAGGATGGACTTCTGTTCTGGCCAAGCCGATCACGCCAACCAAATCATCGCCTGCGAGCAGGGGCACGCCCACAATGGAGCGAATTTGGTCGATGTCAGGCCCACGCACACGGTTTGGGATCTGCTGATAGTCGTCAAGTGTCACAGCCTTGCGTTCTGCCACACGCGCCCGGCCACGCCTTGACCCGGCTTCAGCCGGTCGCCGATGCGGGTGGCAAAAAGCCCAATGCCCACACGGGTGACAAGGGCTGAACCATCAGGTTCCATGAGCGTGACGTAACCGTGAACACTATCCACCAGACCTGCCGCACGGGTGACAATGAGTCGGAGCAGCTCTTCCATTTCCAGGTGCCCCATAATCTCCAAGGCCGTCTGGTGGAGGGCTGTGAGCAATTGGTTGCGCTGGTGTAAGGCCACCTCGGCCTTTTTCAACTCGGTCACATCCATGGCCACGGCCAGCACTTGGCTGACCGTGTGGTCTTCGTCCACCAGGGGCGTGAGAGACCACTCGAAAAGGCGGCCCGAGAACTCCATGAGCGTGCCAACGTGAACGCCGGCGAGGGCACGGCGAAAGGCAGAGGTGAACGCGTGGGTTTCCCCGAAAATTTCCTTCACGGAACGGCCCACTAGGTGGGGGTGCTGGTGTCTCAAACGCGCCAGCGCTTTCCCCCGGGCGAGGGAGATGGTGCCATCAGGTTCCACGGCGAGGAGCACAATGGGCGTGTTGGAAATCACGCTTTCCAGGCGTCGTTCCAGGGTGGCACGCACTTGTTCAAAGAGCCGCGTGCGTTCTATGGCCACGGCGAGCTGGTCGGCCATCACTTGGAAGATGGCCACGTCATCATCGTCGAAGGCTTCTGGGCGTTCGCTCTGCACGTCCAAGGCACCGATAACGCGGTCACCCACTCGCAGGGGAAGGGCCAGTTCAGAGCGGGTACGCGGGAGGAGGGGGTTCTTGAAGTGAGCGGCGTCGGTACCCACGTCAAGCGCAATGCGGGACTCGCCCGTTGCTGTTACATAGCCCACAATGCCCACTTCGCCCACCTTGAGCTTGTGGTGTTCGGCAAGCATTTTCTGCCCTGATCCGCCCGTGGCTGCCCGAAGGACGGCGTATTCACCATGTTCGTCCACGAGGAAGAGGCCGGCGTGGTAGAAGCCAAATTGGTCGCGAATTAAGTTCACTGCTTGGTTCAGCAGATCGTCCAAGTTGGTGGCCAAGGCAGCATCTCGGGCAACTTCAGCAGCGACTTGAAGCTCCCTGGTACGCCGTTCCAAGTGGGCGGTGCGCTCTTCGACCATGTGGTGCAGTCGCTGCCGGTGTGCTTCTAGCTCAACCCGTGCTCGTTCCGACTCCATGAAGGCCGCACGAAAGCTCTCCAACAAATAGCTGATGGGCACAATGGTACCGGTCCCGAAGACGAAGAGTTGGAGGGGCTCATCCACCCACTCCACCAGCGAGGTGCTGCTTCCCAAGTGGTGTGGGGGTGGGATAAGGCCACCGGCGTAGAGGAGTGCAAAAATGAACATTGTTCCCACGCTCAGGATCAGTGCCATGAAGCCCACCTTGCGGCCCAACAGTACGGCACTCAGCACGCTGAACGTCATGAAGACAAGTTCACCGTTCCCCTCAAAGCCGATAAAGTAGCGCGTTTGGGAGAGCAGGCCCAAGATGTAGAGGAAGAGGAGGAAAACGCCGGCGCGGATGAAGTATTCCACCTCGTGGCTGAAGGTGATCAGGGTGAGCAGGCTGATGACCAAAAAGTAGAAGAAGATTTGGCGTGGTTCGCCAGCGCGCCAGGCCACCACACTGCCGACCCCCGCCAGCCCGCTGCCGAGCACGAGGGCAACGCGGAGAATAGCATCCAACAGCCGTTCGTACCAATCCGCGATGGAGCCGGCCGGCATGGGGGCAGCATGCGAGTGCCGGGGAACCTCGTGAGAAGCTGTCGATGGGGGAGTGCTCATTTCGCTCATTGTTCCCGGCCTGTCAGGCGCCTGATCAGGGTTGTCAATTCAATCAGTGAAACCGGCTTTGTAATGAAGAAGTCAACCCCAAGATCCTGACATAGAGCCCGGTACTGCTCCTGGGCTGAGAGCACGATGATCTCCGTGCCCTGGCGCATGAGGTGGGGGCCCTCTTCGCGCAACAAGTCGGTGCCCCGTTCGTTTCCCATGCGGATGTCGCAGATGAGGACATCAAAGTGGCGGTTGGCGAGGAGCGCACGAGCCTCTTGGAGTGTGGCTGCCTGTTCTACGGCAAACCCCGCCTGTGTGAGGGCTCGCACGTAGAGCCGGCGCTGATCGTCTTCGTCCTCCATGAGTAGAATCCGGACGGGTTGAGGCGTGCCTTGCTCCTGGAGACTCATGGTGGTATGCTCCTGCTGCCGTTCGTGCTCAGGTGTTGCTCTTCCAGTTGACCATAATGATACCACAACCCACCTCTTGTGGCCAATAGGAATCTGTGACTACTGGAGGTGGGCAGGGCCTTCTTCAAGCCACTCTTGACCGCCCTCCCAAACTTCCTTTTTCCAGATGGGCAAACTCTCCTTAGCCCGATCGATGGCGTAGCGACAAGCGGCAAAGGCCGTGGCCCTGTGGGGACTGCTCACGGCGATGGCGATGCTGGCCTCGCCGATCTCCAGCCGGCCGATTCGGTGAACAATGGCAATGCCCTTGACTTCCGGCCACCGTGTGCGGATCTCGTCGGCGATGCGTTCCATTTGGCGCAGGGCCAAAGGCTCGTAGGCCTCGTATTCCAAATATTCGACCCGGCGTTCTCCGGTTTGGTTGCGAGTGGTGCCCACGAAGGTGAGCACTGCGCCGGCGCCAGGGTCGCTCACCCGGGCGCGCAGGGCGGCCTCGTCAATGGGGTCGGTGACCACGGCAAAGTAATCCTCACCATGCTCGCCTCCGGCCACAGGGGGAATAAAGGCCACTTCATCGCCGTCACGGAGTGGGGTGTCCAAGCTCACGTATTGGGCGTTGACTGCGCCGACAACGCGGTGACGGAATGTGGCTAGCCCCGGAAACCGGTTCACTAACACGTGCCATGCATCACGCACGGTGGCCCCTTCGTCGAGCTGGAGTTCCAGCTCCGAGGTGCCGGTTGTTTCCCGGTATGCAGCAAACAGGCGCACACTGACTTGCATGGCTGCTCCCCTCCACTCGATCGTGTCTGTCGAGACAGTGTGGTAGAAGTATACCCCACACGGCCGGGAGTTCAACCTCCGATGGTCCGCCCATGCCATCAGGTGATGAGGGGGGCTTGGTCCCACCCGAGAAGATGATGACGAATGACAATGGTGCTTGACTTGAGAATGTGATAAGATGGACAGGGATTGGAGTCAATGGATCACCGAGAAAGGAGTCGGCAAAATGAGTGGACCAGTTCTCGTCCCCCTTGATGGGTCCGACTTGGCCGAACAGGCCCTGCCCCTGGGCCTTAGCATAGCTGGCCGCACAAGCCGTGAACTCCTGGTGCTGAAGGTCGTACCTGTGCCCACCCAGACGGCACTGGCGGAGACGGGAGGCGTCTTTCCCGTGGAGAAGATGTTGGAGACCATGCGCGAGCGCGCCCGCGAATATTTGGCCGACGTCGAAGAGCGGCTCAGGGCTTACAATGTGCCGGTACAGGGCGTGGTGATCACGGCGCGCACAGCGGCCGAGGGCATTGCCGAAGTGGCCGACGAACATCAGGCGGGCTTCGTGGTCATGGCCACCCATGGCTACACCGGTCTCTCCCGCTGGGCGTTGGGGAGCGTCACAGACCGCGCGGGTTCTTCCAGCCCCCACTGGCGCTCCTCATCATCATATGCGCCCAGGTCAGGAGCCCTCCTGAGCGGCGGTCCCCTCTCCCTTGCCTCCAAACGTTGCCTGCCGTCAAGCGGATCGTTGTGCCCCTTGATGGCTCCCGCCTGGCCGAACACGTTTTGCCGTCGGTGACCAATCTGGCCCGAGCCTACGGCGCCGAGTTGGTGCTCTTTCGCGCCGTTACCATGCCGTTCTCTGGCGTGGGCGTGGACGCGGGCATGGTCATCGAGGCCCACTACTGGGACTTGGCGCAAGAAGAGGCCGAGACGTACTTGCAAGGCGTGGCCGGCTCGCTCCACCAGCAGGGATTCACTGTGCGTTACGAAGTGGGGCAGGAACCCGTAGCCGACGCCATTCTGGCCTGTGTGGAACGAGTTCAGGCGGACCTAGTGGCCATGACGACCCACGCCCGTGAGGGGCTCACTCGCCTTATCATGGGCAGTGTGGCAGACCGGGTGGTCCGTGCTGGCCAAGTGCCGGTGCTCGTTGTCCGGCCGGAGACTGAAATTGAGTGATGGGCTCGCGCAGAGGCCACCGGAGGAGGATGGAGGCGTGAGCCACATGGCGTGGCCCCCTTTGCCGCCAGCGTTTGTCCAACGCATGGAGAAGCTGCTCGGGCGTGAGGCCGCGGAGTTCCTGGAGAGCGTGCAGAGACCACCTCCCACAGGCGTGCGGGCAAACACGTTACAAGTCTCGGCGGATCAGCTTGCACGCCTGCTCCCCTTTCAACTGGAGCCGGTTCCCTGGTGCCCGGACGGATTCACCGTGCCCGAGGCCGAACGGGTACGTCCAGGCCGTCATCCGTACCATGCCGCTGGCCTTTACTATGTCCAAGAGCCGAGCGCCATGGCTGCCCCACCCCTGTTCGCCCCCAAGCCCGGCCACGTGGTGCTTGATCTCTGTGCGGCTCCGGGCGGGAAGGCCACGTACGTGGCCGCACTCTTGGGGGAGAGCGGGCTGCTCATTGCCAACGAAGTGGTTCGCCGCCGGACGCGAGCCCTGGTGGAAAATGTGGAGCGCTGGGGAACACGCGCCGTACTGATCACCTCGGCCCGCGTGGAGCAATTGGCCCACACGTGGCCAGGAGGCCTCGACGCTGTGCTGGTCGATGCGCCGTGCTCGGGGGAGGGTATGTTCTCGAAATCGCTGAGAGCACGGCAAGAGTGGCGGCCTGAGGTTGTCTCCGGGTGTGCGCTACGACAGGGCCACCTGCTCGCCCACGCTGCGCGGCTGGTGCGGCCGGGCGGACGGCTGCTCTACGCCACGTGTACCTTTGCGCCGGAGGAGAACGAGGCTGTTGTGGCTCGATTTCTCCGGGCTCACCCGGACTGTGAGCTCCTGTCCCCCTTGCCGCGGCCGGGCTTCTCTCCCGGCAGGCCCGAGTGGATCGCGCCCGAGCTGGCGCGTGGGCTCCCGCTGGAACGGTGTGTGCGCCTCTGGCCTCACCGGGGCCCTGCGGCAGGCCATTTCCTGGCCTTGTTCAGGCGGGAGGGTGAGGCGTCACCCCTGCCCTTGTCGGCAGGCCGTGCCCGTTTGCCCTCGCACGTGCAGGCCCCGGTGAGAGCCTTCTGGGAAGAGACGCTCACGCTGCCCTGGCCCGAGCGGGGATGGCTGGTGCGCGGGCATCACGTGTACTTGGTGCCTCCCCTCCCTCCTGCTTGGGAGACGCTCCACGCCCCGCGCGTTGGGCTGCACGTGGGCACGGTGCGCTCACGTCACTTTGTGCCCGCCCACGCGCTCGCGATGGCCTTGCGCCCAGAAGATGTGCGTCACGCTTTTCACCTCACAGTCACCGATCCCCGGACTCGCAAGTACCTGCGCGGTGAACCTCTCTTGGCCGAGGGCTCCGACGGGTGGACCTTGATTTGTGTGGATGGATTTTCCCTAGGATGGGCTAAACACGTGCGGGGTATCCTCAAGAACCACTATCCGCGCTCCCGGCTCCTGATGTGACCGTGCCGCGCGCTTCTCCAAACCGGCGGTTTACGGTATCATTACGGCACCTTCTACCAGCTCAGCGGTCTGGCCACACGGCTCACGCTGTGACGGCACGGGTGAGCAGAAAAGGGGCAAAGCATGGAACCGGATGACGCTCTGGACCCAGTGCTTCAGGAGCGAGTGCGCTCGTTTATCGAGCAGGGGCGCACAGCAGCACAAGCGGGGCAACGCGAGTTGGCCCGACGTTATTTGCACGCGGCCATCGAGATCGACCCTGACAACGCCGATGCCTGGCTCTGGCTGGCAGGTGTCCAAGATGACCCCCTTGAAGCTAAACGGTGCTTGGAGCGCGTGCTCGAACTTGATCCGAACAACGCGCAGGCCCAGCGGGGACTCGAGTGGGTTGAAGCCCAATTGGCCGAACAAGGCATCGCGCCCGAGGAGAAGTCTCAGGCGACGCCGTCGCGCTCCATTCACCAGGAATTGCGTGCTCACCTGCGCACATCGGCGTCGGAACAAGAGGAAGCTGTTCCATCCCTCACTGGCCCGACGACGGCCGTTTCCAACACGAGGTTCAGCGCGTTGCCCAGTGAGGACTTGATCTCTGTATCGCCTGGGTTTTGTTGCGGAAGCGCTTTGGCGTGTGGCCTTGACCAGCCTGGCCCGGGGTCAGTTGTATTTTCTTATTATTTTTTATGCTTTTTTTTTTATATACATTTTTTTATATATATATTTTTTTTTTTTTTTTGTATATTCTCTTTTTTTTTTATTTCTTTTTTTTTTTTCTTTTTTTTATTTTATTTTATTATATATTATATATCATATATATTTTTGTCTTGGAAGTATATATTAGTATTTTCATCTTTTTTCCCTTATATATATATATGATATATGTATATATATATATTATAACACACATATATATTGTTATTATATTTTTTTTTGCTTTTTTATATGTATTCTATTCATATATATATATAGTATATATTCTGTTCCTTTGTTACGTGCCATGCATTTGCATTATATTATAAACATATGCATATGCATATATATATAAACATTATTCCATGATGTTATGAAATACATTTATACCTTTTATATTTTTCTTTTATTTATGTAT
>JAUZRY010000043.1 GCA_030949995.1 Ardenticatenia bacterium
GGCACCCAGGCCACCACCAGCACAGTCACAATGGCACCAATTGCTGCTCTCACTCCCCAGGTGCTCATTGGGCACGTCTCAGGGGGCGGTGCTCTGCATACTGAAACACGGATCACACATCCAGATTGCGTACCTGCTTGGCGTGTGCTTGGATGAAGCGCTTACGGGGGGGCACAGCCGCTCCCATGAGCATGGTGAACGTCTTGTCGGCCTGGGCTGTGTCCTCGACGGTCACTTGGAGCAGCGTGCGATTTTCCGGGTTCATGGTGGTCTCCCATAACTGCTCGGGGTTCATCTCGCCCAATCCCTTGTAGCGCTGGATGACCACATTTCGCCCGTCCAAGCGCTTCAGGATGGTTTCCTTTTCCTCGTCGCTGTAGGCGTAGAACTTCTGTCGGCCACTCTGGATGAGATAGAGGGGAGGTTGAGCGATGTACAACTTGCCCGCCTCAATGAGCTGGGGCATGTACCGGTAGAAGAGAGTCAGGAGCAGCGTGCGGATGTGGGCGCCGTCCACGTCCGCATCACACATGAGGATGATGCGGCCGTAGCGCAGTTTGTTGATGTCAAAATCCTCACCAATGCCGCACCCAAGGGCTGAAATGATGGCTTGAACCTCCTTGTTGTCCAGCACTTTGTTGAGCCTGGCCTTCTCCACGTTTAGGATTTTGCCTCGTAGGGGCAAAATGGCCTGAAAGCGCCTGTCACGCCCCTGTTTGGCCGATCCACCGGCCGAATCGCCCTCCACGATGTAGAGCTCCGTGCGCTCCGGGTTCCGCTCGGCGCAATCGGCCAGCTTGCCCGGCAGGGTGAGGCTCTCCAGGGCGCTCTTGCGGACCACCATCTCGCGTGCCTTGCGGGCAGCTTCCCGCGCGCGGGCCGAGGTGAGGATTTTGGCCAAGATGTTCTTGGCCTCCCGGGGGTGCTCCTCCAGCCAACGGGAGAGGGTTTCGTTGAGCACGCTCTCAACGGCCCCCTTCACTTCGGGGTTGTTGAGCTTGATCTTGGTCTGCGCCTCGAACTGGGGGTCGCGCAACTTCACGCTCACGACGGCAGTCAAGCCCTCCCGCACGTCTTCGCCCGTGAAGTTCGCCTCCTTCTCCTTCAGGAACCCGTGGCGGCGGGCATACTCGTTGATGGTGCGGGTGAGGGCGGCGCGGAATCCGGTTAGGTGCGTGCCCCCCTCGACGGTGTTGATGTTGTTGGCAAAAGTGAACACCGATTCATTGTAGCCATCGGTGTACTGGAGCGCAATCTCGATAAGCATGTCATCCACGTGCTTTTTGGCGTAAATGGGGGCGTGGAGCACCTTGCGATCCCGGTTCATGTAGCGCACGAAGGAGACAATCCCTCCCTCAAAGTAAAAGGTGGCTTCTCGATCCGTGCGCTCGTCAACAATGGTGATTTTGAGGCCGGGAGTGAGAAAGGCCATTTCGCGCAGGCGCTGGACGAGAGTCTGGTACTTGTAGTCCACGCCGGCCTTGAAGATCTCGGGGTCGCGCAGCCAGGTAATCTTAGTGCCCGTGTCCTTGGGGTCGGTTTCACCAACGATCTCCACCGGCGTTACGGGCTGACCTCGCTCATAGCGTTGGCGGTACACCTTGCCGTCCCGCTTCACCACCGCCTCCAGCCACGCGCTGACGGCGTTCACGGCCGAAACGCCGATGCCGTGCAGTCCACCCGAGACTTTGTACCCCTTGCCCCCGAACTTGCCGCCGGCGTGAAGGGTCGTCATCACCACTTCGAGGGCCGGCCGCCCTGTCTGAGGATGAATGTCCACCGGAATACCCCGCCCGTCGTCCTCCACGCTGACCACGCTGTCCTTGTGGATGCGCACTATGATGCGGTCACAATACCCGGCCAGGGCCTCATCCACGGCGTTGTCCACCACCTCGTAGACGCAGTGGTGTAGGCCCAGCAGCTCCGTGTTGCCAATGTACATGCCGGGCCGCCGGCGGACGGCCTCCAGCCCCTCCAACACGGTGATCTGGGAGGCATCATAGTCGTGCGGATTCTGCGTCGCCATGTGGCTCTCCTGTTCCATTGCTCACATGAACGATGCTGTGAGGCGCAAGTCAGTCACTTTTCCTCGAGCATCACGTGGAGCGGCGGGGGCACTGCCAGGCGCTGGAACCGCTCTTGATAAAAGAGAAAGGCCGCCAGCGTGAGGCCCGTGCCCAGAAAGGCGTTGCCCGCTATGGCCAGCACTAGGCCGGGAAGGGTGCGTGCCACGCGCAGCCAGATGAAGTGAAATCCCTGACCGATGAGCACGACGAGGAGGATCAACCCCAGCGAACTCCAGAAATATCGCCTCACCACGCGGAAACTGTTGGTCACGGCTTGCACAACGCCATCATCGTACAACACCATAGCCTCGACCACGAAGTAGAGGTGTAGCCCCACCCAGAGGCCAATCCACAAGAAGACCAGGGACAGCAGGCTCGAAAGCGCCACGCCAACGCCAGGGCTCATCACCGTGACCAAGGCCAACATCGCACTGGCAGGCAGCATGAGAGCCACCAGAGCTCCCACCAGCACGAGGAGGAGCAGGAGTAACCGGACCGCGGTGCGCGTAGCGCCCACCATCAGAGGGCGTTGAGCGCCCTGCTCATCCGGGCTGAGAGTCTGCCACGCCGTTCGGCCGAGCAGCATGAGCCACAGACAGGTCAGAAAGAGGCCCAACAGCCCCACTGCGAGGCTCACCGTCAACGCCATCCCGCCCCCCGCCACCACCACCCGGACCACATGTGGGCCGGCCAGTGAAGGCGCATCGGCCAGCAAGCTCGGCATCCCCAACGTGCGCACAACCAACAGGCTGAGGATGTTGAACTGACGCCCCATCTCCAACAGTGCTTCTTGAAATGTCTCCATCTGGGCTGCCAATTCGGCCTGTTGGTTGGCGAGCTCGGGCGGCACGGCGAACAGGGTAGCGGCCTGGCGGAACAGGGGTTCTGGCGAGATCAGGGGGCCTCGCCAGAGCAACACGTCCAGCCCCAAGGGAAGGAGGAGCAACCACATCCTCCGGGCCACAGCCCCAAACGCCAGCGACAGGGTTTCAATCAGGCCTGGTGGCTTCCGACGTTGCGGTTCCACATGTGTGTTGGTCATAGTGGACAAGGTGTTGGTCAAAACGCGGATGATGTCTGCGCCGTGGTGTGAATCCCGGTACACTACAGATTATACCACAACCTGCCAACACAACGAAGTTGGGGCAAGCCTCACCGGGTCCACGAGGGGCATGTGAGGATGAGAAAGTGCATTCGCTCATTTGGGCGGAAGTGAATATACTTACTCCGACTTCACCCGCCGTGCACAATGGAGACGGGAAGGAAGCCGCCATGAAATCGCATCCCGCCCTCACACAGGAGCGTATTCGCAACTTCTGTATCATTGCCCACATTGACCACGGCAAGAGCACCTTGGCCGACCGGCTGCTGTTGGCCACGGGCACCATCACGGAGCGAGAGATGCGCGACCAAGTGCTGGACGATATGGACTTGGAGCGCGAACGTGGGGTCACAATCAAGGCCAGCGCTGTGCGCATGTATTACACGGCCTCAGATGGGCACACTTATGAACTCAACCTGATCGATACTCCTGGCCACGTGGACTTCACCTACGAAGTTCGCCGAGCGCTTCAGGCCGCTGAGGGAGCTATTCTGGTAGTGGACGCCGCCCAAGGCATCCAAGCCCAGACGCTGGCCAACCTCTACATGGCCCTGGACGCGGACTTGGAGATCATCCCTGTGGTGAACAAAATCGACCTCCCCTCGGCCCGGCCGGATGAGGTGGCCGAGGAGCTGGAAAGCCTCCTCGGCTTTCCTGCTGAGGAAGTCATTCCTATCTCGGCCAAGGAGGGCACGAACATTGAAGCCGTGCTGGAAGCTGTTGTGCAGCGCGTGCCGCCCCCTGCTGGGGAGCCCCAAGCCCCCCTGCGAGCCCTGATCTTTGACTCCCACTATGACCCCTACAAGGGGGTGGTGGCCTATGTGCGCGTAGTGGACGGCGAGATTCGCCCCGACCGGCCGCTCATGCTCATGGCCAACCCCATCGAGGTGGATCCTCTGGAGATCGGCACGTTCAGCCCCGCGCATGGAGCCGGTGGACGTGCTCCGCACGGGCGAGGTGGGCTACGTGGCCACTGGCCTCAAGGATGTCAAGCTCGTGCGCGTGGGGGACACGCTCACCTGGGCCGACGCGCCCGCACCAGATCCTCTGCCCGGCTATGAGCCGGCCAAGCCCATGGTCTTCGCCGGCCTCTATCCCGTGGACAACGATGACTACACCCACCTGCGCGACGCCCTTGACAAGCTCAAGCTCAACGACGCGGCGCTTGTCTACGAACCCGAGACCAGTGCAGCCCTGGGCTTTGGCTTTCGCGTGGGGTTTCTGGGCCTCTTCCACATGGAAATCGTGCAGGAAAGGCTCGAGCGGGAGTACGGGCTCGACTTGATTGCCACCGCCCCCAGTGTGGCCTACAAGGTGATCACCACCACAGGGGCCGAGCTGGAAGTGGACAGCCCTGCTGAGCTGCCCGACCCATCCCAGGTTGAGGCCATTTTGGAGCCGTGGATGAAGATCCACATTTGGGCTCCCGCCGACTACATCGGCCCGATCATGGACTTGGTGACCAAACGGCGGGGAGTCTTCGAGAAGATGGAGTACCTGGACCAGAAGCGCGTGCTCCTGACCTACGAGCTGCCCCTCTCCGAG
>JAUZRY010000044.1 GCA_030949995.1 Ardenticatenia bacterium
TGACGGACATCATGGGGAATTTTGGCCTCGATGTTTGAGAGGTAGTGACTTTTTTATTCCTCTTCCAGTACAATCTTCACCGTGGAGAAAACGAGCTTTACGACGAGGAACTGGAACTCAACCCCGAATTCCTGGGCGATTTGGCCTTGAACTGTCACCAACATGGAACAGGGGCGGTTTATCGCCGAGGGTGGAAGTGGATGATGCCGCCTGCCCTGGTCAAGTGGCTGGAGCGGACCACTGATATCCCCCGGAAACCCTGTACCGCCCTTCTTCCCGCCGAGACCTGTGGGAAAACCCGGCTCACCAGGAACAGATCCTGCACCCTGATTGACCGTCTGAAAGCGTCACTGTGTGCGACCCGGCCGTCGCGCTCCGGCGCGTTTGAGGTGGGGATGCCCTGTGCTGGGACCGCACCTGGTGACCTGTACAACCGGGAGGAGACGCCCGCCGACAGGGGCCAGGGCGCTCGCCTTCGAGCGCAAGAAAGCCATCATCGCCCGTTCGCTTTACGGCGTGGAGGTAAAACGCTGGGCGGTGGATCAACCACCTTCGCCTGTGGCTCACCCTGTTCGTGGATATGCCCGATGAGTTCCGAAATTCCTTTGAGCCCCTCCTGCCCAATCTGACCTTCAAGGTGCGGCGGGCGACTGGTCCAGCGACCGGGGGAGGCATCTTCCCCGGTCCACGCCATGCCGACCTGCCTAAGGCCATCAAACGCCGAATCACCCAGCTCAAACAGAAGAAGCGGGACTTCTTCTACAACCGCCTGCGCGACTATGCCCTTATCGAAAAAGAGGAACTGGACCTCTTCCGGGCCATTCTGGATGCGGAAATCGAGGTCCTACGTGACCGCCTCCGCCGGCTTTTCGCCCCCAAACCCAAACAGGAGACCCTTTTTTCCATCGGCCCCCAACAAGAGGAACTTGACCTGGATAAGGCCATCGAAGAACAACGACAACAATTGGAGGCCGAAATTGCCGAGCTTCAGGCTCAGAAGCGCCACCTCAAAGACGAGCGCCCCTTCATCTGGAGCATCGAGTCTGCGGAAATCTTTTCGACCGGGGTGCGGGTTCGACATCATCATCCGGCAACCCGCCCTATGTACGACAGGAGGAAATTGCCGACCCCAACGGCAAACTACCCGTGAAAGCCTACAAGAGCGCCCTGCTGGAAATGGTGCGGCTGGACTTTCCCGAATACTTCGCCCGATCTCATTGCGGGAGCCCGACAAGTTCAGAAAGAACCGTAAGCCCAGCGGACGCTCGGACCTCTACGCTTACTTCGTTATCACGCCCCTTGCGTCTGCCTGAACCCGCAGGCGTGTGTGTCAATTCATCTGCTCCAATGCGTGGCTGGATGTGGGCTACGGTGCGTGGCTTCAGGAATTCTTCCTGCAGGCGAGGAGGGAGGGAGGGAAGGCGCCGGACATCTATCTGGTCATAGACAACCACGCCCGCCGCTCCTTCGCCCGCGCCGACATCAACACCATCATCACCGTGGCAGGTGCGCTTTTAAGAAGCAAAGAAGTGCCCAAAGACCACATCATCCGCTTCGTTGCCTTCAAAAAGCCCTTTGAAGAGGTGGTCAATGCCGATAACTTCATCGCCATAGAAGGCGCCCGGAAGGTGCTCAAAACCCCAGACTTCCGCGCCTTCCCTATCACGGTGGGGGAACTGCTCCAAGAAGGCTCCGAACCCACGCCCATGGGACCGGGCAAATACTTGGGCGACAAGTGGGGTGGCAAATACCTGCGCGCACCGGATATTTTCTTCACCATCCTGGAAAAGGGCAAGGGCAAACTGGTGAAACTGGGCGAGATTGCGGAGGTACGCTTTGGTATCAAAACCGGTGCCAATGACTTCTTCTACCTTGAACCGCTGGGACCCGGCTCCCGCCCGGGATTGGTGCGCGTGCGCAACGGCGCCGGCTGGGAGGGGGAGATTGAGGAGGAGTTTCTGAAGCCGGTCATCAAAAGCCCGAGGGAGGTGAGGACCATCGTCATTGACCCGTCTCAGCTAAAATACCGCATCTTCATGTGCTACAAGAGCAAAGAGGAACTCAAAGGCACCAAAGCGCTGGAATACATTGAGTGGGGGGAAAGACAGGGGTATCAGAAGAGGCCAACATGCAGTTCGAGATTAAGGTGGTGGGATGTGGGACAACAAGATCACCCGACAGCCGCTTGGTTTAAGGCCTTCAACGAAAAATTTTTAGTTCCATTCTTTCCAAACGTCAATAACGAGCATGATTTTCGTCAGTGATAGGTTATATGTGATTTATGCACATCAACATGGAAATTGGATAGCATCGCTTAATAACACCATTACAGCTTTATCTACAGAACTTCATGGAAGGGCCAATCTTGGTGAGGGGGCTCTTGATAATATGACATATGAGGCGAGTCTCAATATTATTGTCAATCCATGTTGTCTTAAAAAAGAATTCGCTCTTATTGATAGAGAAATCCGCAATATCTTCACCGAAATCGGCATAGACCCGACATCGGATGTGCCCATCTCCGAGCAGGAGCCGAAACCTTTGCCCGACCGCAAGGCCCTGGACGACATCGTCTTCGACGCCCTGGGCCTGACGGAAGAAGAGCGCAAGGAAGTCTATCGCGCCGTGGCGCAGTTGGTGTGGGAGCGTATCAGCAAGGCCAAATCCGTCCAAAAACGGCATCGCCGTGCCCAAACCAAAAAGAGGTAATTCCATGCCCTACGATCCCAACCGTCACCATCGTCGGTCCATCCGCCTGAAGGGATACGATTACACCCGACCCGGTGCGAATTTCGTGACGATCTGCACCCACAACCGGGCACCGTTGTTCGGCCGGGTGGTGGATGGGGAAATGGCGTTGAACGCCTACGGGGAAATCGTGTGGGCATGTTGGCGGGAAATTCCCGACCATTTCCCCCATGTGGCGTTGGATGTGTTCGTGGTCATGCCCAACCACGTGCACGGCATTATTATCATTGTAGGGGCGACGCATGCGTCGCCCCTACATGGTCCGCGTGGTCCCGCATCGGGGTCGTTGGGGGTCATCGTGGGTTCGTTCAAATCCGCCGTTACCCGCCGCATCAACGAAATGCGCGGCACACCGGGCGCACCGGGTATGGCAACGGAATGATTACGAACATATCATCCGCGACGATCGCGCCCGGGACGCCATTCGCCGCTATATCGCCGAAAACCCCCTACGCTGGCACCTGGATCGCGACAACCCTAACCGCCAGGGCCACGACCCACTGGCCCGGGAAATATGGGGTCTTATGCATACACCTGTAAAATTCCAACACAACAGAGGGAAAGGGCGACCATGATGGACTGGACCTGGCTTCTGACGCAAGAAGAAGGCCAGTTTTACGAACGTAAATCCTGCTCCGACCGCTCGGGAAGACGACCGAAACGGCGCAACGCACGTGAGGTCGCCCGGGATGTCGCGGAAACCCTCTCGGCTATGGCCAATGCAGATGGGGGTGTTGTTGCCCTGGGTATTGAAGACGACGGCACACCTACAGGCGTGAATTATCCCCAAAAACACCTCCAGAAAATCCTGGATGCACCGAGAAAGTTGGTCTCCCCGCCGCTGAAGATACGGCATCAATGGGTGGAACTGGAGGGTAAGCGTATCCTGGTCTTTGAAGTGGACTGGAGCCCGGAAGTTCATCGTCTCAGCAATGGGCGATACCTAATGCGCATTGATGACAAAAACATGCCGTTTCCGGCTGCTAACATTGAAGCCATCAAAGCCGGAAAGCGAAGGCGGGTGACCGAATCGCTGCCTGTCCCCAATGCGACCCTGCGAGATTTGGCCCCGTCTCTTTTAGAAGCCTTCCGGGAGAAGAGCCATCTCCACCTTGAGCCGGAGGAATTGCTGCATCGTTTTCGTCTCATCGAGAAACGAGATGGGCGCGTTGTGCTTACATTGGCCGCGATCTTGTTGTTTGCCAGAGACCCTCTGCGCTGGCATCCGGCGTGCTACATTGATTTCGTCAAATGGGAAGGCACGGAACGACGCTTTGGCGCTGAACTCAATGTCATCAAACGGGAGCGAATCGAGGGCCCCTTGCCGTTATTGATCGAGAGGGCGTTTGAAACCGTATGGCCCCACATTCGCGAGCGGCAACGCCTGGTGGACCTGTTTTTTGAGGAACGCTTTGAGTATCCCACCTTTGCCTGGCAGGAGGCCATCATCAATGCGGTGGCCCATCGCGACTATGCTTGGAAGGCACCCCCATCGAAATCTGGATGTTTGATGACCGCATGGAAATACGAAGTCCCGGACAGCTCGTTGAGCCTGTTACGCTGGAAAAACTCCAGAACCGTGAACGAATCCATGCGTCACGGAATCCCCGCATTGTTCGCGTGCTCACCGTATTGGAATTCATGCGGGAGTTGGGCGAGGGTATCCCTCGAATGCATGAGGTCATGGACCGGGAAGGCCTGCGTCCCCCGAGCACTGAATCTTACGGTATCTCAGGCAAGAAGGTTGGCTCAGAAGCTGGTCACCCTTGGCTTTCTGACCCCTGAAGGTGAGAAAAGAGGAAGGAAATATGTGCCGGGTCCCCGGTTTATTGACCAGTCTTGAATCGTTTTTGACCCCTCTCGTTCAGATAGCGACAATATCAAAGAGGTCAATAAATGCATCGGCCTCAAAATGATTGGATACATTTTAGCGTGCAGCGTTTCCATCCCACAGGCGAGGCCTGAACCATGCCCAGCAACTTCATCACCAACGCCAAACAGAAGAGCCTGCGGGCCCGCATTCGCACCCTTATCCGGCACAGCCGGGAGCTCAAGTTCCTGGTGGGCTTCTTCTACTTCTCCGGCTGGCAGGAACTCTACGACGCGCTCCAGGACCGGAACGACCTCACCCTCAAAATCCTGGTGGGCATGGATGTGGACCGCTATCTGGGCCGCGTGCTGGAGGTGGCCGACGGGGACGCGGAGAACCGCTCCCAGGACGAGCTTGTGGCCCGCTTCTTCGCCTCCCTGCGCACGGCCTTGCGGGATGAGACCCTGGATACCCGGACCTTCTACGAGCAGGTGGCCTTCTTCCTCCGCCTGCTGGAGGAAGGCCGGCTCCAGATTCGCAAAACCCTGGAACCCAACCACGCCAAGCTCTACCTGTTCCGGCTGGATGAAGAAGGGCAGAGCCTCATCAACGCCCCGGGGCGCTTCATCACCGGTTCCAGCAATCTCACCCGGGCAGGGCTTTTGGGTCAGCACGAGTTTAACGTGGAAATCGGAGACTACGGCTGGGAAGAAGCCGAGGCTTACTTTGATGAACTATGGGAAACGGCCATTCCCATAACGGAGGTTCCCAAGCACAAAAATCAGATCATTCAAATCATCCGTCGCCAGACGCAAGTAGCTGAAATTACCCCCTTTGAAGCTTACGCCCTGGTACTTAAAACTTATCTTGACCTGATGGAGCAGAAGGCCCTGCGGCCCCAGGTGAAGCGCCTCATGGAAGAACGGGGCTACCGGGTGTACCGCTACCAGGAAGAGGCCGTGCAGCAGGCCCTCACCGTGCTGGAAGAGTACGGCGGCGTCATCCTCGCGGATGTGGTGGGGCTGGGTAAATCGGTCATCGCCTCGTGGCTGGCGCGGGAAAGGGGCGGTCGCGGCATCGTCATCTGCCCGCCCGCGCTCATGGGTGACCCCAAAACCCGGGCCACCGGATGGTACCGCTACCTGAGCGACTTCGGCCTGCACGATTGGGAGGTCTTTTCCCTGGGCGCCCTGGAGAAGGCCCAGGAGTACCTGGCCCGCTACGGCGACGACGTCACCACCGTCATCGTGGACGAAGCCCACCGCTTCCGCAACGAGGACACCGAGGCCTATGAGCGGCTGAGCCAGATTTGCGCCAACCGGGATGTCATCCTGCTCACGGCCACACCCTTCAACAACGCGCCCTCGGATATCTTCGCCCTGCTCAAGCTCTTCATCCCGCCCGGCAAATCCACCCTCACCCTGGATGAAAAGATGGCCGCGCGCTTCGCCCGGTACACCAACGAGTTCCGCAAGCTTTCCTACATCATGCGCTACCACCGGGCCGGAGGCGAAAAACAGCGGCGGGCCGAACGGTATTACCGGGAAATCTTCGAGGAAGCGCCGCCCATCCATGTGCCCCGGGTGCAGCGCCGGGTCCGGCAGCTGGCCGATGAGATTCGGGCCATCATCGAGCCGGTAGTCATCCGCCGTAACCGGCTGGATTTGAAGAAGGACCCCATCTACAGCCAGGAGGTGACCGAACTTTCCGAGGTGGCGGACCCCATCGAGCTCTTCTACGAACTGACGCCGGAACAGTCCGCGTTCTACGATTGGGTCATTCGCGATGCCTTTGGCGAGAACGGGCGCTTCCGGGGCGCGATTTACCAGCCCTTTGCCTATGAAAAGCGCCGTTCCCTGGCGGAACTGGAAGCCGAATTCACCTACCAGCAACAGCGCAACCTGTACGAATTCATGCGGCGCCTGCTGGTCAAACGATTCGAGAGCTCCTTTGGCGCGTTTGCCCAGAGCGTGCAGAACTTCATCCGTATCCACGAAATCGTCCTGGCCTTCATTGAAAAGACGGGCAAGTATATCTTGGACCGGCGGCTGATGGAGAAAATTTGGGAAGAAGATGAGGAAACCATTGAAAGGGCACTGGTAGAATTCACCCGGCGCCTGGAGGAAAAAGCTCGACCCGATCCCCGCCACGACCGGATCTATGTTCTGGACAACTTTGAGCAAAAAGAACAGTTTCTGGCTGACATACAAGCCGACCTGAACCTCTTTCGGGAAATCGCCGATGAAATCCGCCGCCTGCGCCTGGTGGAAGACGACCCCAAACTGCGTCGCCTCGTTGAAGCATTACAAGAAATCCGCACAAGGGACCCCCAACGCAAGGTGGTGGTCTTCAGCGAGTATCGGGATACGGTGCGGCACCTGGCTCCCGCGCTTCAGCAGGCCTTCCCCGGGCGGGTACTGGTGGCCGAGGGCCACTTGAGCAAGAAATTCTTCGACGATTTGCTGGCAAATTTTGACGCCAGCCTGCCCGTGGAGAAACAGCGCAACGACTACGACATCCTCCTGACCACAGACAAGCTCTCCGAGGGCATCAACCTCAACCGGGCTGGAGCCATCATCAACTACGACATCCCCTGGAACCCCACCCGGGTGATTCAGCGCCTGGGCCGCATCAACCGCATCGGCCAGAAGGTCTTTGATACCCTCTACATCCACAACTTCTTCCCCACGGAGCAGGGCGCGGAGGTGGTCAAAAGCCGGGAGATTGCCGCGCAGAAGATGTTCCTCATCCACAACACCCTGGGCGAGGACGCGAAAATCTTCGCGCCCGACGAAACGCCCACGCCTGCAGAGCTGTTCAAACGGGTGAACCGCAACCCCGAGGAACTGGAAGAGGAAAGCCTGCTGACCGCCCTGCGCCGGGAATTCTTCGCCATGCGGGAGCGGCACCCGGACCTGGTTCAGGGCCTGGCGGATTTCCCGGCCCGGGTCAAGACGGCCAAGGCCGGAGAACAGGATGAGCTCCTGGTGTTCCGGCGCAAGGGCCTGCAGCTGTTCATTCACGCGGTCCCGGATACCCGGGCGGAAAAGCCCGAGGTACGGTCCCTGACCCTGGAAGAGGCCCTGCCCCACATACGCTGTGCGCCCGAGACCTCACGGTTGGCTCTGAGTCCTCGCTTCTGGCCCGCCTATGAGGCCATCAAGCGCCATCGGGAACACACACCCATGCCCACGAGCGAGCAATCGTTGCTGGTCAGGGCCGAGAACAACCTGCGCAGCGCGCTGGCCCACCACAGCGCGGAACTGGACGAATACGTGCCCTTTATCCGCACCCTGCTGCGGGACCTCAAGGAATTCCAGACCCTGCCCAAATACACCCTGCGCCGGCTGGCCCTGGTGGACATGGACGCGCGGGCCTCGAAGGAGGACCTGACGCGCTTCCAGCGCGAGCTGGCCGCGCTTCGCCGCGCCCTGGGAGAGGATTATCTTGAGCGGATTGAACGCCGTGTGCGGGAGTTTCGTACTGAGATCATCATAGCCGTTGAAAATATCGGGCAAAATGGAGGAGGCAATGGGTAAGAAAATGGACCTCAAGGTGTTGCGAGAGAGACGCGATGATATTTTGAAGGCGGAGCTGGCCGCGTGGTTGCATAATTTAGGTAAATTAGAACCTCGTTTTCTAGTGGATGCAATTGAAGGAGAGACGCCTAATAAATTGCCCTTCACTTTACGTATACCAGCAGCAAACTCCGGGCTGGAAGGATATTCGTTTAAACGTTTCTCCTCTCCCTCTGTGTTGTACAGTGGTAGTGAATTCCCCTACTCTCGTTTTGCTGGAGTATTGTATTTCCCAGAACACGATTTACGAAGGAAATCCAATGAAATTGACGAAGAAATAAAACTAATTGCTGAAAAACTTAAGAATAACACTTTATCTAATAACCAACGTCGATGGTTGGGGAAAAAGTTGAATCAACTTAAGCAAGACAAGAAGCAAGTTAGTGAGAAAATAAGGAACCAAGAAAAAGAAAATTGGATTGAATTGGAGCAAGGCTTTGAGCAACTCACTATCACCATCATAGACACATGGCCATTGGGTTCATTACTCTCTATGTTTTGGGAATCTGAGTGGTTCGATAAACCATATGTTGACAAATATACACCAGGTACTGAGGACGATCCGGACTATCAACGTATTCCAAAATCAACGATCAGACTAAAAGAAAATCTATCTATGGGCCTTCCCGCATTGCTTTTACTATGTCACGGGGAAATCTCAGGGCAGGAAAAGAAAGGTTTAGATAAAAATGGCCAATATGTAGACATAGAAAATTATGGTGAATCTAACCCAAGCCTTGAAAAATTACGCTTGTCAACTGTGTTTGGCTATGAATACGAAATTAACTGGAAAACCAAAACCTGGCAGTCAGATAGAAAGCAGATTGTAAGGCAAGTACTCGAGAACTGGGATAATCCTTTGCAGATTCATACTAAATTGAATACATTTATGAAAGCGTTAACTATGGCTTTAGGTGACACCCAAAGGCCAATAAATGAAATTTCACTCTGGGATTACTCCGCTTCAATAGCAGCGTTGTTTAAATCAGCTGTTGCTCAAGCGGTACTTACACAAAAGATGCCAACACCCGTCACAATGCGCTGGCGCTTGGTATCTGTACGTCTGGATGCCTTCGGCTTTCTTTTCCAGGCAAATCAGCTTGTAGATTTGCTGGCTCGTAAACAGCTCTTGGAGCATGCTTTTCAGATGCTCAAACACCTTCTGGAGGTAGAAGTTCCTATAGGAACACAAGTTTACTTGGACGAACACGGGCCTGTATTTGTCCTGCCAGAGATTCCAGGGTGTCCTGAAGAAGAGATACAAAAGCAACTTACATCGCTAACTTTGAATGTACTGAACAATCCTCAAAATCTTTCCACCTTGCAGAATGCTCCTGTTCTATATGGAACAACCGATGTAAGACCTGCTATCCATGTGGGGCCCGCTCAGCGGGGTAAAAAGCTCAATTTGCAGGCCGTTCTATCTAAGCCTTTAACAAAATCACGGCCTTGCGTGAAGGACATGGAACGTTGGTGGAAAGGAGTTGCCAAAGAACGATGTTCGGTTTGTGGGCTTAGACCTGTAGGATATATGGAACCAGACTTACCAGATTTTGTAACCAAGGAAAAGGCGGAGGAACGTCACCTTTGTGGGATATGCCTCGCCCGTCGTGGACGCCGTGCTCAAAATTGGGCCAAGCAATGGAAGCATAAAGATTTTACAGAAACGATTTGGCTTGACGAGATAGCAGATATCAATGGGCGTATTGCCCTTATCGTAGGGCGATTCGATTTGGACAACTGGCTCAATGGTGTTTTGGTACGCTCTCTATCGGTCGGCACAGATGAAGAAAAAAACTGGCTGGCTAAACCGCCAACTTTTGCACGTGTTCACCGAGTTTGGCGCACCGTCAAAAAATTCTGGGAAGAGATAGAACTAAAGGCGAAAACCGATCTGCGTAGTGAGCAACGGCGCATCATTTTACATATCATGCCACAGCCCAACCTGGGGAAATATCACGTCTATGAACTCAATCTAGGTCCGACTTCAATGAGCGTCGTGTGGATCCCGCCCGAGATGGATCAACCAGGTTATTTAGTTAGTTCAGACAACTTACAATATGTAGCCAAACGACTTGGGGAAGATAAAGAAATCGTTAGTGATGCAGTCTTATCGTCTATCTTCGTTGAAGAATACATAAAGGAAAAATGGGGAGATGGGAGCAGTGCACCTGAATTGTACAATCCCGAAGGAGGACTCGTAGATCGCAAAAAGAATTTGTTAGAAGGCCACATATTAGAAGACACAACACATCAGGATGTAGCTTACACGGCCTACATCCCCATCCTCGCCGAGCCGCGCACCTTCATGGCCTTAGTGCCAGCCGAGAGCGCCTTCGATGTGCTCATGGCCATCAAGGCCAAGTACGAGCGGGAGATGGGCAAGGTGCGCAACCGCCTGCCCCTGCACCTGGGTGTGGTCTTCGCCGATGCCCACCAGCCCCTGCGCACCCTCCTGGACGCTGGACGGCGGATGTTGAGGCAGCGAGCACCGGCGCTTCTGTGGGATGTGCACAATATTAAGCGTTTTGGTCAGCCCAATAACCCAAATGAGACGAAAGGTTGGCGTGCTCTGCATCTTTTGAGACAACAAAACTTGCTCGACCAGCACCCAGAGCAATTCCGCGTGTTGCTCGGCGTTCATCTCCGCAACGATGACCTTGGGCGTGAACTGATTTGGTACGTCCCCGCGCGCATGGGCGACGGCCAGTCGGAAGACCACTGGTATCCGTATGTCTTTTGGGTGCAGGACAAAGAGGGAAACACCGAACCGGCTAATGCCACCCAGAAACGTGACCGATACTACCAGGCCCCTAATCCCTTCAACGTGGATGAGAAAGGTAACCCTCAACCCGGCTGGCTCGTCCACGCAGCTGAGCTGCAACCCGGCGACCGCATCTACTTCACCCCCGCCACCTTCGACTTCCTCTGGCTCGACCACGGCGGCCGGCGTTTTGAAATCGCTTACGACGAACAAGGCCACCGCCGCGGCACCCTGCACCGGCCCTACCTGCTGGATGAGCTGCCCAACCTGAAGCGGTGCTGGGCCCTGCTCGACCGGGGCCTGGGAGCCCGGCAAATCCACCAGGTGCGGGACCTCATCGAAACCCGCCGGGCCCGGTGGTTCCCCGACGACCCGAACCGCTCCCTCTCCGACCCCACCTTCCGTCAGTTCTGCGCGGCCGTGCTGCACAACGCGGAGTGGCACACACCGCCCCCGGAGGCCGACATGCAACGCCTCATCCAGTGGGCCGTGGACGGCACCCTGGCCGACGCGGTGGAGCTGTTTTACCATATCATGAAAGAGGTCACACGGAGACACGGAGAACACAGAGAAATAAAGCTCCGTGTCCTCTGGGGCCCTGGTGAGGAGGAAAGATGATTCGAGATCCGGAGTACTGGCAAAAGTGGGAAGCCGAATGGCAGCGGCGCACCCCTGCCGACCCGGAGGTCAACTTCCGCATTTTCTGGACCCTGTTGGAGATGGCCCGGGCCGCGGGCGCCTGGCCGCCATCTGACCCCCTGGAGGGCCTGGAGGTGGATATCCGCCTGGCCCACGCCATCAACTACGGGAGGCTGCATGAACCGGGAAAAGCCTCACACGGAGGCACGGAGAACACAGAGCCCTCTGTGTCTCCGTGTGAAACCTTTGCAAAGGAGGCATACGCATGACCCACAATCCCCAAACCTACCGCTACTTCCTGCTCACCTTAGATCCCGTGCACATTGGCACGGGGGGCACCCGTCTGGGCCGGGTGGACCTGAGCATCGTGCGGGAACCGGGCACCCGGCTGCCCAAAATCCCCGGCTCCAGCCTGCACGGCGTGATTCGGGCCTACGCCGCACACCGCTACGGCAAGCCCCAATGCGCGGGCCAGGGGGAAGCGCACTGCGGCCGGCCCGCCTGCCCCATCTGCTACACCTTCGGCTATGCCCGCGACAGGGACCGGGGCCACGCCGGCGTGGTGGCCATTGGCGATGCCCGTATTCTGCTCTTCCCCGTCTACTCCATGGTCGGCCCCGTGTGGGTGAGTACTGTGAATATCTTGCAGGAGGCAGGATTTCAGGTTCGGCAGGATGGCAATAATGTGTCGGGTGAGGGCCCTTTTGCCACCTTTGAGCAGAAGCAGCCCTTGAATCTGGGATGGCTGATGATTGATCCACCGGCGCAGGTAACGATTACTGACCCATCCCAGGCGAGTACACAACAAGATAATGCGTGGGAATCTCTACCTGATCCCATCCGCAACCGCGTCGTCCTGGTCTCGGACAAGCTCTTCTCCCAAATTGTCAACAGCAACCTGGAAGTGCGCACCTCGGTGAGCATCAACCCCGAAACCGGCGCGGCCGAAGAGGGCGCCCTCTTCACCTACGAGGCCATCCCCCGGGCCACGGTGCTGTGGATGGACGTGGTGGTGAGCGACTATCGGGACGAATTTCCTACTCAAGCACGGCTTGAAGATTGGGAAAACACCTTAATGGCGGAAAATGATGAGGCGAAGAAGGCCCTGTTGGTCAAATGGGGCCTGATGAAGAAAGATCAAAATCTCCAGAACGATAAAATCACCAAGGCCAGAGAATGGTTGCAAAAGGAACAGGCAAAGGAAAATGGACAGAATATTTGGCGATGGCAAAAACAACAGATGCAGGGGGTTGAACAAAGCCCGAAAGGGATCGTGGAAGCAGGCCTGGCCTGGGCCGCGTACCTGGGCGTGGGCGGCATGGGCACCCGCGGCTTCGGGCGAATTCGCCAGGTTGCCCGATGTGAAGTGACGGATTGCGGTGCTGTAGAGAAGTGCAAGCCGGAAAATGCACACGGAGACACGGAGAGCACAGGGAACTGAGTCTCTGTGTTCTCTGTGTCCCTGTGTAAGCATTATCTGGAGGTGAAGTATGAGCCAACGAGTAACTTTAGATTATATCGCGACGCAAGCGGCTCAGCGCATGGCCGAAGTGATCGGGAGCGAAATCCAAAATCACAAAAAGGTTGAAGCTCGGGACTTGGAAACCCTGGTGACGAAAGCCCTGGGCGTCCTTCAAAATCAGGGCGTGTATGCCATGGCGCTGTTCCTGTTCAGTCGGAGCGGTTCCGGGAAACAGGCTACCGACATGAAGGCCGAAGAACGTGTTGCTACCGCTTTGCTCTCCTGGCTTTGGCTGCTGCGAAATCCACAACAAGCGCTTGCCCAGGTCCAAAACAATGAACAATTGCAAACGGACATTTCCTTTGATAGAGTCAACTCCAAGAAAAAACAGATGCTCCAGGAATTTGCTGACTTATCCAGAGACCTCGACACCCTCCTCCTGGTTCGGGACCTGTATGAACAGACCCTGATCTATGCCCGTTACCACGCCAAGGCGCTGGGAGGGTGAGCATGGCCTGGACCCACTACCGCCTGGTCTTTCGTCTGGAAAGCCCTTTGCACATCGGCTGGCGCAAGGCGGGCAACCTGATGCAGACCCGCCGCTACGTGCCCGGCAAGAACCTGTGGGCCGCGCTCACCGAGGCCCTGGTGCACCGCGCGGGCCGCGGCCGCGACGGCCGCGCATATCAAGCCGTGGGCGAGGCGCTCAAGCAACATTTCCGCTTCGGCTACCTCTGGCCGGCCCGCGGCAGGAAGCGTGACGACGGTTCGTGGGAGCCTCCCACCGCGCCTCACTTCCCCTGGAAGGAAGGGTCAAGCCCCGAATACTGGGACTACCTCTACCTGGACGGCACCGCCCGCACCGCTCTGGACGCCACGGCGCGCACCGCGGCCGAGGGGATGTTGCACGAAGTCGAATACATCGCGCCTTACACCCGTGAAGGCCAGCCCGTCTACCTGGTAGGCGACCTGTGGGTTCGAGACGAGGTTCCCCCAGAAATCGACATCAACGGCGCGACCATCCCCCTGGAATGGGAGCAAGCCCTCCGGCGCCTGCAAATCGGCGGCGAGCGGGGGTACGGCTGGGGACGGGTGCGGCTGGTGTGTCGGAGATCGCAGAACAGTACCACGGTGACCTCAGGATATACGTGGATGAGCGCTAACGGGGAGGTGTGCATAACGGTGGACGGTCAACAGAGGCTCACAGCCCACACGCAAGCTGGCGACGATGAGGCTCTTTCCACCATCTCCGGGCCCGTGGAGCCGCTGACAGGCTGGGAGCGTCGGGGCAGCCGAGGCCGAAACTGGCACCTCGCCAAGGCGATGATCGTCTACGTGCCGGGCGGGATACCTGCCGGGAAGATCACCGTGCGAGTACATCCCTACGGCTGGTGGTCGGTGTGCGGACCCACCGAGGAAAAACACAACGGGGAGACATGAGAACTCCTTCCCCGTCCCGGCGTGCTCGCGCTTATGGGGCGCGCAACACATCCACAACGAGGCGAGACGGGGTGACCAGCTCGTAGACCTCCAACGGGACACGTTGGCGCAATCCCACCGAGAAGCCCACGGCCGTGTCGTCGAACGTGGGATAGAGGCCCACCCGCACCACGGGCGATGTGGTGTCGAACGCCTCCACGGGAAAGCGCTGTTGCAGGGGGAACGCCCGGGCGTACACGTCGAAGAAGATCAAGTCCACGCGTACTTGCCCCCAGAAGGGGCCCGGGTTGGTGGGATGAGGGTCGGCCTCGTTGCTCACGGCGCGCAGGGTGTAGCCGGGCACCGACAAGCCGCCTTTCACCTGCCAGGTCAGACGGACCCGGTCAGGGAGCAGCTCGTGGCGGAAGTCGGCCAGCTCCCAGAGTGCTCCTGCCGTTCCTCCCTCAAAGACGACCCCGGGTGCTGCGGCCGTGCGCAGCGCCGGAGTCGTGGCTGGATGCGCCGCACGGGGCGTTGCGGTCTCGACAAGCGGAGAAGGAAGTGATGAGACTGTCCCACAGCCCACGAGGAACAACAGCAGTGCCCCTACGATGAGGCCACCCACATCCCCGCGTGGCCTATGGGAGCACACCGGATTCGGCCTCACAGGTCCCATCCCCGGTTGATGGTGCACCCGAAGGGTGGGCGCTCCTGCACTGGCGGCTCCTCTCCGGCCAAGAGGGCTTGGATCACGGCTTCTAGATAATTCATGGTGGGATGCTTCTGTTGCCAGGAGCGGTCGTCCACGTGGCCCCGGTAGCGCAGACGCCCCTCCCGGTCCACCACGAAGACATGGGGCGTCGTCTCGGCCCCGTACAGGTCGGCCACCTTGTTGCCCTCATCGCGGAGCACGGGGAAATTCAAGTCCCGCGTGCGCACCGCCTCGTGGAGCACGTGCTCGTCCTCGTAGGTGTTGGAGTCCACGGCTAACACCACCACGCCTTGAGGGCCAAACCGCTCGGCGAACTCGCTGAAGAACGCATCGTAATCGCGCGAAATCGGGCACTCGGCTGACCAGAAGTCCACCACGACGATGTGCCCTCGGTAATCCCGAAGCCGGTGAAGGCGTCCCTCTAGGTCTGGCAAGGCGAAGTCAGGGGCCGGTTGGTTGATCTGTGTGCCCATCTCATCCTCCTCATGAATAGTCGTCCACCCTCCCGGAGCAGCGAGCTACAGGAGGGTGGACATAGCTTACACATTTCCGCTGTGTGGGTCAACTTGGCGGGTTAGCCATCACGGCTCAAGCGCCCTGTTCGCTTGGCAAAGTGCTCGGCCTGTCGGAACGTGAAGGTGCCCAAGGGGACGAGCACCCCGCCGAGGACGAGGAGCGGCATGGTGTGAGCCCACAGGGCCTGCAACGGGGCACCATCGAGGATGGCCGCACGCATGCCCATCAACACGTATGTGGCCGGCGAGAGGCGGGAGATGCCTTGGAGCCAGGTGGGCAGCACGTCCACCGGATAGTAGACCCCGGAGACGAGCAACAGCAGGGCCTGCACGACGTGTGTCATCTGGGCTCCTCGCTCGGGAAAGAGCAAGGGGAGCACAGCGGCCATAATGCCCAATCCGATGAACGAAATGCTGCCGGCCAGCAACACCAGCCCGGCTCCCCACAGATTGGCGCCGCTCAAGTCCAGCCGGAAGAAGAGCACCACGGCCAGCAAAATGATGACCGTGTGGGCGAAGCCGTAGACCAGGGAGAAGATCGTGGAGCCCACCAGGTGGGTGAAGCGGGAAATGGGGGCCATCAAGGTGTACTCAATAGTGCCCTCCCAGCGCTCCCACGCGATGGTTTCGGAGACGATGTCGAAGATCACGCTGAGAAAGTGCCACACCAGCGTGCCGATGAGCAGGTACATCACCAGAAATTGAGTGTCCACGCTCTGGCCCGAAATGCGCTCCATACCGGCGCCGATATACGTGATCGCCAGGGAGTTGGCAATGGTGTAGGAGAGCCAAACCACCTCCCATCCCCAGTATCGTTTGATCAGGTTGATGTTCCGTTCCACAAAGGCGTAGGCGGCCCTCATCTCGTGGGCCCACTGGTTCACGCTCATACGGTCACCTCCTGATCATCGTCTGTGCTCAAGGGACGTCCTGTTACTGCCAGAAACACGTCTTCCAGGGTGGGCTCGGGGGTCTCGTCAGAGACAACTTGGGCTTTCAAGCGTTCGGGTGTGCCCAAGGCCACAATTCGCCCCCGGTCCAGAATGGCGATCCGGTCGCAGAGGTGTTCTGCTTCATGCCGCCATCGTCGTGAGTGTTCATGGCGGCGGTGATGATCACGGTGGCGTCTCAGCGCCGCCTTCTCTCTTTGCCTGCACTCTTTGCCTTTGCTTGCGCGGCATACCTTGATTCCCAGAGAC
>JAUZRY010000045.1 GCA_030949995.1 Ardenticatenia bacterium
GCAAGGGGTGCAAGTGGCTCGGCACCCAGAATCCCACAAGGTCGTTGCTGAAGACATCGGCGAAGCCCAATCCCTCGACCAGGAAGTCGTGCCTTCCACGCGCAGGGTGGATCATCATGGAGACCAACACCGGGGAGAGAGCCCCAAGGCGAAGAGGAGGGCAACGCCGGCGTATTGGCGCGTTCGGGGCAACGGTCGCCCCCATCTCCCCGCCGGATGCCTTCGCCGGCTCGGTGCCATGCCCACCAGCAGCGGCAGGTGCGAAGAGCTAACCAGAAACGAGGCGTAGGCGTGGCTCAGTCCACCCGTTGGCGAGGAGGAAGAGGGCAGCCAAGCTCCACATCACGCCACCGTGCACGTGACGCCAGGCGCCAGAGGGCCAACACGTACCAGGGCACCACCGACCGGGCCGCAATGTTGAATTGGCCCAAGGACAAGTAGACGAAGCGGGAGTGTGCGAAGGTGAAGATACCGGCCAGGAATGGGCTCCAGCAGCCTCGGCCGCCCGGCGGGCCACGCCGCAGATACGCGCCCATCCCGCCCATTATCAGCTCTGAACCACACCAGAATGGTGTTGGCCGGCACGCAGGCCCAAGGTGCGCTTGGAGCAGGGCATGACCACCACAGCGTTCGCTAACGTCGCCAAGGTGTAGAAGACCAGATTTACCCCCAAGGCCATTGTAAGAGGTAATCGCTTCTCAGAGGAGTGAGGCCGTTGAAGAGGGCGAAGGGCACCCACCAGAGATTCCAGAGCATGGCTGGATCGTCGCTCCCATCGCCGGGGGCGTGAGTGGTCCCAGGAAACGGGCCAACGGCCACGTGAGCAGGAGGGCAAGAACACCATACCTCGGACAATGGTCATCCAAACAGGCCGCCTTTGATCGAAGGAGGCGCCTCAAGATACAATTTCGCAACATGTTTTGGTTTGACCTTGTCCTCGCCGATCGCTTTACTCGGGCTCAATGCTCGTTGGCTTTGCGCGCGGCTTCCTGCTTCAGGCCGTGGAGCCTGCTGGCCCTGTATCTGGGCCCTCAGGATAAACGGCCTATCAGCCGCGTGCTCTCCCGGTCCCGCGGCCAGCCTCCTGGGGCTCTGCGGAGACGTTGGTGCGCGACACGGTGATCTTCCTTGTTGATCGTCTTTTTCGTCTGGAGCGGTATTAACTTGGGCGTGCGCTTCGGCTTCGAACAGGCCTCACTGCGCTTGGGCGGCACGGTCGACCGGCTGGCGGGCATGGCCTTGGGCCTGATCAGCGGGTTCTTCTGGGCTACGGTGCTCACTCTGGCCTTGAATTTCATGACTAGTGTGCCCTGGATCAACTACAACACTGTGCGCCTGTTTATCCGAGAGGGCATTGCCCGCTCCTTGTTGGTGCCGATGATTATAACGACACTCCCCGTGCTTGCCCAACTTGTGTCCCCTTGGATGTCCGGCTACTTGCCCCCCATCTTCTTCCAGCAGCTTCCATAACATGCCGTCGAGAGCTTCTCCCGTTTTGGTCCCTGTGCCCAAAATACGGTACAATCACGGGACAGAACGTGAGGGGATGTCGGGCAATGAGATCACTGCTGACAGCCTATGGCAACTGCCTCTTCTGATGTCAACGTAGTGCCCGTGGCAGAACCAGTCGCCCAACTGGCCCATCCCAGCCCTTTGGCCAAACAGAACGCGCTGGTGCTTGTCGTGGGCTTTGCCCTCATTGTAGCCGTGGGCACGTTGCTGTTGCGTCTCCCCATCTCGGGCACCGAGCGCCCGTTAACGTGGGAGGAGGCCCTGTTTATTTCCACAAGTGCCACGACAGTGACGGGCCTCACAGTCATCACTCCCTCACAGGACCTCTCTCCCTTCGGGCAGCTTGTGCTGCTGGTGTTGATGGAAGTGGGGGGCGTGGGGTTCATTGCATTCTCCGTCGTGCTCTTTGCCCTCATCGGCCGTCGACTGGGCTTGGCCGAACGGATGATCCTCAAACAGGCCTTGGGCGTGCTGGAGACAGCGCGCATCGTGAGCTTCACCCTCTACGTGTTGGCCGTGACGATGGCCGTACAGGCTGCGGGCGCATTCCTGCTCTGGCTGCGCTGGGGGCCTGCGCTGGGCTACAAGCGGGCAGCTTATCTGGCCATCTTCCACGCCGTGAGCGCCTTTGGCAACGCGGGGTTCGATCTGTTCAGCGGCACAGGTCAGGTGCTTTTCGGCTTCGGGCGTGATCCCTTCACCCTCAGCGTGATGATGGTGCTGATCCTCGTCGGCGGGCTGGGTATCCTGGTCATTTCGGACCTGATCATGTACCCGTGGCAGCGCCGGCTGAGCGTTCACACCAAGTTGACACTTGTGATCACGGCCGTGCTCATCGGGAGCGGTCTGCTCATTGTGTTGGCGGACGAATACTTTGCCGGTTCGGCCCTGAAAGGGCTCTCCTTGGGGGAGCGTTTTTGGGTGGTCCTTTTCACTGTGGTGTCAGCCCGCACGGCCGGCCTGACCATCATTCAACTCGACCAGCTCAGCCAGGCCAGTGCCCTGGTCCTGATGGTCTCCATGTTCATCGGTGGCGCACCGGCCTCCATGGCGGGCGGTGTGACCATGAGCACGGTTGGAGTGCTGATGGTGGCCGTGCTCTCAACAGTGCGGGGCGTGCCCCAGGCGGTTGTCTTCGGCCGCACGTTGCCCCTGGAAACCATTGCCAAGGCGGTGGCTATTATGACTGTCTCCACGCTGGTCAATTTCTTCGTGACATTGCTCCTTTTGGTGGACCGCACAGGGGACCTGTTCACTGTCGCCTTTGAGGTGGTGAGCGCCTTCTCCAACACGGGCTATTCCATGGGGGCCACGGCTGACTTGGACACGTTTGGCCGCCTGTTGATCGCCTTCACGATGTTCTGGGGGCGTTTGGGCCCCTTGACCCTGGTGGTCTTGTTAACCCAGCGGGAGCGCCCCACTCTATGTCGGTATCCGGCCGAGCAGATTGTGCTCGGATAACGCGCAGGAGGGAGGTCGTCATGCGCAGGTGGTTGGCACGCCTTCGCCACCGGCTCCGGGCGGCGGACGGGCGGCGTGATGCCGCTGCTGGAGACGCTGCACAAGGAGCACAGGAGGAACACCCGCTTTCACCCCACCCGCGCCGGCAAGAGCGGGAATTCATCGTCATTGGGCTGGGGCGTTTCGGCACGAGCTTGGCCGGGGCGCTTGTGCAACAAGGCCACGACGTGTTGGCCGTGGACGTGGACTACCGCCGCGTTCAAGCCCTCTCAACTGAGCTCCCCCACGTGGTTCAGCTCGATGCCACCAACATCGACGCCCTGCGCGAAGTGGGCGCTGACCATTTCGACACCGGCGTAGTCTGCATCGGCACGAATTTTGAGAGCAACCTGCTGGCGACCGTGTTGCTGCGCAAATTGGGCGTGCGGCGGGTGATCACCAAGGCGCGTACGCGCACGCAGCGTGAGATCCTGCTCCAGGTGGGGGCCGATGAGGTCATCCTGCCGGAACACGAGGCCGGCGTGCGCTTGGCACGCCGGCTTCTCGGCGGTGGACTTCGTGGATTACTTGGAGATTAGCCCGGAACTTGGCGTGGTGGAGATGTTGGCCCCTGAGCGGCTTCACGGGAAAACGCTGGGCGAGGCCGACTTGCGGCGCAAGTATGGGCTCACTGTGCTGGCCATCCGCCACGGTGACCAGCTCCGCGTGAACCCCTCGGCCGATGCCCGCATTGAGGCCGGTGATGAGCTCCTGGTCATTGGGAAGATGGCCGACGCCGAACGCCTAAGTGACTGAACTGCCACCACAACCGGCCGGTCAGCCCGAGACCGTGTAGAGCCAGTGGAGCCACGCTGTGGCGGCGCCCAAGATGGCCCCTACCACCACTTGGAGTGGCGTGTGGCCCAAGAGCTCCTTCAGGCGTTCCTGGCTTATGGGATGCCCCTCGAAGAGCTCCTCGATGATGCGGTTGAGGAGCTGGGCCTGTTGGCTGGCAGCCCGGCGGACTCCGGCCGCGTCGTACATCACGATGGAGCTGAAGACGACACAAACGGCGAACAGAGTGTCATCCAGGCCCCGCCGGAGGCCAATGGCCGTGGTCAGACCAGCCACGAAGGCGCTGTGGGAGCTGGGCATCCCCCCGGCGCTGAACCAGAGGCGTGCGTCGAAGGTGCCTGTGGCGACCCGGTGGGTGAAGACTTTGAGGAGTTGGGCAACGCCCCAGGCCAACAGAGAAGCCACGAGCACGTCGTTCTTCAGGATAGTCATGGTCACTGCCGTCTGCTTCCGGTGAGCACCGTGTTGTGCGTGTTCACGTGAGTCAAAGTCGTCGGGTGGACGTGGGGCTACTCCTCGCTCCAAGTGTCAAGTGCCTCGGCGTCCACATCTTGGAGTTCCACCTCCCCGTCCTCGTTCTGCCGGAGCACGCGCACTCTGAGCTCGGCCCTTTCCAGCAGGGACTCGCAGTGGGCGGCTAGGTGAATTCCCCGCTCGTAGAGCTCCAAGGCTTCCTCCAAGGTAGCAGGTCCCGCTTCCAGGGCGTTGACGATGGCTTCCAACTCCTGGAGGGCATCTTCAAAGCTGAGCGGCTCTCTTTCCATAGGGGCCTTACTCCTGCGTTCGCTCGGTGTGACGGACAGTGGCGTGAAAGGCGCCCCCGGCCACTGTGATGCGCACCTGGTCGCCTGGGGACACTTCTCGGGGGTGGCGCACCAAGTGCCCCCTTCGAGATGATGTCACGGCCGCGTATCCTCGGCGGAGAGTCGCCTTGGGGCTCAAGCTGTGCAACCGGCCCTGCAGGGCGTGGAGCCGGTGGTGCCGGTTGCGCAGGCTGTGATGGGCGGAGCGGACGAGGCGAAGCCTCAGGGTATCCAAGCGCGCGCGGGCGTGGGTGATGGCGCCGGCCGGATGGGCGTACTCCAGCAGGCGCTTTTCCCGTTCCAGTTGCTCCCGTCGGGCGGCAACGAGCGCCTCCACGACACGGTTCAAGCGGGCGCGCTTCTCGCGCACGTCGGCGAGCAGGTGGCGACGGTCTGGCACTGCCACTTCTGCAGCGGCTGAGGGGGTGGGGGCCCGCCGATCAGCCGCGAAGTCGGCTATGGTGAAGTCCACTTCGTGGCCCACACCACTGATAACGGGGACCGGGGAGCGGGCGATGGCACGGGCCACCCCTTCGTCGTTGAAGGCCCACAGCTCCTCCAAGGCCCCGCCGCCGCGGGCCACAATGATCACATCCACCCCGACAGCCCACAGGGCCTCAAGGGCGGATACGATTTTTGGGGGGGCTTCGCTTCCCTGTACCGGGGTGGGACTGAGAATCACTTCGACTAGAGGATGCCGGCGGCGCAGCACGTTGAGAATGTCTCGCAGGGCGGCGGCTTTGGGAGATGTCACCACCCCGATGCGCCGGGGGAAGGGGGGAAGGGGCCGCTTGCGGGCCTCGTCAAAGAGGCCCTCGGCGTGCAGGGCGCTCTTCAGGGCCTCGAAGCGGCGGTAGAGAATGCCCTGGCCCAGAGGTTCGATCTCCGTGACGTACAACTGGTACACGCCCCGCCTCGGGTAGATGGTGACGTTGCCCCTGGCCACGATCTCGTCGCCATCTTGGGGAAGAACGGCCACGCGCTTGGCCGCGGAGCGCCACATGACACAGCTGATTTGGGCTTCGGCGTCCTTGAGGGTGAAGTAACAGTGGCCTGAGGTCGCCTGTTTCCAGTTGGACACTTCCCCACGCAGCCGGACGTCGGCCAGCAGAGGATCGCTCTCGAAGAGGGCCTGCACGTATGCCGTGAGTTCGCCAACGGTCAACATGTGCTCCATGGCTCGAATTCGCGTGGCAACAGGGCGCTTACTGGATTGACGACATGGCGCGAGAAAGAGCCGCGCGAGCCCGGTTTCTTCGGCCCTGTGGGCTCGCGCAGCTTTTCCTGCCTCTTCGTGCTTGTGAGGGGCCTGACCGCCCTGTTGTTCATGGGAGGAAGTTGTACGGGTTCCGACGCACTCCCTGATAGATGATCTCGAAGTGGAGGTGGGGACCGGTACTGCGGCCTGTGCTGCCCACCTTGCCGATGATATCACCCTTGTTGACTTTGTCTCCGGCTTGAACCAAGTAGTAGCTCATGTGGGCGTAGCGGGTGCGGAAACCGTTGCCGTGGTCAATGACCACGCTGTAGCCATAGCCGCTGTTGTCCCAGCCGGCGAAGATCACCACGCCGGCGTCTGAGGCGGCGATGGGCATGCCCATGGCGTTGGCAATGTCCAAGGCCATGTGGTACCGGTGGACGCCCTGGGTAATGCGCCCGGTGATGGGCCACATGAAAGCCCCCGAAGCGCCGTCGAATGTGCCGGGATTCACCCATCGGCCGGTGGGCGCGCGCACAACAGGGGCCACATAAGGTTTCTTGCCCCCCGGCACCATGATTTTCTGCCCTTCGGCGAGTTGGGCGCCCGGGGCGAGCCCGTTGGGCTCATATCCCACAATGGCCTCGACGGAGACTTTGTACTTCTTGGCGATGCTCTCCAGCGTGTCTCCCTTCTTGACTGTGTGGAGCACGCCGTCCACAGGCGGGATGATCAGTTCCTGGCCCACACTGAGCAAGTCGGGGGTGCGCTCCAGTTCGGCGTTGGCCCAAATGATGGTCTCCGGCTTCAGCCCAAAGCGTGAGGCGATCAGGGAAGGGTTATCGCCCGGCTGAACAATGTAGATCACCGGCTCGGTGCGCGCCACGGCGGGCCGCTCCACCACTGTAGTCCACGGGGCCACCTCAACGCGCACTGTGGGCGGCTGTTCGACGGTGTTGGGAGCGATCAGCATGGGTGGGCGCAAGGGTGGGTTCACAGTGCGGGCTGGACGGAGGACCAGCGAGGGCAAGGAGAAGTCAGGGAGTTGCTCCTGCCACTGAACCTGTGCGGCCGCATACCCGGCCACGATCAGCACCAGAAGGATAATGTGGCCGGTCATTCTGGCCACGAAGGGCCATTCGAAGCGCTTTTGGCGGAGAAGTCGGAAGAGGGCCAGGAGTCGCCGTCGGGAGAGAGTGGGTTTGGAGGGGCGGAGAACGTCCGGCGTGTGAAGTGTTCCTGAGAACGTTGACTGTGACGATGGCCTTGACAAGGACGGCCCAAGGGACGATTCAGCCATTTCCCCTCTCGCTTTCTGCCCCTTTTCTCCTGAAATGCCGGCCGCCAGGGGCAAGGCATTGCATGCGCTGGTGCGGCCGAGCTCCCAGAAGCGCTTCCATTATATTTTCCCTGCTGGAAAAGGCAAATGTGGGGAAAACATACGCTGCTGGGCACAAAAGCGGGCGGGGCTTGAGAGTGCCCCGCCCACAGCTATCGGGCACGATGATGATGTCAGGCCTTTAAATGTCGGCCAAGTGGAGCGTGGCGAGAAATTCCTTGTTGTTTTTGGTCTTGCGCATTCGCTCGATCAGGGCCTCGATGCCTTCCACGCTGCCAATGGCGCTGATCATGCGACGGATGGTCCACACCTTCTGGAGAACATCCGGAGGCAGGAGCAACTCTTCGCGCCGGGTGCCGGAGCGTTCCACGTCGATGGCCGGGAAGATGCGCCGCTCCGCTAGGCGGCGGTTGAGGTGAATTTCCATGTTGCCGGTGCCCTTGAACTCCTCGTAGATGACGTCGTCCATGCGGCTGCCCGTGTCCACCAGCGCAGTGGCGATAATGGTGAGACTGCCCCCCCTCTTCGATGTTGCGCGCGGCGCCGAAGAAGCGCTTGGGGGGGATAGAGGGCGGCCGGATCGATGCCCCCGGAGAGCGTGCGGCCGCTCGGGGGCACGGTCAGGTTGTAGGCCCGTGTCAGGCGAGTGATCGAGTCGAGCAAGATGACCACGTCGCGCTTCGACTCCACCACGCGCTTGGCCCGGGCCAGGGCCATCTCGGCAACGCGCACGTGGTCTTGGACCGGGTCGTCGAAGGTGCTGGCGTACACTTCAGCTTCTACCGACCGGTCCATGTCGGTCACTTCTTCGGGGCGTTCCCCGATGAGCACCACCATCATGTGGAGGTCTGGGTAATTGGCGGTCATTCCGTTGGCAATGTCCTTCAGCAAGGTGGTCTTGCCCGCCTTGGGGGGGCGATACGATGAGGCCGCGTTGTCCTCGCCCGATGGGCGCAATGAGGTCGAGCAACCTGGTGGAGACGATCTCCGGCTTGGTTTCCAGCTTGATCTGCTCGTTGGGAAAGATGGGGGTGAGATCGTCAAAGTTGGGGCGATGACGAGCTGATTCTGGGTCGAGCCCGTTGACCGCCTCCACGCGCAGGAGCCCGTAGTACTTCTCCGTCTCCTTGGGGGGGCGCACCTGGCCGATGACCATGTCACCCGTGCGCAATCCGAAGCGCCTGATCTGACTTTGGGAGACGTAGATGTCGTCCGGGCTGGGCAACAAGTTCTCAGTGCGCAGGAACCCGATGCCCTCTTGGACGATGTCGAGAATGCCCCCGCCGAAGATGTAGCCCTGCTGCTCCGCCTTGGCCTGGAGGAGCCTGAAGATCAAGTCTGTCTTCTTCAGGCGACTGTACCCGCTGATGTCCATCTGCCGGGCCAAGCTGCGCAACTCGCTGAGGGTCATTTGTTCGAGTTGGGCGATGTCAATCTCCAACAAGTCCATGGGTCTCTTCTCTCACTTCTGGTTTATCAGGGTTCGTTGTTTACGGTCAGCCATGAGTGCCGTGTTCGTTTGGCGTGTTGTAATGTCAGCACGTGCTGCTCACGTCTTCGCCATGTTGCGGGTGGCCAGTTGGCTTCCAGCTTCTGCCCTGGGGTCGCCACGCCCTCTGGCCCGGCTCGGGACCTGGAGCACAGGAAGGCTTCCGGACGCACACACTTCACGTGTGCACGAGCCTAGGCGTCCACGGCCAGGCCGAGCGTGGCTGCTCTATTCCCCATTGTCCCATTCGACATGAGGAGCTCTCCACAACAGCGCCGATGTCACCCCACACACTTCACCAGGGAGATGGACACTCGGGGGAACGACTCCACGTTCTCTCTCGCCCGTGGTTGTGCCGCCCATTCCGGAAGCAGCCGAAATGACAAAACAGGCACCGTGCTCAATGTAGCAGGGAAATGTGCCCATGTATCCCCGTTTTGAGTTCTAGCAAATACACCAAGAGTATACAACTCCGGTGTCTGGGTGCGTCGGACGGCTCTTGAGAGGGACTTGCCCAAGCCCAGGACACTGGTGGGGAAACATCTGCGAGCAGTATCATGAAGGGTAAAAATGTTGACTTGATTATAGGAACGATGCCCACCTTTGTCAAGTGCCATGTGTGTTGGGATGTGTCCCAGAGTCGTCGGCGAGGGGGCAAGCCGCTCCAACACCTCTTCTTCCATCTTCCGGAGGAAGCGACCGTGTGCGCCCTCCACAACGCCTGCTCTATCGCCCCCTCTCCCCCTTCCCTCGTCCCCTTGTCCCCTTGTCTCCCTGTCTCCCTGTCTCCCTGTCTCCTCCTTCCCCTCTTTCCATGCTACCACATCCCGACACATGTGGGACACACCCGTGTGTTGGTGTGGAGTGGTCTGACCATAGCGGCACGGGGGCAGATAAGTCCGAGCACGAACTCCATGGTAACCGTCTACCTTGACGAGCTATGGTATAATACTACTCACGCCACACCCGTGAGCCAGACACCCAGACAGAACGCGGTGTGCAACCGCTTGTGTTGTGGAGGGGGAAATTATGGGCGAGCTGAGCAACCTTGAAAGGATGGATGTCATCGTGGTGGGCGGCGGCTTGGCCGGGTCCGAGGCAGCTTGGCAACTGGCCCAGCGGGGCTGGCGTGTGGCCCTCTACGAGATGCGGCCCGTCAAGTCCACGCCGGCCCACTTCACCGACCGACTCGCCGAGCTAGTGTGCAGCAATTCCTTGGGATCGGCCCTGATTGACCGGGCTTCAGGGCTCCTCAAGGAAGAAATGCGCCGCTTGGGCTCGCTCATCCTGGCGGCCGCCGACAGGGCAAAGGTGCCGGCCGGGGCGGCTTTAGCCGTGGACCGCGAACGCTTTGCCGAGGAAGTGACACGCCTGATCGAAGCCCATCCGCTCATCGAGGTGCGTCGCCAGGAGGTGACCCGCGTGCCGGTGGAGCGCCCTACCATCATCGCCACTGGCCCCCTCACCAGCGATGCGCTGACTGAGGACATCCGGCGCCTCACAGGGGAAGAGTATCTCTACTTCTACGACGCAATGGCACCCATCGTGGAGGCTGATTCCGTGAACATGGAGATTTGCTTCCGCGCCTCCCGCTATGGGCGTGGAGAACAAGAGGAAGGGGATTACCTCAATTGTCCCATGAACGAGGAGGAGTACCGGCGCTTCGTGCGTGCGCTGGTGGAGGCTGAAACGATTCGGCTACGCGACTTCGAGCGGGAGGATGAGCGTTTCTTCGAGGGCTGTTTGCCCATTGAGGTGTTGGCCAAGCGAGGGGAGGAGGCCTTGGCCTATGGCCCACTGCGTCCGGTGGGGCTTGTGGACCCGCGCACGGGCCAACAGCCCTACGCGGTAGTCCAGTTACGCCAGGACAATCTGGCCGGCACACTCTACAGCATGGTGGGGTTCCAGACGAACCTGAAGTGGCCGGAACAGCGGCGCGTTTTCCGCATGATTCCCGGCCTGGAAAACGCCGTCTTCGTGCGGCTGGGCCAGATGCACCGCAACACCTTTATCAACGCTCCCGTGCTGTTGGAACCCACCATGCAGTTCCGCCGCCGGCCAGATCTCTTCTTTGCCGGTCAGATTACGGGTGTCGAGGGGTACGTGGGCAATGCCGGCACAGGGCTGGTGGCGGGCATTAACGTCGCCCGCCTGCTCCGGGGAGAACGCCCGCTGGTACTTCCCAGGGAGACAATGCTCGGTGCCCTCTGTTGGTACGTGACCCACGCCGAGCCCACGACTTTTCAGCCTATGAAGGCGAACTTCGGCATCCTGCCATCCCTACCACGGCGTATCCGTCCCAAGGCCAAGCGTAACCGAGCCTACGCCGAGCGAGCCCTGAAGGCCCTAGAAGCCATTCTGCCGGAGATCGAGCCTGTTTTGGCCGACGAACCCAGCCCTGCTTATACGCGCTAGGGTGACCTTCAGGAGGTGAGGGCCCAGAGGAGAATGGCGGCGGCTACCTCCACGTTGAAGGAGCGCTTCATGCCCCGCATGGGCAGGCAGATCAGGGCGTCACAGAGGGGGAACAGGTCGGGACCCACGCCGCACACTTCGTTCCCAACCACCAGGGCCACACGGCCTTCGGGCAGCTCCACAGCGTTGAGGGGCCGGGCGCCAGGAGCCTGTTCCAGGGCCCACACCTGCCATCCCCGAGTGCGCAGGCGGATAAGAATGTCGGCCGTGTTGGGGGCGTGTTCCCACACCACACTCTCTTCAGCGCCCAGCGCTGTCTTGTGCACTTTCGGATGAACCGGGGTCGGCGTAATACCGCACAGGTAGAGCCGTTCGACCCCCAAGCCGTCGGCCGTGCGAAACAGAGCGCCCACGTTCCACGCCGAGCGCACGTTGTCTACCACCAGAGCCACTCGCCGCCGGGGGGCGGAGCGGGGTGAACAGGGCACGCGTGTGCCTGTCTCCCATGTTGCCAACGGGCGCGTGGGCGCCCGGCAGGCAGGACAGCGCTCGCGGTCAGGTTGCGACTCGTACCAAGGATAGCGCAACCCACATGTGGCGCAGAGCCGAACTTCGGCCCACATCGGTCGTGTCTCCCAAGCGTGCTTAGCAACCCCTTCCTTCAAATTCTCTCCCACGTCGCTCTGGAGGGCAAGCCGCGCCCGACGGCCGATGGAGTTGATCATCACCCCCGATTGCGGTATACTCCCCTTGCCGTGCCCAAGCGGGAGGCGGACTCCAACCCGACGCATCGAACACGCTATGAGTAGTCAACCGCTCACTGCTCGCAACCGAGGGAGTGGCTCTGTGGTCGCCCGACAGCCTGTTGGCCCGTGGTGGGTGGGCGTGTTGCTCTTCCTCGTTGCCTGTCAAGCGGTCACTCCCTCCCCTGCAGCGCCTGCTTCTTCCACACCTGTGCCCGTGTCTCCCTCTCCGCGCTCACGCGGACAGTTCGACGGTGCCCGTGCCCTGGAGTTTGCCCGTGCCCAGTGTGCTATTGGCCCTAGGCCCACCGGCAGCGAGGCGTTGCTCCGCACGCGGGCGTGGATTGAACAGCAGCTCGTGCAGGCCGGGTGGGAAGTCGTTCGCCAGGAGACCACCTATCGTGGCCTGCCCATCCGCAACGTGGTGGGGGTGTGGGGAGAGGGCCGACCTGTCATGGTGGGGGCCCACTACGACACCCGGCCCCGCGCCGACCAAGATCCGATCAGTCCCGAATCCCCCATTGTAGGCGGCAATGATGGGGCCAGCGGCGTCGCGGTACTGGTGGAGTTGGCCTACGTGCTCGACATTCCCGACGGGCTCCAAGTGCAATTGGCCTTCTTCGACGCCGAGGACCGGGGCACCATCGATGGATGGCCCTTTGCCGTGGGAGCCTCGCAGATGGTGGCCGATTTCCCCCGTGGTGCGGCCAGAAGCCATGGTCCTGGTGGACATGGTGGGTGACAAAGACCAGCAGATCTACCGAGAGCGCAATTCAGACCCAGCGCTCAACGACGTGCTCTTCGCCATCGCCGCCGAGCTGGGCTATGAGGGGCGTGGCTTCTACAATGAGCCCAAGTGGGCTGTTATTGACGATCACATTCCCTTCTTGGAGGCTGGCATTCCTGCCGTGGACCTCATTGACTTCGACTATCCCGCCTGGCACACCTTGGACGACACGTGTGAACAGCTCGGCGCCGAGAGTCTGGAGCGCGTTGGCCGTGTTGTCGAGACGTGGGTGGAACGAGGAGCCCCCCTCCGGCCTGACGAGCGCCCACCATCCCTATCGCCACAGGAGTGAACTATGCGCACAGCCCGACGTCTTCGCGATCTGCCGCCGTATGTCTTCGCCAGCGTGGCCCGCCGCATCCGCGAGAAGGAAGCCCGTGGCGAACGGGTGATCAACTTGGGCATTGGCAGCCCGGACATGCCCCCTCCCGAGTTCATTGTCCAGGCCATGATTGAGGCCGTGCGTGACCCTAGTGTCCACCGATACCCCGGCTACGTGGGTACCTCGGAGCTCCGTCGGGCCATGGCGGCCTACTACCGCCGGCGCTTTGGCGTGGAGCTGGACCCGGATCGAGAAGTCTTGCCTCTGATCGGCTCCAAGGAAGGCTTAGCCCACGTAGCTTGGGCCCTGGTGGGACCCGGGCGATCCTGTGTTGGTCCCCGATCCAGGCTACCCGACATATCGCTTGGGCACCCTTCTGGCCGGTGGCGAGATCCATTTCGTGCCCTTGAGCGCGGAGTCGGGCTTTCTCCCCGACTTGGACGCTGTGCCCGACGACCTCTACCGCCGGGCAGTCACCGTGTGGGTCAACTATCCCAACAACCCCACAGGTGCCGTAGCGCCCCTTGACTTCTACCGTCAACTCGTCGAGCGAGCCCGCTACTATGACTTCGTTGTGCTCAGCGACAACCCGTACGCCGACATCACGTTCGATGGCTACCGTGCGCCCAGCTTTCTGGAGGTGGAAGGGGCACGTGACGTGGGAGTGGAGTTCAACTCCCTCAGCAAGACATACAACATGGCCGGATGGCGGGTGGGCATGGTCGTGGGCAATGCTGACCTCATTGCGGCCCTCACGAGGGTGAAGAGCAACGTGGACACGGGTATCTTTTTGCCGCTTCCAAGCCGGAGCCGTCGCTGCTCTGGAGGGGCCCCAAGAGTGGATCGAGGAGCGCAATGCCATCTACCAGGAGCGCCGTGACGTGCTGGTGGCCGGGCTGCGCGCGTTGGGCTTCTCATGTGACGTGCCCCGTGCCACCCTCTACGTCTGGGCACGTGTGCCGGCCGGCTGGAGCGCCGAATCTCTCGCCGACCATCTGCTCGACCGCGCCGGCGTCTGGATGACGCCGGGCACCTTCTTCGGCCCTGGCGGTGAAGGCTTTGTGCGCGTGGCGTTCACTGTGGATGTGGAGATCATCCGGGAGGCATTGGATCGTGTTGAGCACGCGTTGAAGGAGGCACCAGGATGAATCGTCCTGTTGTGATGGTCACGGGAGCCTCACGGGGCATTGGCGCAGCCACGGCACGGTGGCTGGGCCGTGCCGGCGCCACAGTAGTGGTGGTGGCCCGCACGGAACCGGCACTCCGCCGGACGGCCGAGGAGGTGGAGAGGCTCGGGGGACGAGCGTTGGCCTTGGCAGGTGACGTGAGCGACGCCGAATTCTGTCACCGCGTCGTGGACCAGGCTGTGACCACGTTTGGGCACTTGGACGCTCTGGTGAACAACGCCGCCGTGTTGGAGCCCATCGCCCGCGTGGCTGAAGCCGACGTGGTTGCGTGGCGGTACGCCGTTGAGGTCAACTTGGTCGCTCCCTTCTTCTTGACCAGGGAGGCGCTGCCAGCCCTGCGAGCAGCCCGAGGACGCCTGATCAACATCAGCAGCGGCGCTGCCCACCACCCCATTGCCGCCTGGAGCGCGTACTGCGCCACTAAAGCCGGCTTGCACCTCTTCACCCAAGTGGTGGCCCTCGAGGAGCCACAAGTGATCGCCATTTCGGTCCACCCGGGCGTTGTGGACACGGAGATGCAGGCGCTCATCAGACGCCGGGGAGAAGGTCACATGTTCCCGGAGCAGGTCGCCCGCTTCCGGCAGCTCAAGGAGAGGGGGGAACTCGTCTCCCCCGAACTCTCGGGGCGTTCGATCGCCTGGCTCGCCCTCCACGCCCCGAGTACCATGTCTGGCCGCTTCGTGGCCTTTGACGACGCCGACGTGCTCGGGCCGGCCAAGCGGGCATTCGGGGAGCCGGTGGCCTGAGATTCACCTGTCAATTGAGGGAGATGTGGCCCAAGGGCGTTTCCACCAAGGGAGGAAGCTGCCCGCTTTCGACCACATCGCGCACGTGGCGGAGCACCAAAAGTTCCTGGCGGAGCAGGTGCAACTCGGCCTGCAGCAGGTCCGACAGTGCGGCGACCGACAGCAGGGCCTGCTTGACCGCATTGTCCACCTGAAGCACGACGGCCGTGAAGCAGGCAAGGGCCAAGGGGGTACGAGGCACCTCCTCGTCGGTGAGCGGTCGGCCGATCACATCGGCTAACACGTCCAAATAGGCCTCTACGGCTGGACGCAGCCGGGAAGCAAGCCACTCTACCTGGTCGCTCGGGTGCTCTTGGAAGGGATAGGGCACCACAGTGGCTGTCATTACATCCCCCCGACGGTAGAAGTGAGTGACCATGAACCGCTCGCTGCCCACGGCCCGCACCCACATTCGGGTGTTGTCCAAGGGTTCGTAGGAGGTAACGTAGGCGGCTGTGCCCACTTGGTGGGGCAGGGCCTGCAAGCCAAGTGGATTCGGCCGCGAGAGCACCACGCCGAAGGGGGTATCTTGGTCCAAGCAGACGTCGATGACCTGACGCTCCTCGGCCTCCTCCACCTCGATGGCAAGCACCATTCCCGGGAAGAGCACAGTGTCAAGGGACAACACCGGAAGGACGGCGTGTGTGCTCGACATCACTCTCCTCCCTTGCCTAGGTCGTTCTGGCCTTACACGCGTGTGTCGTGGCTTGGGGGTTCAATGCCGTGGCTATGGCCTCGACAATGAGGCGATGCTCGGTGGCGTGCATGCGTTCCTCGAAGGATTCCAGGGTGTCAGAGGAGAAGATGGGAACCTTGGCCTGAGCGATCACCGGCCCAGCGTCCACTTCGGGGATAGTGTAGTGGACCATGCAGCCACTGTAACTGATCTCCCCACGCCGGAATGCCTGGAAGGCACGCTCGATGGCGTGCGTGCCCGGGAACATGCCGGGCAAGGCGGGATGGAGGTTGATGACGCGCTCGGGAAACTGGTCTAGGAACGCAGGACTGAGAATGTGCATCCACCCGGCGAGCACAATCAAGTCTGGCTCGTACTGGGCCACGCGGGCAGCCAAGTCGGCGTCGTACTCCTCGCGGGTGCGCCCGGCCTCGCGATAGGGTTTTAGGGGGAAATACAGTGTGGGCACGCTCGCCCGCTGCGCTCGCACGAGACCGTAGGCGCCCTTGCGATTGGAGACGACCAGCACCACCTGCGCGGACAGCGTGCCGTTGGCGCAGGCATCCAGGATCGCTTGCAAGTTGGTGCCGCTGCCTGAAATGAACACGACCAGCCTGGCTGGTGTTACAGGTGCCATGATGTGATTCCTCCTGTGCGAATGCCCTCCACGTGGACGTGTCCCCCTCCGGCCACGATCTCGCCGACAACGTAACACTCGCCCGGCAGGGCTGCCAGGGCACGATCCACGTGATCAGGAGGGATGATGATCGTCATGCCAATGCCCATGTTGAAGATGTGAAACATCTCGCTGTCCTCGACCTCTCCCAAGCGTTGGACAAGGGCGAAGATGGGGGGCTCCGGCCACGTGCCGCGGCGGATGTTGGCATCCACGCCGGCAGGGAGGACGCGGGGCAGGTTGTCGAACACACCGCCGCCCGTGATGTGGGCCATGCCCTTCATGTTGATTCCCTGTGCCCGCAAGCGGTCCACGTGTTCGGCGTAACAGCGGTGAGGGGCCAGCAATGCCTCGCCGATGCTCTGCCCACCCAATTCCGCGCGGGGAGCCGACCAATCCTCTCCCCCCAGAACTCGCCGGGCCAGGGAGTAGCCGTTGGTGTGCAGGCCGTTCGATGGCAGCGCCAGCACCACGTCGCCGGGCACAATGTGCTCCCCGGTGATAAGCTCTTCCCGCTCCACGATGCCCACAACGGTGCCCACCACGTCCACAGCGCCCTCACGGTAGACGCCCGGCATCTCAGCGGTTTCGCCGCCCAACAGGGCACAGCCCACGGCACGGCACGCTTCGGCCACGCCCCTCACAATGGTCGCCACGCGGGATGGCCGAAGGTGGGCGCTGGCCACGTAATCGAGGAAGAAGAGAGGTCGGCCCCCCCCTGCACCAAGATGTCGTTGACGCAGTGGTTGACCAGATCGTGCCCGATGGTTTCCCAACGGTTCAGTCGTGCGGCCACAAGGGTTTTGGTCCCCACGCCGTCCGTGGAGGCCACGAGCACCGGTGCCCTCATCTGGGCCATGGCCGTCGCGTCGAAAAGTCCCCCGAAGGCCCCCACGCCACCTATGACTTCGGGGCCGTGAGTGGCAGCCACAGCGTCGACGATCAGGCGCACGGCTTCGTTGCCGGCTTCGATGTTGACCCCCGCTTGGGCGTAGTGTTGAGCCATGCTGCGATCTCCTTGCCGTCTTTCCAAATCTCCAACGATTTCGTCCCCGAGGGCATTGATGTGGAGAGACGACCATGTTCTCATTTTACTTGTTCCACGTGCTCAAACCAAGTGCACGGGGGATGGCGGTGCCGTTGGGATACTCCGGAAGGCTGTTACATCATGGCTTTGGTACCGATGTCCTTGCGATACTGCATCCCCTCGAAATACAGGTGGCCTATGGCCTCGTAGGCGCGCTTCACGGCCTGGCGCACGTCGTCGCCAATGGCGGTCACGTTGAGCACACGCCCTCCTGCTGTAACCGGCCTGTCTCCCCGGAGCTCTGTGCCCGCATGGAAAATGAGCACACCCGGCAGGGCTTCAGCTTTCTGAACGCCGTAGATGGGGCGCCCCTTGGGGTAAGGCCCCGGATATCCCTCCGACGCGGCCACGACGGTGACGGCTGCACCGGGCCGCCAGCGCACAGCAACGCGGTCCAAGGTGCCTTCCAAGCACGCTTCCAGCACGTCCATCAGGTCATTTTCCAGGAGGGGAAGAATGACTTGCGCTTCTGGGTCTCCGAACCGGCAGTTGAACTCCAGGACACGGGGGCCGGCATCAGTGAGCATCAGGCCGGCGTACAGCACGCCCACATAGGGGGCACCTTCGGCGCGCAGGCCGTTCACAGTCGGCTGAAGGACCGTTCGCACGATGTCGTCCAGCAGCTCCGGGGTGATGAGAGGAGCCGGGGCGTAGGCGCCCATGCCGCCCGTGTTGGGGCCCCGGTCGCCGTCAAAGATGGGCTTGTGGTCTTGGGCGGCCGGCATGGGCACCACGGTGTACCCATCGGTGAAGGCCAAGACAGAGGCTTCTTGGCCGTAGAGCCGCTCTTCGATGACCACCTCATCTCCGGCTGTGCCGAAAGCGCGTTCGACCATAATGCGCCGCAGAGCGGCTTCAGCCTCATCCTGGGTGTTGGGCACGATAACCCCCTTGCCCGCGGCCAGCCCCGATGCCTTAATGACCACGTCGTACTCAACACGGCGCACGTGATTGAGAGCTGCTTCAAACTCCGTGAACGTGGCATAGCGGGCTGTAGGGATGTGATGGCGAGCCATGAAGACCTTGGCAAAGGCCTTGGACGCCTCAATGCGGGCAGCAGCGCGCGTGGGCCCGAAGGCACGCAAGCCGGCAGCTTGAAAGGCGTCCACGATGCCGGCGGCCAAGGGGTTTTCGGGGCCAACAACAGTTAGGTCTATTTGTTTCTGGTGGGCCATGGCGATGAGCGCATCAAAATCGTCAGCGGCCACAGCCACGCGCACACACGGGGCTCCTGGGGCCCAAGGGCCTGACCGGGGCGTGGCCGGCCAGGATGTGCCGGCGTTGCCCGGAGCCACGTATACCTGTTCAACCCGGGGTGAACGGGAAAGGGCCCACGCCAGAGCGTGCTCGCGTCCGCCGGAGCCAACGATCAACACCCGCTTCCGTGTCCCCATGTGGCCTCCCTCTCTGTTGGTTAGCTGCCCCATATGCCCTCAAAAGCCAGCTTCTCCCGGTTCTCGGCGAAGAGCCACTCGGGAATCTCGATGGGGTACTCGCCGGAGAAGCAGGCCGTGCAGTGGCCTGTAGGCTTTTCGAGGGCTTCCTCCACAACAGCTACCAGGCCGGGCAAGCTCAAGTAGGCCAAACTGTCGGCGCCGATATGGCGGCGGATGGCTTCCACGTCCATGCGCGCGGCAACCAGCTCGCGGTAGGTGGCCATGTCCACGCCCATGAAGCAGGGGTGGCATACGGGCGGCGAAGCCACCCGCACGTGGACCTCGCGTGCCCCGCCATCGCGCAAGAGCTGGACGAGGGGCCCGGCCGTGTTGCCGCGCACGATGGAATCGTCCACCAGCACCACGCGGCGTCCTTCCAAGTTCGCGGGCAGGGGGTTGTACTTCAGGCGCACGCCCTCCTGCCGCAGTTTGTCATCCGGCTGAATGAACGTGCGACCGATGTAGCGGTTCTTGGTCAACCCCTCGGTGAAGGGGATTCCCGACTCCAGGCTGTAGCCAATGGCATGGGGCGTGGCCGAGTCGGGCACGCCTACTACGATGTCCGCGTCGGCCGGGGCCTCGTGGGCCAAACGGCGCCCCATGCGCTGGCGCACCTCGTGGATCACTTGCCCCTCGAAGAGGGAGTCTGGCCGGGCGAAGTAGACGTACTCGAAGATGCAGAGGGCTCGTGTGGGCGAGTGGAGTCCTGCAAAGGAGGTGATGCCTCGGTCGTCCACGCGCACGATCTCGCCCGGGGTCACCTCGCGTAGGTAGGTGGCCCCCACAGTGAGCAGAGCACACGATTCCGAGGCCACCACCACGCCTTCGTCCAGCGTGCCCAAGCAGAGGGGACGCAGGCCCAAGGGATCCCGCACGGCGTAGAGCCCCCGACGGGTGAGAATGACCAAGGAGTACGCTCCCTTTGCCAGGCGCATGAAGGCACGAATGCGGGCCACCCACTCATCGTCGACGCCGTCGCCGTTGACGGGAGGCGCATGGCCGTTCAGCCACGCCTCCGGCGGGGCGGCCAACATTTGGGTGATCACCTCACTGTCGCTGGTCGAGGAGAGCCCTACGCCCCGTTCCAGCACCAGGCGCCGCAGGTGAAGGGCGTTGGTCAAGTTGCCGTTGTGGGCCACCCCCAGCGGGCCGTGGAGGGTCTCAATCAGGTAGGGCTGAGCGTTGCGGATGTGTGAGGCCCCGGTGGTTGAATACCGGTTGTGGCCGATGGCCATGTGGCCCCGGAGCGGGCGCAAGTTCTCCTCGTTGAAGACTTGAGCCACCAACCCCATACCCTTGTGAAGATACGCCGTATGGCCGTCACACGTGGCGATACCGGCGCTCTCTTGACCACGGTGTTGGAGGGCATAGAGGCCGAAGAAGGTGAGGCGGGCCACGTCGCGTCCCGGCGCGAAGACGCCGAAGACGCCGCAGGCCTCCCGCAGCCCGGTGACACGGTAGTGCCCCATCATGGTGCCATTCCCCTTTCCCGTTCCCGATCCTGTTGACTCGCTCAGGCAGAGAGCGGTGGCCTGAACGCTCGGACACAAGGGACACAGTCTTACAGAATCCCGCGCGCGGAGGAGACGGTTGTATCGTCTGCGATAACCTTCTCCGCTACGCTCTGCTGATAGGCGACCACGCGCTCGCGCACGTCAGCGTGGGCTACGCCCAGGATTTTCGCTGCCAGGAGCGCGGCGGCCGCCGGTTCCAGGACTACGGCCGGGGCCACACCGCTGGGCATCCGCAGCGAGGAGAAAATATCCGCCCCCGCAAAGGTGGATGAAAGGGGTGGACAGGCGATCACAGGGGCGCTCACCTGGGCGTCCACCAGGCCGCTGAGGGCGTTGGATCGCCCGGCCACCGTGATGTAAACCTTGGGGCGTGGGTCGGCCTCGTACTCGCGCAGGAGCGTCAACAAGTACTCGGGCACCTTGTGGGCCGAGGCCACGCGCAGGTGGCTGGCGAGGCCAAATGTCGCCAGGGCGCGCGCGATAGCCTTGCCGTGCTCTTGGTCGCTCTTGGAACCCATGAGGATGGGCACCAGGGGGGAAAGTTGTTCGCTCATGGTCACACACCTCCTCTGTCTAGACCGTGGTGCCAACCCAAGCACGAAGGGCACGGACAATCCGGTCACCGGCCGGCTGTTCTCCGGGCACGAAGGTGTGGCCTGTCAGCCGCTCGTAGGCGGCGATGTAGCGCTGGGCCACTTGGGCGACGACCTCGGGGGGCATAGTGGGCGGCGTGCCGTCGCCCCGGTAGCCCCGGGCGGCAAACCAGGCGCGCAGGTACTCCTTATCGAAGTGCTCGGGATCCTGGTCGCTGCCGGGCGTGTACGTCTCGGCCACCCAGTAACGACTTGAGTCGGGAGTGTGAAGTTCATCAATAAGCACTAACTCTCCATTGAGCAGGCCGAACTCGTACTTGGTGTCCACGAGGATGAGGCCGGCCTGCCGTGCCACCTCCTGGCCTCGGGCAAAGAGCGCCAAGGCCACCTCCTCGACGCGCGCCCACACATCCGGGGCCACGAGGCCACGCTCGATGACCTCGGCACGGGTCAGACGCTCATCGTGGGCGCCGCCGGTGGCCTTGGTGGTGGGCGTGATCACCGGTTGGGGCAAGGGGTCGTTTTTGCGCAACCCCTCGGGAAGAGGAAGGCCGTAAGGACGACGTTCCCCTTGGGCGTAGAGATACCAGAGTGACGTTGCCGTCACGCCCGTGATATACCCCCTCACAATCACCTCCACAGGCAGGGCCTGTGCCTCTTGCACCACCATCACGTTGGGGTCGGGCACCTCGAGCATGTGATTGCCCACGATGTCGGCTGTCTGGCGGAACCACCAGGCGCTGAGCTGATTGAGCACCTGGCCCTTGAAGGGAATCAGCCCCAACACGCGGTCGAAGGCGGAGACGCGGTCGGTGGTGATGAGCACGCGCTGGCCGCCAAGGTGGTAGATGTCGCGCACTTTGCCTTGGACTTTGGAACCGAGTTCGGGCACGTCCACTGTCTCGACGGCGTGAGGGATGGCGTTGATCAACGCTTCGAGTGTAAGCATGACTCATCCTCTCTCAGGGATTACACCTGGTGTGCGTACATAAGGCCGTTTTGAAAGAGCCGCAGGCCGTCAAATCCTCGTTCGCCCCGGTGCCAGCGGGGATGTTGCCAGGGAAAGATGTGGTCTTCGGGGTGGGGCATGAGGCCCAACACGTTGCCGGCCGGGTTACAGATGCCGGCCACGTGAAGTTCAGAGCCGTTCGGGTTGTGGGGATAGGTGACAGGTGAGCCGTCGGGCGTGATGTACGTGAGCGCGATCAGGCCGTCAGCGCGGAGCACTTCGCGCACGTTCGGGCGCACGATGAAACGACCTTCGCCGTGGGCGACTGGGCAATAGACGGGTGCTTCAAGCCCCTGGGTGAAGATGCAGGGGCTGCTGGGGTTGGGGGCCAACCACACCCAGCGGCACTCGAACTGCCCCGAGGCGTTGGGGGCCAGGGTGACCACGCGCTCGCCGCCAGCAGGGGGCCACATCTTGCCAGGCAACAGGCCAGCTTTCACCAAGGCTTGAAAGCCGTTGCAGATCCCCAACACGGGCCGACCGCTCTCCACAAAGCGGCGCATGTGCTCGCCCAGACGTTGCTCCACATCCAAAGCCCAGAGGGTGCCGGCGCCCAGATTGTCGCCGTAGGAGAAGCCACCTGGCAGGAGCAGCATGTGGTAGTCGTGCAGGCGGCGTTCACCACTCACGATCTGGTTCACGTGGACAATCTCGGGAGCGCCGCCGGCGAGCTCACAGGCGAGGGCGGCTTCCCGTTCCCGGTTTGTGCCCTCGGCCACGAGCACCAGCACACGTGGCCGTCTGCGCGTGGTCACGTGCGGAAAGGGGGCGGAGTTTGGGGGCACGGCGAGTGACGGCGTCCGCAGGGAGGTGGAGGTGTGGCCGCGCCACGCCTGTTCCAGGGTCTCCACGGGCAGATCGAACAGGAGGCGGCCGTCCAGCCCCCACACGCGCAGGCGACCGTGAGCGGCTACGGTGCCCAAGCGGCCCACGGGCACTTCTGCCGTGTCCATGAGGGTCTCGAAGTCACGCGCTTGAGCGGCTGGCACTTCGACCACAAAGCGGGTGAGGGACTCGGAGAACAGCGCGACCTCGTCGACGGTCACGCCGGATGAGCGTGGCAGGGCGTCGAGCCTCACATCGGCGCCCAGATGGCCGGCCAGGCACATTTCAGCCAGGGCTACGGCCAGCCCACCCTCAGCGCAGTCGTGGCAGGCGCGCACGAGGCCGCGGCGGACGGCTTGGTGGAGGGCGCGGAAGCGGTCACGGGCCTGGGGAACGGGAGCCGGCAGCTTCTCGTCCCCTGGCCACCGGCCGCCGGCCACGTCCACAAAGTGACTACTGGCCAACTCGGCCCGCGTGTCGCCCACCACATAGAGGACGTTGCCGGGCGCTTTCAAGTCCATGGTAACCGTCCGGCGGGCGTCGGGGATGATGCTCAGGGCAGAGATGAGGAGCGTGCCCGGAATGGCGTGGCGGGTGCCGTCCGCGTCGGTGTATTCGTTGTTGAGGCTGTCCTTGCCCGAGATAAAGGGCACGCCGTAGGCCACGGCCGCGTCGTAGCACCCTTGGGCACAGCGTACCAGCGCGCCCAGGCGGTCGGGCAACGCCGGATTGCCCCAGCAGAAGTTGTCCAGCACGGCCGTGCGATCCGGGTCGCCGCCCACGGCGACCACGTTGCGCATGGCCTCGTCTAGGGCGGCCCACGCCATGATGTAGGGGTCAAGCTCGCCGTATTGGGGACAGAGGCCCACACCCAGGATAGTGGCGGGCACGGGATCCCCGTCGCTGGTGCTCTCGGCCACTTCCAAGGGCACGAGCACGGCTGCATCACCGGGGCCATGGTTGGCAGCTCCCACTAGCGGCTTGACAGCCGTACCCCCTTGCACTTCGTGATCATAACGCCGCACAATCTCCTCCCGGGAGCGGATGTTGGGATGGGCCAAGAGGGCCAACAGGGCATGCTCAGGGGCAAAGAGCTGAGCGGGGCGTGGTCTCCGTCGGGTGGGCTTGGCGCCCGGCCAGCGGGCGCGAAGGGTTCGGCGGGGCAGGCCATCGTGGAGAAACGCCATGTCCAAGTCGCCAACGCAGTGGTGGCCGTAGAAGAGACGAAGGCGGCCTGTGGGCTCGAACACGCCGATGCTCACGGCCTCCACATTGTGGCGCGCGCAGAGCTCCCGGAGGCGGGGCCACTGCTCGGGGGAGACGGCCAGCACCATGCGCTCCTGGGCCTCGCTCAGCCATATCTCCCATGGGCGCAATCCCGGGTATTTGAGGAGCACCCGTTCCAGGTGGACTCGCGCGCCGATGTGGCGGCCCATTTCCCCCACGGCCGAGGAGAGGCCGCCGGCGCCACAGTCGGTAATGGCGTTGTAGAGGCGCTCGTCCCGTGCCTGCAGGAGCACGTCGAGCACCCGTTTCTCCTGGATCGGGTCGCCGATTTGGACAGCACTCCCGGCCACGTGGCCGGTCGTCTCGTCCATTGCCATGCTGGAGAAGGTCGCGCCCCTCAGCCCGTCGCGCCCTGTACGTCCGCCCACGACCACAATGAGGTCGTCGGGACGCGGCTCGGTGGGATGACTGCCTCTGGGCAACACGCCCACGCAACCACAGAAGACGAGCGGGTTGGCCGTGTAGCGCGGGTGGTAGAAGGTAGCACCGTTGACCGTTGGGATGCCCATCTTGTTGCCGTAGTCCTCAATGCCGTGGATCACGCCGGCGGCTACGCGCCGGGGGTGAAGGGTGCCGGTAGGCAAGCGATCTTCGGGCAAGTCCTGGGGGCCGAAACAGAGGACATCAGTGTTGGCGATTGGGCGGGCACTGACGCCGAGAATGTCGCGAATGACGCCCCCCATGCCCGTGTTGGCGCCCCCAAAGGGTTCCAGTGCGGAGGGATGGTTGTGGGTTTCCACCTTGAAGGCCAGATCAAGGTGCTCAGTGAAGGCCACAATGCCGGCGTTGTCCACGAAGGCCGAGCGCACCCACGGCTTGTCGACCCGCTCAGTCGCTCCACGGATGTAGGTGTGGAGCAGGCTATCTACGACCTGGCGCACGCAGGGCGCGTCTGGCGGAGCCCCGGGCGGCGGGCCGTCGTAGAGGATGCGCGCCTTGAACGTCTTGTGGACACAGTGCTCACTCCACGTTTGGGCCAGCATCTCCAGCTCGACATCGGTGGGATCCCGGCCCTCCCGGCGGTAGTAGGCTTGAATAGCGCGCATTTCCTCCAGGTTCAGGGCCAGACGCCGCTCCAGGCTGATGGCCTCGAGGGCGGTGTCGTTGGCTTCCCGCAGCGCAATGACTTCGACAGTCTCGTCGATCCCTTGAACTGATGTGAAGGCTGGTGTCACAGGCTGGTCCACAGTGTAATGCTCGATGAGAGGATTGCAGCAGACGCGCACTGCCAGGTCTTCGAGCTCCGATGGCTCCAGCTCGCCCTCGAGGAGGTAGCGCTTCCCCGTGGCGGCCTGGTGTGCTCCCGTGATCCCCAACACGCGAGCAGCCCGGAGCAAGCTTTCGGCCACGGGGTCAGTGACGCCAGGCAGGAGGACCACGTCAACAATGTGTTGATGGGGGTGGGCAGGAATAAAGGGCACTGTGGAGGAGTGACACGCGAACGATTCGAGAACAGGGTCGGCCAGAACAGTGTGGGCGAGTGTTTCAACTTGGGCGGGTGTCAGGGCGCCCTGTAAAAAATAAAGGCGTTGTACGTGACAGGTGCGAACGCCTGAGAAGCCAAGCTCTTGGGCAGCCATCACGACCCGCTGCCCGGCCGGATCGGAGACGCCAGGAAATGATGTCCAGACCAGAACGCCAAAGATCATCTCACTGTTCCCCGTCCCCATTGCGTGTGCGGGGACGGGAACGTGGTGTTCGGCCTCGGGCACGCCTCCTCACCTCCGTGTTCTGCTCTCAGGTTCTCGGCCGTTTGCTGGTGGAAAACAGAAAACGCCCCCGCGTTGCGGAGGCGTCATTGACCCCACGTAGAACACACCCCGGGCGACCGTTCGCCAGCTGCCCGGAGCTGATTATAAGTGTCCTGGACGTTCTGTCAACCCTTGTTGGTCCACTTCTCCTTGTTCAGAGCGTTGCGCCTGCATCCTCAGCATAGCTGAACACCTCAATGCCGAGCTCTTCGGCCACGCGCTTGGCCCGTTCTTCAACCATGGGCGAGATGACGAGACGGCGTTTGACCGGCCTTCCCAACTTCTTCTCGAAGTACCGCACCTTGCGGTCAAACGTGTACATGTCCGAGCGGCTCATTGAGGATTTGATTTCGGCCATGATCATTTCGCCATTCTTGATCAGTACATCCACTTCGACCTGATCAGGTCGGCCGAACACTTCGCCTTCCTCGTCATACTCGGTGAGGTTCAGAACCTGAACGCCGAATGACTCCTCCAGAATACCCTTAAGAGCGTTGCGAAATGAGGCCTCAGTTTGTATGCCCCAACGGGCACCCAGTGCCCCAATTCCCTGATCGTACCTGCGCGCCAGAGCTTCAATGCGCTCGAGAATCTGGCGCCGCTCTTCGGCGTGCTCCCGCCAGCGCCGCTCGCGGTCGGCGGCGAGCTCGGCCCATTGTTGCTGGAGCTGCTCATTTTGCCGTTTGCGGTCGGCCTCCAGCTCGTCCCACCGCCTGTTGAGTCCTGCCAGCGCCGCTCGCGGTCGGCTTTCAGTTCAGCTAACTCCTGTCGGAGTTCCCGCCAGCGCCGCTCGCGGTCGGCGGCGAGCTCGGCCCATTGTTGCTGGAGCTGCTCATTTTGCCGTTTGCGGTCGGCCTCCAGCTCGTCCCACCGCCTGTTGAGTTCCTGCCAGCGCCGCTCGCGGTCGGCTTTCAGTTCAGCTAACTCCTGTCGGAGTTCCCGCCAGCGCCGCTCGCGGTCGGCGGCGAGCTCGGCCCATTGTTGGCGGAGCTCTTCCCACCGCTTGGCCTGTTCTTCGCGCTCGCGTTGTAGTTCGGCCAGCATGGCCTCGAAGCGGCTTTCGGTGGAAGCTTTGTCGGCGAAGTGGTCACGGTTCAAGTCCAGGAGAGACTGTTTGACCCGCTCGTCCTCCCGAATGACCTCCGGGAGGGTTTCGGCAACTATGCGCTTGATTTGCTTTCGCTTGTCCGTGGGCATGGCAGGCTCCTGCGTCCTTGTACACACGTACTTCATCGGACTTTGGCTTTCATTGTAGCACAGCTATTCAAAGCAGCGAAAGTGTTCCGGCACTCGTTAGCGCGAGAGGGGAGCTAGAGAGCCCCACGTGTCATCCACACGTGCTTTCACTGCGGGCGTTCACCTGTGCGGGGCTCCACCCCGTTGAATGGCTCCACGTAGCGGGACATGGCCTCCACATGATTGGCCACTTCCAGATGAGGCCTCCTCATTTGTCCACCCGCGACACCCCGGTGGCACAGGCGTGGGCCGCTTCGTTCTGGGGAAGCGGTGCAGGGAAACACCAAGAGATCCGAATTTTTCCCAGAAGCCATCCTCATGTCATGTAACCTCTAGCCCGTCCACAACATCGCAAGTAAGAAACCCGTTTGAAGGAGGTGGAGGATGCTG
>JAUZRY010000046.1 GCA_030949995.1 Ardenticatenia bacterium
TCCAACGATTGGATGACTTGGTGCCGCGTTTCCCGGATTTTCCCTTTTGCCCAGACCCTCCGCGTTTCCCGGATTCTCCTTCTTGCCCAGACCCTCACTCGCCTCGTGAAACGTTTCACTCCCACGCCATTTCACCCACCCCATCTCAACAACCGCTACCATTACATTCCATTGTAGCACGTCAACACTGATATGTCAATCACATCAATGGGGTTTTCTGTTCGTGAAATATCATTGCAGCACATTCGGGTATAATTGTATGCGCCATTTCTCGATTATATTCTAATATAAGTTCGTTATCGCTCCCCGAAAGAATCTTGAGGATTGAGAAAAATTTCACACAGAAACGTGGTGGAGGGAAAATTATCTGTCAGCAGGGTTGACAACACGCAGGTCAAGGCACCACACATCGTCATGTTGTCTGATGGCATGATGAGTAGAACGATGATAGGCAATTCTAACGCCATCTTAATTCTTTTTATGGTTTTCTCCGGTATCCTGGTCACAGGACGCCTTTGAGGGCGCATTGTACGCGCATGGATGTCAGGGTCAGCTCGCGGTGTGGCCGTTGGCAGCCCGTCCTTGTTCGCCGTAGCGATGTGCGCTTCCTGGCGTGGGGATACGTGGCCTCCGAACTCATCGGCGTGTTGACGTACTTGGTCATCCTCTGGCGCCTCTTTGCCCGGGAACGGGTGCTCCAGCTCGTGCGCCGGCACGGCGTGATGCTGCCTGTGGCCGAGGTGTTGGCGTTCACCGTGCCCCTGCTCACCTCCGACCTGGTCTACACGGTGATGAACACCGTGGACGCCATTCTGGTGGAGCGCTTTCAGGGCACGGTGGACGTGGCCGCCCTGCGGGCTGTCCAGCCGAATGAGACCGTCTTCGTTCACCACCAGGCCGTTCTTGACCGTATGCCGCTTCTTCTTAGCCGAGTAGCAACCCCTGTCTTCGCCGCCCTGCGGTTTGGTGTTGGCATGCAAAACAAGATCCTGGAAGCCCTGGCCATGGAGGTCCCTGTGGTGGCCTCTCCGCTGGCGGCCGATGGCCTACAACGTGCGCCGGCTGGTGCGCAAGTTGGAACAGTGGGGCGTAGCTGCCATGTGCATCGAGGACAAGTGTTTTCCCAAGACCAACTCCTTCATTGACGGTGAACAGCAGCCTCTGGCTGATCCGGAGGAGTTCGCCAGCAAGATCAAGGCCGCCAAGGATACTCAGAGCGACCTCGACTTCTGCGGTGTCGCCCGTGTGGAAGCGCTCATCGCCGGGTGGGAGCTCGGTGAGGCCTTGCGCCGCGCTGCGTGTTACCACAAGACGCCTACCTCCGTCTTTGAAGAGGCCGGTGTCAGCATGGTCATTTGGGCCAACACCTGATCTTGGCCCTGCTGATGCCGGCCGCGTTCCTTGCTGCCCTCTTCGCCGTCAACACGCCCCTGTTGGCTGACGGGAGCCCTACGGCCTACACCTCGAACGTCGGATACGAGCACTTCGGCTACGGTGACACGGTTGGGCTTTCCAACACCACGCTCTTCGAGGGCGAGCGCACTTTCAACGTGATGTTGAGTGATCCGGTCAACGCCACGATGGGAAGCGTGTCAGTGAGCCGCGTGATCATCAACGAGGATGAGCATGGTATCTTCCTTCCGGTGATCGCGAGACCGTGAACATCGCCCGCTGGGGCAGCTCAAGTTGTGTTGGTTGAATCCAGGGTGAACAGGCGGGGGGGCGATTAGGACGGCCGTCCCCCGCCTGAGCGCTCAACATATATGAAGAATCGAGGTGACTTCATGAACGTCAGGTGGTCGAGCTCTTCCCCGTTCTGGGACCAGAAGTGGGCCAACGGAGTGGACGTGGCCATTGTGCAGCTCACGGAGGAATTTGCGGGCCAACTTTCCCCTGAACAAGTTCAGCAGGCGGTCATTGAGGCGGCTGTGGCCTACCGCTCTGCTGCAGTGCAGGCGTTCGTGCCCATCTTCTTCATCCGCCGTCAAGCTCGCCGTGCTTTGCGGGCTCTTCTCAGGGAGCCACAGTCCCCTTGAGGTGAGGCCACAGAGGAGCCCTTTTGCCGCCGTGGTTGGTGTCAGTGGAGAAGGGGGACTTCATTCCTCTGCTTCCTTCTTGGGCTCGAGCGTAATGCGCACGGGCTCGCTCTGCGTCTTGTTGCCGGCCGCGTCCACGGCGACGACGTGAATGACATGTTCGCCCGGCGACGCTCCCTTCAGGAGCCACTTCTCGTTAAATGGGGCCACCGTGCTCGTGGCGAAGAGCTCACCGTCCACGTAGAACTCCACCCGCTGCATGGCCACGTTGTCGGCTGCCTCGGCTTGGACGTTGACCCACTCGTCATCGCCGAGCACATAGGTTTGGTCTGGGAAGGGATACGTAATGCGCACCTCGGGCGGCGTCACGTCGACGGTGACTTGGACGGCCGTGCGGTCGGCGTTGCCATCACGGCGCAGGACGGTCAACTGAAGGGTGTAGAGTCCTTCTTGGAGCCCAGAAGTATCCCAATATTCCAGGATACCGCTGGCCACTGGTTCGGTGCGGTCCGGTCCAATTTGCACCCAGGAGGCGGGGTCGAGCCCCTCACCGAACTCCAGCCGGTAAAGCTGGAAGAGGTCTGGTGGCTCGGTGCGGGCTGTGCCCGTGATGGGGACCACACCGCTCACGTAACTGTAGGGGGCGGGCGAGAGAATAGTCACGTTGCTACCGGCCACGTTGGGGCCGTAGGTGGTGTCGTACTCTGTGGGGGGCAGGGGGATCTCGTTGGCCTGGGCCCAGGAGAGGGCCTCTGGGGGCACCACCATGAAGACCCGTTCTTCCACTTGATCGGGCGGGCAGTAGACAGTGGCCAACTTGCCGCTCGGCTTGCAGACGCGGAAGACTTGGTAGAGGGTGTCATAGGTGGTGGGCTGGGTGCCCTCGATGAAGATTTCCGTGCGCACTCGTGGGCAGGCCGGCGTGGGCAGCAGGCCGCTGTCGGCGCAGATCTGCACGGCCACTAGGCCGGGAGGCTGGACGAAAGGCTCCACGGGGAGCCCCTCGTGGACGCGCTCCATTACCTCGTTCCAAATGGGGGCGGCTCCCGTCAGGCCGGAGACACGTCCCATTGGGGAGTTATCGGCGTTCCCCACCCAGACGCCTGTAACGAACTGGGGTGTGTAGCCGATCGTCCAATTGTCACGGAAATCATTGGTGGTGCCGGTTTTGGCAGCGGCCGGGCGGCTGAGGAGCAGGGGGCTGCTGGCTCCCATTGCCGGTTGGCGGGCCACTTCATCGCTCAGAATGCTGGTAATCAGATAGGCCAGTTGTGGGGAGAGCACTTGACGCGTTTCCGGCCGGTCATACTGTTCGAGCACACGCCCTCGGCGTCTTCCACCCGGAGGATGGCTACGGGGTCCAACTCGCGGTAGCCGGGGCGGCGCTTCTCGGGCGGCACGGGTTGTCCGACCATGACACCGTTGTTGGCGAAGACACTGTAGGCGTATGTCATGTCGAGCAGCGTGACTTCCCCTCCGCCCAAGGTGAGGCTGAGGCCGTAGTCCTCCCGGTTGAGAGTGTTGATGCCCATGCGGTGGGCTGTGTCCAACACGTCCCGGATGCCCACCATCTCCAAGACTTTGACGGCAGGGATGTTGTAGCTGTTCGCCAGGGCTGTGCGCAGGGTCACCGGCCCATGATAGCGGCGGTCGTAGTTCTCCGGCACGTAAGGGGGGTTCGGCGAGTCGTCGAAGACCGTGCGCACGTCCCAGACCATGGTGGCCGGCGTGTATCCCTTGGCAAACGCGGTCACGTAGGTAAAGGGTTTGAAGCTCGAGCCGGGCTGGCGGGGAGCCAATGCCATGTTCACCTGGCCGTCGATGGACTCGTCGAAGTAGTCCAAGCTGCCCACCATGGCCACGATTTCGCCCGTCTTAGCGTTCAGGACCACGACAGCCGCATTGGTGATGTTTTTCTCGGGGTCCTGTCGGAGTTCAGCAATATGTTTGCGTGCCGCGTCTTGAGCAATGTTGTAAATTTCCATGTCCAGCGTGGTGTACACCGTAAGCCCACCTCGGTAGACCACGTCAGGGCCGTACTTTTCTTCCAGGAGCCGTTGCACGTAGAAGACGAAGTGAGGGGCTTGGATCTCGACCCGCTTGGGTTTGGCCAAGTTTTGAAGGACGGGTTCGCGGATGGCGGCCTGCATCTCGTCGTAGCTGATGAAGCCCGCCTCGTACATGGCCCGCAGGGTGAGCTCTTGGCGGGCCTTGGCCTTCTCCGGGGCGGTGAAGGGGTCGTAAAGCGCCGGCGCGTTGGGCAATGCCGCCAACATGGCCGCCTCGGCCAGCGTCAGCTCCTCCACGTTCTTGTCGAAGTAGGTTTGGGCCGCCGCTTGAATTCCGTAAGCTAGTCGGCCGTAGTTGATGCTGTTCAGGTACCACTCCAGGATTTTGTCCTTCTCGTACCGGCGGGAGAGTTCGATGGCCAGAATGATCTCCTTAATCTTGCGGCGGTAGCTGCGCTCGTACCGCTCCTCGGGGTCGAGCAGCACGTTCTTCACCAGTTGTTGGGTGATGGAAGAGCCGCCCTGAACGATCTGACCGAACCGCAGGTTGGCGTAGAAGGCGCGCACGATGCCGCGCAAGTTGACGCCGGGATTCTCGTAGAAGGTGCGGTCCTCCAGGGCAATGGTGGCCTGGCGGACGTGGAGGGGGATGCGCTCCAAGGGCACCACTTGTCGGTTGCCCCCTTCGGGATCGTAGATCTCCCACAACAGGTGTTTGCCGGTGCGGTCGTAGATTTTGGTGGTCTTGAATTCCCGCTGGGTGCGCACCAACACGTCATCGGGGGAGGGCAACTCCTCGTCGAAGAAGTAGGTGGCATAGATGTCCACGGCGAAGCCGATTGTGCCTTCCACCACGCGGTCGATCCACGATGGGGTGACCTCAGCAATGTAGGCCACGCCCACGGCCGCCGCGAGCACGGGCACGGCGGTGAGCGCGCTCAACACAGCCCACATGATTGCCGCCACCTGAAGCCACAACAGCAGGCCGGGGCGTCGGTGGTGGCGGCGCAGGCGCTGTCGGCGCTGGAGAATGGCGAACTTCGTGGCGTTGTTCATGCTTCCTACCCCGTCCACTTGGCGTTACGGCACATGCGGGCAAACGCCGACGTGTATGGTAGCACGCCTTCGGGGAATGACAAAAAGGGGCCAACGCTGCCCATCATTGGGAAGAAGGGGAGCCATACCCCCCGCCACCTGGCGTGCGCACGCTGAGCACATCTCCGGGGCGCAGGGTGATGGTGCCCTTGCCGGGAAGGGGGTGCTCCTTACCGTCGCGAATGAGCACGTTTTCGCCCGTTTGGCCGGGGTGACCGCCTGCCAAGCCGTAAGGTGGATAGCGCCGCCGTTCGGTGAGCAAGCTCGCGTGGGCTCACAGAGCACCTCGATGTCACGCCGGATCCCGTCCCCGCCCCGGTAGCGCCCCGCGCCGCCTGAGCCACGTCGGATCTCGTAGCGCACCACGCGGAGGGGATAGGCGTATTCCAGGGCCTCAACCGGCGTGTTGAGGGTGTTGGTCATGTGGGCGTGGCGGGCTGAGGGGCCCGGAGCCGTAGGGCGGGCCCCCATCCCGCCGCCGATGGTCTCGTAGTACGTGAAGGGCTGGCGACGCCAGGGGTCCCACCCGCCGATGGTCACGTTGTTCATCGTGCCCTGGCTGGCGGCGGGCACGCGCTCAGGACAAGCCTGGGCCAAGGCCCCCAGGAGCACGTCCACGATGCGCTGGGCCGTCTCCACGTTGCCGCCGGCCACGGCCGCGGGCGGTGTGGCGTTCACCACGCTCCCCCTCTGGGGCGATGATGTGGATGGGCTTCAGACATCCGGCGTTGTTGGGCACGTCTAGGCCGATCAGGCACCGGAACACGTAGTAGACGGCCGAGAGGGTGATGGCGTAGACGGCGTTCACGTTTCCCCGCTGCTGGGGGGCGGAGCCGGTGAAGTCCACGGTGGCCGTCTCGCCTGCGATGGTGACGGTTGCGGTAATGGGCACCGGTTCCTGGCCGATGCCGTTGTCGTCCAGCACGTCGGTGAAGGTGTAGGTGCCGTCGGGCAGGGTGCGGAGCAGTTGGCGGGTCATAGTAGCGGTGTAGGCCATGAGGGCTTCCATGAAGGTAGCCACCTGTTCGGCCCCGTAGCGTGCCACGAGTTCCTCAACGCGGGCCACTCCCCGCCGGTTGGCTGCCAGTTGGGCGCGAGGTCCCCCTCACGTTCCTCGGGGGTGCGCACGTTGGCGAGGAGCATGGCCATGACAGCGCGGTTCAGCCGCCCCCGTTCCACCAGCTTCACCGGCGGAATAATGAGCCCTTCTTGGTAGATCTCCTGGGCCACAGCCATTGATCCCGGCATTGTGCCGCCCACGTCGGCGTGGTGGGCGCGGTTGGCCACAAAGGCGAAGAGCTCGCCCTCCACGAAGACCGGGGCGACCACGGTGATGTCGGGCAGGTGGGTGCCGCCGCGAAAGGGATCGTTCAAGATGACCACGTCGCCCGGCGCGAAGGTGTGTTCCCGCAGGGCTTGGGCCACGGAGAGGGGCATGGAGCCCAAGTGGACGGGAATATGGGCAGCTTGGGCGGCCATTTCTCCCCGGGCGTCGAAGAGGGCACACGAGAAATCCCGCCGTTCCTTGATGTTGGGGGGAGTAGGACGCCCGTCGCAGGATGACGCCCATTTCCTCGGCTACGGCTGCGAAGAGGTGTTTGAAGACCTCCAACCGCACGGGATCGTGAGAGCGCTCCGCCATGGTGTCTCCTTCTCGCGGGCTCAGGCACACGGGGATGGCTTATCTGGTGCCCATGAGGCGGTCGTAGATGCGCCGGATGCCCTGACGGTAGAGATTGCGCTCTTCGTCACGCCTGGAGGAATCCACGGGCCATTCCTCGAAGTACGCCATCATTTTGGAGACTACTTCGTCCCGGGTGCGCCCTTCTTCGATGAGCCGGCGCACGCGCTCCTGCATGACGTTGAGGTACTCGATCAGGGGGTCGAGGCGATCTGGCGTCAGAGGTTCACCCCGCCCCGGGATAATGAGTTCCACTTCCATGACCTTGATGGCCTGGAGGGTCGTCACCCAGTCAGGAATGTCGGAGAGGCCCAGGTAGGGGCGATACCCGTTGACCACGGTATCGCCGGCGAAGAGTACGTGAACATCGGGCAAGAAGAGTCCCACGTTGTTGGCCGTGTGGCCTGGCAGGTGAATGAATTCCAGTTCCCGGTCACCCAGGTACATTGTCATGCGGTCGTAGAGCATGAGGTTAGGATAGCGGGGCTCGAAGTCCGCCAACAACTCGGCGCCGACAGGATCGTGCTGGCGCACGTGCCGGCGGAGCTGTTCCTTGGCCTTAGGCGTCATGCGCATCTTGTCGTGGGTACCGTCATGGGCAATGATGTCACCCGGGATGAACAAGTTGCCCAGCACGTGGTCGGCCAAGTGATCGGTGTTGAGGATGTAGCGAATGGGCCCCACGTGCTCCGCAACCTCTCGGCGCCATTCCTGGGCTAGCGAGGGGAGCATGGGGGTGTCAACTAACACGACGCCGTCGGTTGTGCTCACAACGCCGAGGTTGACAAGGCGGAAACTGGGCCGCCAATAGACACCATCGGCCACCTGGCGCATAGGGTATTGCCTCCTCTTCGTCGTTCTGCGGCCACGAAGCTCCATTGGTCCCCGTTGCGGGCGAAGTAGGCAGCGATGGGGACAGCCGTCTCCCCCTCTAAGGCGAACCACCACACGAAGCTCACTGCCTTCCCGGCCCCTGGAGTCACGAGAATAGCCGCCACTTCTTGGCGCACGGGGCTGCCGAATTCCTGTTCCCAAAGGGTCAGAAGAGGCGTCGGCAATGATTGGTGGTGTTGGTTTCCGGGGCTAGGCGCTGTTTGCAGTGTTCTTCGGATCTGGTCCAAGCGTTCGGCCAAGGCCAAACGCGCTTCGGCCTCCGGCCCGACAACGGTGCCGGCCTCCAAGCTGGCCCTGAGTTCTTCCAGTCGTCGCCTGGCGGAGCCCAGCCGGCCACACCGCAGATCACCTTGAAGGGCCTTGATGAGCGTCTCCAGCGCCACCTGTGCGGGGCCATCAGGGATCTCCCCGTATTTGAGGACGAGGGTGGGGGGCCAAGTGTCAGGCGGTTCAGGCAGGACGCGAGCAAAGGGATCAAAGGTGGTCTGATAGCGGCGCATGGCCTCAAACGCCTGGACTTTGAGGCCGAAACGGCGCACGGTCAAGGGATCAACCGGGCGGGCGGAGAGCCACCGGAGCCATCGTTGCTCTAATTGGGCGTATGTGAGCCCCGTGGCCTTCTCGGGCTGATCGGCGCGGCCGTAGAGCCACTTGACCCGTTCTACCCCCCACCGGCCGATGAGCCAGCCCACGAAACTGGCCGCCTCGATGTAGGCGGTCTCGTGTTGTGCGCGGAGCGGAAATCCTCCGCGAGGCTGGAGATGGACACGTAAGCTCGGCTGCGCGCCAGGGCAGCGGCTGTCTGGTGGATTGGCTCGGGCCAATAGTGGCCCCCGCTGACCCATGTGGCCAGGCCCTCGGCCAAGAGGGCATTGGTGCTCCCCCCCTCGGGCACGAGCTGTTGGGCGAGGGCGTGGGTGATCTCATGGTCCAAGTAGAAGCGCAGGAGCACGGCGGCATAGTTGCGGTCGCTGTAGGTGATCAGAATGCGCCCTTGGCCATAGGCAACGCCTCCTTGCCAGAAGAGCCGCTCGACGAGGTAGATGTCCAGGGCAAAGGGCTCTGTGATCTGGAGTGCCCGTCGCACACGGCGCACGCTCCGGCGCACTTCGGCGGCAATCAGGGAGGCATCCCGTTCGGCCGCCGAGCCTGGCAAGAAGAAAAGGCGCACTTCGGAGGTAGCGTGCACGCGTCGCCAGACGTTCTCCCCGGCTGGGACGGAGTCCTCGGCCAGCGATCTCCCCCAGCGTGGGGAGGCCGCCGGGACGGAGGCAGCCCGCACATCGCCGGCCGACAGGAGCGTTACCACTATGAGGAGCAAAGTCCACCGCACAGGCCACATCCACCAGGGCTTCATGGCAGGTATTATAAAGCCCTTGGAGGGTTTTTGAAACTTTCGTCCCGTTTCGTGGGAAGGGCCTGTCGCAGGCGCTCGAAGACCTGATCAGGTGCACCCACGCCATCCACTGCTCGCAGGAGACCGCGCTCGCGATACCAAGCCACCAGAGGAGCAATTTCATCGTGGTACACGCGCAGCCGGTGGGCGATGATGTCGGGCGTGTCATCGGGGCGGCCTCGCCGCAGGAGGCGCTCAAAGACCACCTCATCCGGCACGCGCAACAGGATGACCACGTCCAGGTGGCGGCCTAATTGGGCGAGGAGCTCGTCAAGGGCCTTGGCCTGTGCTAAGGAGCGCGGAACACCGTCGAAGACGATGCCCTGCTCCGGAGGAATTGTGGCCAGCCGGCGGGCCAGCAGTTCTAGGAGCAGCGGTAGGGGCACCAGGTCGCCCGCTTTCAAGAACGAGGCCACGTGCTGGCCCAATGGTGTCTGGCGGGTGACCTCCTCGCGCAAGAGGTCGCCGGCACCCACGTAAGCAACCCCAAAATGTGCGCTCACAAAGCGTGCCTGCGTCCCCTTGCCGCTGCCAGGCGGCCCTAAGAGGACCATGTGAAGTGGAGCCATGTTCTCCCCCGTCAGTGCTAACGGCAGCAAGGATATTGTAAAGACGGTCGTATTGAGTAGCTCAGAAAAGGCCTGTTCTCGTTCGCTCTAAAACGTAGAAGGGCTGACTCCGCCATTGTTCTGAAGTGGATTGTAGGTCACAGTGGATGGTTTTTGCAAATTCAGGGAGAACACCGATGCGCGAGGGCCTGCTGAAAGGGGGCAGGTCGGTAAACACGTGTTGCCCCCGAACCCGCGTGGTGCTCGATGTGACGCTCGGGGGGCGTTTCTGGTTTTCTGCCCGTAACTCCGTCCGGGGGTTGAGGGTTGTAGTTGTTGACTGAAGCAGTGCCTCCGGGTATACTAGGGCACGCTTGGAAGAGGTAGCAGGGAAAATTCACGAAAGAGGAGTCAGAGCCTATGTCTACAGTATTCGAGCGAGTCCGCCAGATTATTGCCGAGCAACTGGACGTTGACCCTGAGCAGATTACTATGGAAACCCGCTTCAGGGAAGATCTCGAAGCTGACTCCCTTGACTTGGTTGAGTTGATCATGGCGTTTGAAGAGGAATTTGGCGGCGAAATTTCGGACGAGGAGGCCCAGGAAATTCAGACAGTGGGCGACGCCGTGCGGTACTTGGAGGAGCACGGCGCTGCCTAGACGCCCGAGCCCCATGCTGGTGGGGCTCGGACACGATTGGAGCCCAGACGACGAGCACGTGGCCTCTCGGGTGGGGTAGGGCTGTGGTTTGGCTTCGGTGATAGGCCCCTGCTGCACGGTCCATGCCCGCCGGGAGGCTATCATTTTTGCCCTCATTCCCGGTCCTATCCCACTTGGCCAACCAATTGCCACACGGTGACAACTAGGAGGCCCTGCATCACAACACTTCCCCCGAAGAGCATGTGGCTTGCAAAGGGCAACCGGCGATAGAGCACGCCTCCCACGGATGTATTCAGGACAAGAATAACCAAGCCGATCACCGGCAGGGTGAAAATATCCTGTCGGGGAGCGATGCGGTCGGGGTTGCCGGCCGCGTCAAAGTGCAGGGGGACAAAGGGCGGCAGCGATGAATAGGTGGTGGCCAGCCACGCCCAAACGACCATGTTGAGTCCCAAGGCCAAGAGGAGCACGCGCACCACAGCTTGGTCCCGCAGAAAGGCGGGCCGATAGGCGTGCCACAGGGCCCAAGCGTGGCGGGCCAGCGCACGGCTCTCTTTCCACATCTGGTGCACAGTCCGGTGAATGTATGACTCAACGCCAGGGTGATGTTGGCTCATACCCCTTGCGGATTCAATCCTTTTCTGGCCTGAGGCGTCATATTTCCACAGGGCGAAGCCCCGTTCGGTATAATGTTCCCTGTTCGCAGCGGGGTATTTCCTCCACCGCCTAAAGCGGTATCATGCCCTGTGGCCGCTTGTAAGCAAGGCCGAGACCATCGCTGATGCTTTCAAGCCCGCGCTGCATCGTGGTCCCGGCCCCGGTGATTTCACCACTGGCGGCATGCCCCGGCGTGACCCGATCAGGAGCCTTCACTTCTCTTTTGGGAGTGGACGACCGGGTACACCTCAATTCTACAGAAGATTTTCAAATGAGCAAGCAACTCCCTCGAATCGGTCAAGAACACGACCTCGAGTTCTCGGTGACGTTATGTTTGATCAGTCGCTGGGCATCTAAAGGCAAGATGGGGGCTGAACTGATAAGGTCGTGAGAACGGCGTAGAGCTCCGCCAAGGAATGGGCAGCCTCCAACTAGCCCCGGATCTGCTCCATCGGTCACATGCTTGAACCAAGCTCAATCTTGTTCGTGAGCAGGGTGGGCTTCGACCATCGCGGCGACGAAGACAGAGGTGTTCAGCAAGATCCTCATAGACCAACTCGTTGCAGGAGGTCAACGACGCGCCGGTCACGCGCCATGAGCGTGATATTGGATAGGTTGCTGAAAGCCGTCACCTTGGCTACCAGGAGGCTCTCTTTCTCACCAGGATCGTTGGCTTCCGTTGAACGCGCAGCCGAAGCCCCCGCTCGTGCTTTTGTTCGGGCAAACTCGAGCGCAATTTGGCGGGCTAACGACCAAGCTCAGCGGCGCACATCAGCTCGTCCGTTAGAGCGGTTTGTTAGACGGTGTCCTCCCTGTCTCACTTTTGTAGACTTCAAGCAATCGGTTGGCAAAGCGCCAGCCTCTAACGGCAAAGGCGATCGAACCACCCATGATAAAGACAAACCACACAGATAAGCTGATCCAGAAAGGTATGGTGACAAAGTAAAGGAAGGCGCCAAGCGCTATAATGAGCACACCTAACGCTAACAGTTCTTTGCCCGCTCGAGCGTTTGCTTCGTACCATACACGTTCATCGGCAAAAGTAGCCGGGACGCGCAAGCCATACCAATGGTTCGGGGGCACTTTCCTCCAGATAAGAGGAAGGGCCAGGGCTATAAAAGCACACCCCATGACAAGTGACACAACAGGTAACATGGCTTCACCATTTCACAAGTCTCACCTGGGCATGAACGCCTAACAAGCGAGCTCAGTCGCCCGCCGGAGCGCTGGCGGAGCACGGTGGGCGACAGCCGGGTCAGGTAAAATTACGTCACGGTTTCCCGAAGCTGCTCAAGCCCGCGAAGCAGCTGAACCACTTTGCCCGAACGGAGCATCTCGTCCCAATGTCCATCACAGAACCGCTCTCCACGGACACAGTAGGTCAGCATGGTCTTGATGTGATCGAGGCTGGCTTCAGCAATCAGCGTGTCGTCTGCTAACATCTTCGCTGCCACGGCAGGCTCATAGTCGTCGTCACACCACCACGGGCTGCCGGCGAGTCGAAAGAACTCCTGAACTTCCGGCGGAGAGACGGGATAGGGCATGGTGATCACCCCCTCCTTCTGTTCGCCTCCAGCCCAACGCTCAATGAATGACTTGCCGGGGACATCAAAGAGTGGCAAGAAGCGAAGGAGTTCGTCGATTCGCTCACGAGTAATCGACTTTTGCTTCATAGTGCTACCTCTTCTGCGCTGCCAGGGGGACGCAGCTCGTTTTTAGAACACCATAAAGCCCAAAGTAGGGCGTTTCTTAAATCGCTCATGTTGGGAAAGCAGCGGCTTGTGCCAGATGGGGCGCGCGTTCCATGTTCTGGCGAACGCGAACAGCGACTGTTGGGATGTTGTGCTCACCTCCGCGTTCTGACATTGCGACAGTTATAGTATTCGCCTTGGCGAGGAAGGCAAATTGGAATTTGATGTGGTTGCATAACTTCCTGTTCGCGCGTACAATTGCGCCCAGGACTTTGAAAAAACGTTATTGCACGCTTCACGTATGCTCATGCGCTGATCAACAGTCGAATGGGGGCAAGAACCGTGGCATTCCGATCAACGCCTGTGACGGTCTACATCTCCGCCGCGTCGGACTTAATGGCCGAACGGGACGCGCTGGCCCGTGCCATTGTGGAGCTGCCCGTCACGCTCGTGTGGCAAATCGTACAGTCCCCCTTGGGGGAAACACCGCTGAACCGGGACGCGCTCCAGAAGGCCGCCCTGTACGTCCTAGTCATGGGAAGTGACATCCGGGCTCCAGTGGGCCTCGAATGGCATGTGGCCCGCCGTGCCGGGCGACCTGTTGTGGCGTTTTTGAAACGAGGGGTATCCCGCACGCCGGCCGGACAGGTCTTTGTCCAAGATGCCCGTGTCCACTGGCAACCCTTTGCCACGCCGGCCGACCTGAGCGCTCAGGTGCAGCGGGTGTTGGCTGAACACTTGGTCCGGCAGGCCAACCGATATGGCCTGACTCCTGAAGAGGTGGGCCGATTGAAGGCCTACATCGGGGCAGAGGATACGAGCTCCTCAGCCCAGGTGGAAACTGACCGGAGCGCGGGGCGCAGTGCGGTGGTGCTCTCCCAAGAGCGCTTTCTGCCCAGCGAGGGGGTGGTGTTGGAGGCTCCTCCCGAGGGAAAGCGGGAAGAGCGATCAGGACAAAAGACGGCGCACTAGATCTTTGAATTTCAGCCAGTAGAAGCGGGCACCGTCCGGAGGCTGGACCGAAAGCATGCGCAAGGGCACGGTCCCGGTGTTGCGCACCCCCTGAATGTGGCCGCGTGGCACGATGATGCGGTCTCCAGGGCCGACGTTGGTTTCCTCGTGCTCCACCGTGAAGCGGCCATATCCCTCAAGAACGAAGAAGACCTCAGCCCCGTGGGCGTGGAGCATGATGCGGCCCCCAGGTGCCACCTCCACGAAGAGCATCTTGACGCCGTCCGTGGCCCCTTCGATCCCCAAATCTTTGAAGCGGGTGGCAATGTGGTGGGGTGAGGTGCCCCAGGGCAAGTCATTGGAGTAGACGTTGACGATCTCCATAGGCGATCGGTTCGTGACCTCCTAGCCGGTAGGCTCAAACACTTCTGGGCTGTGCTCCACGCTCTTGGCCTCGCCGCGCGCGGTCAAGTAGATGCCCGCCAGGATGAATCCCCCGCCGACCACCTTGGCCCACGTCAGGCGTTCGCCGAAGAGGATATAGGCCAAGATCGTGCTGCCAATGGGTTCGCCCAGCAGACCCACGGCCACCATGCTGGCACTGACCCACTCCAGGGCCCAGTTGTAGCTGCTGTGACCGATGATCTGTGGCACAACGGCCATGCCCAGGAAAATAGCGTAGGTGGAAGGGGCGTACCCCGTAATGGGTTGACCGGTGACCAACACGATAGCCCACAGAATGAGGGCCGCGGAACCATAGCAGACCATCACGTAGGCCAGCAAGGAGACTTGACGGCGCACATTGCGCCCCAATAGGATGTAGAAAGCCGCGCTGATGCTCCCCATGATGGCCAGAATGTCCCCCCACAGGGCTTGGCCGCTGATCGCCAAGTCGCCCAGCCCGATGATGATGCCACCCACGACGCTCAAGAGGATTCCGGCCGCCATGAGGCGCGTGATGCGCTCTCTGCTCACCACCGGGGCCAGCAATCCCACCCAGAGGGGGTTGGTGTTCACCAGAACAACACTGCTGGCCACTGAGGTGTAGTAGAGAGAGGAAACCCACGTGGCGAAGTGAAGGGCCAAGAAGAAGCCCGCGAGCACGGCGAGCACCGAGTCACGCCGTCCCAGGGCACGAAGTTCATGGCGAGCCCGCCACCACGCCAACGGCGCCAGCAGAGCCGAGGCGATGCCCACCCGGTAGGCGGCCACGACCAAGGGCGGGGCCTCGTCGGCGAGCCGAACGAAGATGGCGCCTGTGGAGACGGCCAGAATGCCGCTGATCAGGGCCAAGATGGGCGGAAACGGGGGACGCTTGGCGGGTTGTGGTCGGGGGGCGGACATGCTTCTCCTCCTGAGGGCAGCAGGTGGACCCTAGCGCACGGCCGCGTTGAGCGCCCGCCAGGCCGCGTCGAGTGCCCCTGTGGCCGCAAACGGATCGTCCCGAAGCAGACGAAGGGCCTCGTCCAAGTGGCCGACCACAGTCGCCAGGGTCTCTTGCTGTGGCCCTGTGGCAGCCGCGGCCAACAGGACCGCGTCCTCGCGCGTGCGCGCCACGTACTCCTCGGCTAGCCCAAAGTTGCGGTGCTCCAACTCGCGGAGGGCATTCAGCACGTTGGCCTGCACCCAGAGGAGCTGAGCTGTGTGCTCGAGGCGGGCTACCCGGCCGTCGGGCGCGAGGGCGGCGAGCTGCAAGTCGGCGATGTCACTGCTCATGGCATTGAGCTCCGCGCTTTGGGCATCTACGAGGGTCTGCAGACGGTCCAAGCGTTCGGCGATGTCCTCCAAATCACTTTGGAGGCGCCGCACATCCTCCCGACGTCGAGAGGCCTGACGGTCGAGAGCCACCATACGGGCCCGGAGGCGCGCCACCTCTTCCTGAGTTGCCGTCAGCTCCGCGGCCACGTCGGCAAGGCGCGCCTGGAGGCGTTCGTTCTCCGAGGCCGTGCGCTCAAGGCGAGTTTGGCTTTCGGCCAGCGCGGCTTCCAGTTCGGCCAAGCGGGCTTCGCGGCGGGCGAACTCGTCGGCCACCTGGGCTTGCGTCTGTTCAAGGGCTGCAAGAGCCTGCGTGGTGGTCTGAAGGGGGACCAACACCGTGGTGAAGAGGCCCCAGAAGAGCACAAGCCCTAACAGGGCGCCCAGCACAATGACCACGCCCAACACGATCAACTTGATCAGGGCGCGCGCCAGCCGGCCCAGAAGAGAAGGAGACCGAGATGAGACCCTCATCTCGCGGGGTGCTGCCGTCATGGGAGCTCACCTCCTCGGTGGTCGGTGCTCACGGCTGGTCACAGTAGCTCAAGCCGGCTTGGGCGGGTTCGGATTCAGGGTTGAGCTGCAGGGCGCGCTCCAGCCAAGGTTTGGCCTCGTCACATCGGTCGGTGAAGGCGTAAGCCAGGCCCAACATGTAGAACACATCCTCAGAGCTTATGCCCAAGGAGACAGCTTGCTCCAGGTATTCAATGGCAGCCTCGTAGTTGCGTTGGACGTAGTAGAGCGTGCCCAAGTGGACATATGTGCGCGGGTAGCGCGGGTCGGTGGCGATGGCTTCCTCAAATGTCTGGACAGCCAGTTCGTATTCCTGGCGCATGTAGAATGTCCACCCCAACTCGTCCAGGGGGCGGGCATTTTGGGGATCCACTTCAGCCGCCTTCTGGAAGGCGGCCACGGCCTCGTCGTACTGCTGCATTGCGCGGTAGTTCCGCCCTAAGCTCAAGTAGAGGTAGCTCAGGGGGCGAATTTCCGCCGCGCGCCGGTAGTACTGAACGGCTTGCTGGTACTCTCCCAAGGCCTCGTAGACGTAACCGGCATTCCGGAGCACGTCCACGTTCTGGGGGTCAATGGTCATGGCCTCTTCCACCACGTCCAGCGCCCGGTTCAAGCGGCCCGAATCGGCATACGCTTCGGCGAGGAAGGCGTAGGCCGGTGCATACGCAGGATCAAGCTCTATGGCCCGGAGTGCCTGCTCCACGGCTTCCTCGTACCGGCCGTTCCAGTCGAGCACCATGGCGTACACGGCCACGACCTCCGGGTTCTCGGGGGCCAACGCCACGCCCCGCTCGGCGCGCACCAGGGCTTCCTCTTCCCGGTCAGAGAGGGCGAGCAGTTTAGCCCACCGGGCATAGGCCACAGCGTTGTTCGGGTCGGCGGCCACGGCTTCCTGGTACGCTTGAAGGGCCGCGGTCATGTTCCCAGCCTGAAGGGCAGCATCTCCGTTGGCCAAATATTGCTGTGAGGAGAGCTCGTTGGCCGCTTCTGTTGTCTCCCGGCTGTCAAAGGGAAAGAGATGGGGATACCACTCCCGGAGGTACACCAGGCCGGTGGACGCATACGCCAAGATCATCAGCAACCAGATGAGGCGCCGGCGGCGACGCTGTGGTCGCTCGTGAGTGGGCAAGTACAATGGGTGCTGCCCTCCCTCCACGCTTGTCCGAGCCCGAACCGTTCGCCCTCAGCGGGCAGTCACAATTGGCAATGGGGAACGAAGGTACTATAGCGCGCTTCAGGAGGCGTGTCAAGCGTTCAACAAAGGGGGGCTCTTCATGACATGTGTGCTCTCAGCCGTTCCCCCTATGTATAGTGCTCTTGAAATTTCTGCATCCCGCACACCCGTACCCGACCACAGTGAGGCGCGATGAGAGGCCAGCGAGCCCATGGGGGCACAGGAGCTACCCCACGCAGGCACTGTGACGGCGTATTAGCGGATCGGCGGCAGAGCTGTCCAGTCATAGCCGATCTCAGGGTCGTCGTGAGGAATGCGTCCCTCGTCGTCCGGGTTGTAGACCTGAGAGGTGATGTAGAAGAGGTGAGCCTCACCGCTGAGCACTTTGCACCCGTGGGCAACCCCTGGGGGGATCCGCAACACCACGGGGTCGTAGTTGTCCCCCAGATAGACTTCCTGAAGCACCCTGTACGTGGGGGAGTTGGGCCGCATGTCGTAAAGGGCGACTTTGATGTTGCCCACGGGCACGTACCACCAGTCCACTTGGTGCTGGTGGATGTGCCACGCCTTGGCCACGCCGGCAAACATGCGGCTGTGGCTCCACTGACCAAATCCCTCCTCGAAGAATGCATCTGTGACCCGGATGAGTTCCCGGAAAAATCCTCGCCCATCCCGGTGAGTCACTAGTGGCTTGAGGACAACCCCTTCAATGGTGGCCGATGGGGCAAAGGCAGCACGGTCCTGAGCACACATCATTTCTTCTCCTTCCTGTCCCTCAGGTTGTGGCGTGTTTGTTGTTTTCTCAGCCGGGGCCTTCAAGATGCTTGGCGGACACCCGCCGCTGGTCCCGTCGAGGGGGACACTCCTCAACTCTGCCAGTGGAGAGTGAGTTTTCCGGAGCTCTACCTCAGGGTGCTCTTATGGGGCCAAGAATATGCCATAACGCCTCTGTGGTCAAGTGCTTTCGACTTGGCGATCACCGGCAAGTAGGGTTGATGGGACGGTGCTAGTGGCCAC
>JAUZRY010000047.1 GCA_030949995.1 Ardenticatenia bacterium
CCGCTCAGGAGGCGAGGTCCCAACCCGGTGAAAAGAGTTGAGCATCCTGCTCCAATCGGCGGAAATATCGAACCCGATGCTGTGGCGGCCCCAACGGCTGGCCGCCACGTTCGTGGTGCCCGTGCCCATGAACGGGTCATAACGTCGCCGATGAAGCTGAACATGTTCAACCGCTCGGCCACCCAGGCCGGGTGTTCGCGTTGAGGCGCCTGGAATTGCCAGCCGCTATCTGCTAATCTGCCAGCGGCTACCGCTCCTCACCCCCACCCTCGCCCTCACACCTCGCCGATTACCCCCAGCTTCCCAACACCGGCGCGAACGCCCGGACATGCTACCCACACCTGGCCCACCGGAACGCCTCATGGGCTCCAACCTGCCCGCCGCCGCCACCTCGGCGCGGGGCCTTCCCACTCGATGGCCTGGAAGCCTGGCGCAGGGCGCTGCGGGCTTGTGTCACTCACCGTTCCCGGAGGTTCGGCGACGCGGTGGTAGGCGTCGGCCTGCTGCTCGGGGGCGCTGGTGGGGCCGCGTAGCACAGGGCTCGCTTCCGCCCAAAAGGACCATGGCCTCCAGGGCTGCGACGGACGTTGGTGGCCCGGTGCGCACGGCGTAGAGGCCGCAGGCCACCAATGGGGCAGGGCGGTCCCCACCTACAGCTCCAGCGGTGTCGGAGAAATCGTAAATGGAGTGCTTCAGGGCAGGACGGTGTTGTAGAACGTTGTAGCGAGCCGGGCATGAGGACACGTCTCATACACCGCCCTGATCGATGCCCGCGCAGCGCGGACACGTTGTCCAGGTTCTTCAGAATTCCTGAGCGCTTGTGTTCGCCGCGATGCTCCAACGCCCGGCTGTCGAACACAGGCCGCAGCGCGTCTTGGTTCCCCAACTCCTGCTCCGGGTCACGCCGGAAGCCGGCCAAGGCGTGACCTCCTGGTAGTACGCTCCCACACGTGGGCAATGCAAGCCGGCCTGGGGCCAGCGCGTCCGGTCGGGCGTGCCGTGGCGGGTGAGTTTGGCCAGTTCTGTGACCACATCCCCCGGGTGAGGAAGGCCTCGTCGCAGAAGGCAGCGGCCTTATCAGTGCGCGAAGGCAGTGTAGTAATATGTCTGGAAGCCAGACGGGACGAGGCCCCGGCCAGCTATGGCTTAAGCCGCCCCGGCCAGCAAACGGCAAGGACTCGGTCGGTCACCTTAAGCTGATCACGTAACTAGCGCCGGCCACCATCCGTCGTCTGACAGGGCTGCACGTTGGTCCACCTGTCGCGCAGTGAACAGGAGTAGGAGTTCAGGAGCCTGCCCTTTTCCATCCGCCTGCGACGACCGGCAAGAACCACCGGAAACCACATCCGAGTCATCCGCGCCGATGCTTCCCAGCACGCGGGGGTCGAAGTCCACGCTGCCGCTCGCCAGGAGGTGGCCCGCGCTCGCGGCCGGTGAGCTGGGCGAACAGGTCACCGACGTTGGGATCCACCAGAAGGGGGTCTTGGGCGTTCAGGCGCGCGTTACCGATCCGATAGGCGGCGAAGTCCTAGGTTTGGCCACCGCCAGCGGGGTGGTGGAGGTCGTGTAGAAGAGGTTGTAGTCCACCACGTTGTCCGCCATCACCGTACAGGCGCGAATGAGCCAGCCCGCGTCTCCCGCGTAGATGGAGCGTTGTTCGCGATCAGGGTGTCGCGGGTAAGCCGTATTGATGTACAGCTCGGCGCCCCAATCGTTGCTGGTGTTGTTGTAGAAGGTGTTGTTGACCACAGGTGTTCGTGGCCCCGCCCCTCGTCGTAGCCGCTTCATGGCGAGGCCAACCTCGGTGTTCTCGGAGATGAAGCTTGATGCACGATCACGTTGGCCGCGCCCCGCATGTTCGCTGGCGTGATTTCCACGCCCACGTTGCAGTGGTGAGCGCGGTTGTTCTCGACGAGAATGTCCCGTCCGCCGTCCACGATGCAGCCGGCGAGCGGTCCGTGCCGTAGGCGGTTGCCGTAGCTGTCAATTGTACACGGATTACGTGCCTGCCAGCCCGGTCATTGTTGCGTGCCTGAAGCCGATGCCGATGTTGTCCACGTCGGACGGTGTTGGCCGTCACCTCCCCACCCTGCCACGTTGCCGTTGATGGCGATGGCCTCAGAGGCCCCCAGGCAACAACCTCGTTGCCGTGGATGATGATGTCGTGGGACGGGATCGCCGCCCGACGCCGTACACCGCGATGCCGTGCGCAACCCCTCGGCCCAGGTGCCCAGGGTGGATGGCGTGAACGCGGCGCTCTCCCACAGCTCCACGTGGTGGGCCGTACCGTGATGAGGACGCCGTGGATGGGCGTTCGGTCGCGCCTGAGGTGCTGAAGTTGCGGACCCGGTTCTGGAAGACGATGTGGGCCCGGTCCGCTGTCGGAGACCATGGCGCTGTCCGCCCGGCACGGCGAAAAACCAACACCGCTGTTCCGCCTGGATAGCTGCGGAAATAGGCGTCAGCAGCTGAGACGCCGACACGCGCCATCTCCGCCGCGCAGACCACGTCGCCTGGCCGGGCGTTGTCCGCGGCCGCTTGCACTGTCTGCCACGGGGCTGGTGCCGCTGTTATGTCCCCGTCCATGCCAAAGCGCGTACACGCTTGGGACGGCTGAGCACGCCGGGCGTGGCCCGTCGGCCCCCGGGCGGAGTTGGGGCAAGGCGGAGACGCCCGCGGCGGCGTGGCAGGGACGGGGAGAGAGCAGCTGGAAACGCGGTGGGCGCTTCCGAGCTGCGCACACGTTACCATGAGAGAACCAGGGGAACGCCCAACTCGTTAGTTAATGAGTAAGATGACGACAACGCGTCGGCCGTGATCGTCCACGGCCCACCCCACGTCGCAGAAATTGGTGCCGGCCAGAATTTTCGGCTCAGGGAGGCGGTAGATGCCCGTGCGGTCCCGCACCAGCCGCACGAAGGGCTCCTGGCCGTAGGCGGCGCGGTAGAGTTGCCAGAGATCCCGGTCGACCACGGGACGCGAGAGGAAGACGTGGGCAGTAGCCAACACGCCACGCACCATCTCGATAGCCGTGGCGGAGAAGAACAACTGCTCCGGCGCCACTCCCAGGGCCTGGCAGACCTCAGCCTGGTGACGGTGGCCGACGGGGGCAAAGGAGCGCACGGCACCGGCTCGCTCGGGGTGGTGGGAGGCACTGGAAGCCCGTGCTCCCCCCTCACTCGAGCCCACCTTGACCTCCACGACCACCTGCTCGATCAACCCGGCTCTCGCCAGGGGCCACAGGGCCACGTTGACTGCCGTGGCGTTGCACCCCACGCCGCTGATGTATTGGGCGCCGCGCAGCCGTTCCCGCTCCAACTCCGGCAGGCCGTAGACGAAGCGGGAACGCCACTCCGGGCAGACAGTCTCCTCGCCGTACCAGCGGGCGTGCCAAGCCGGGTCGCGCAGGCGGAAGTCGGCCGAACAGTCCACCACGGTGTGGGCCAGGGCGGCGAAGTGGGCGATGCGCCGGGCAGCTTCTCCGTGGGGTAAGCAGAGGAAGAGCACATCGACGGGCTCCAGATCGTCCGCGGAACGGAATTTCAGCCGAGTGGCCCCGCGCAAATTGGGGTGAACACTGTGGACGTAACGCCCGACCAGGCGCTCCGAGGTAACCTGGGTCAGCTCGACGTGGGGGTGCCCCAGCAACAAGCGCACGAGCTCTCCGCCCACGTACCCGGAAGCACCCACCACGGCTGCCGTCAACATGGGTCCGCCTCCACTGCAGGGGTGGGGAGAGGCTCACGCCGCCCCTCGGCGACGTGGACCACGTAATCCACGATGCGGGCCGGGATGTCCACGCCTGTTGGGGCGATGGAGTTGCGGAACTCCATGGTGTAGTTGACCTCGTTGACTAGGAGTCCGCGGTCACTCTCGAAGATGTCAACGGCTAGCACCCCTCCCCCAACGGCCTGGGCCGCCTGCACGCAAATGGCGTTGAGCTCATCGGTGACGGGGAAATTGGCCGCCTGGCCTCCCCGGGCTGTGTTGGTGATCCAGTGCTCGGAGCGGCGCTCAATGGCACAGATAGTCTCGTCGCCGACCACAAAGGCACGGATATCCCGCCCCGGCTTGTCCACGTATTCCTGGATGTAAAAGATGGAGTGTTGAACGCCTCCCAAGGTGCTCTTGTGTTCCAGGATGGCTTCAGCCGTGTAGCGGTCGGACACGCGGGCCATCAGCCGTCCCCAGGAGCCTGTGGCCGGCTTGAGCACCACCGGGTACCCCAACTCCTCAATGGCCTGAAGGGCCGATTCAGGTGTGAAGGCCACGCGCACGCGAGGTTGGGGCACGCCGGCGCGGGCCAAGGCCAACGAAGTGAGAATTTTATCTCCACAGATACGCCCCACCTCCAACCGGTTGACGCAAGGGATGCCAAAGCGCTCGAACACAGCCAAGGCTGCGAGGGCCCTTGAGTGGCTAATACACCGCTCGAGAATCACGTCGAGGCCCTGCCAGCACTCACCTCGTTCCACGTCGAACGTTACTCGGCTGTCGTAGATGAGGTCGTACTCGATGCCACGCCGTTCGAGCTCGGCGATGAGCAGCTTCTCCTCCACTCGGACGCGGCCGATAAGAATGCCGATGCGCATGGTGGTGTGACCTCCTGTGAACGGGTTTGACCGGTCCTGTTGGCCGGTGCTCGGGCGCCCGCCAACGGGTGGGCTCGATGGCAGGTTCTCACACGGGCACCCGTGCAGCCGGCGTTCACCGCCCCGACAGTGGGGCAATGCCTTCCCCCCATGTCTACTCGCCCCAGTCCTCCTCAACTTCGGGCGCCAGGTCAAGGACGACGGGGTCCAGGCCGACGACTTCCAGCTCCACGCCGCACTCCGGACATTGAACGATTTCGTGCAGGAGCACTTCACCATCAAATGGGACGTCAGCGGCACATTCAGGACACGTTGCCACAGGTGCGCTCATGATCGTACCCTCCTTCGGATGTGTTGATGTAGGTTTTCCCTGATGCCACAAAAAAGCCGGGCCTGTTTGAGGGCCCGGCTCGTCGTTGCTCTCCTGGCACGTGGTGTACTAGGGCGCACACGACGGACCAGACCCTAGGTCCGACATGGTCTTCTTCATCTGCTTGGCTTTCTTGGTCCGGCCCGCCGGCTGCGGAATGCCTGTAGCGTGAAGGTGGACGTTCATCTCCCCTGTTCCCCAAACAAAAAACCGGCTGCTTTGGTCCGGCAGCCGGTTTGGGGTGTGCTCCGCCAAGGTGTCATGCCCAAACAGGGCTCACCGGACCGTGAGCCGGGTGGTGCATCACCTTCTTCTTGGGCACGAACACCGCACACCACATCCCTGAACTCCTCACCAACTTAAATGCATGTTGAATGCGTGTTGCCGCCAGCTATGATACCAAAGGCAAGGGCCGAGTGTCAAGGGGAACAGGGAAAAATCACCCAAATGGGTGAACCCAGAGCGCCCGCGGGCAGGCGGTGGAGATGTTCATCAACTGTGAACCACAGCCGACAAGCACAGGCTCCCCAAAAGGGACCTTTTTACGCTACAATGCCTGTTGCGCTGTCCCCACAGGAATGAGTTCCGCGCCGAGGCACAGGGCGACGGCCTCGTGGGACCGTGAAAGGCCGAATTGCCTCCAATGCCCACGGGGGATGGCCACGTGCGTTGAGGGAGTGGTAGTATGAGAAAGCTGGCGAGTTGGGCGTTTCCCCTGGTTCTCCTCATGGTAACCGCGTGTGCGCAGCTCGGAAGCGCCCCACCGCGTTTCCCGGCTGTGCTCTCCCCGTCTCCTGCCACGCCCGCCCGCGGGCGTCTCCGCCTTGCCCCAACTCCGCCCGGGGAGCCGACGGGCCACGCCCGGCGTGCTCAGCCGTCCCAAGCGTGTACGCGCTTTGTGGCGCCGGACGGGGACGACGCCAACAGCGGCACCAGCCCCCTCCTCCCCGTGGCAGACAGTGCAAGCGGCCGCGGACAACGCCCGGCCAGGCGACGTGGTCTGCGTGCGCGGCGGGGTGTACAACGAGCGCGTGCGCGTCAACGTCTCCGGCACTGCTGACGCCCCCATTGTCTTCCGCAGCTATCCGGGCGAGACAGCGGTGTTGGACGGCGCCGGCCTCGCCGTGCCCGAGGCGGACAGCGCCATGGTCTCCATTGTGGACCGGGCCCACATCGTCTTCCAGGGCTTCGAGGTCCGCAACTTCAGCACCTCAGAGCGCGACCGAACGCCCATCGGCGTCCTCATCGCGGGCACGGCCCACCACGTGGAGCTGTGGGAGAACCGCGTTCACGCCATCAAACACCTGGGCACCTGGGCCGAGGGGACGAACGCGCACGGCATCGCGGTGTACGGCACGTCGGGCAGCGATCCCGTCCACGACATCATCATCCACGGCAACGAGGTGTACGACTTGCGCCTGGGGGCCTCTGAGGCCATCGCCATCAACGGCAACGTGGCAGGGTGGGAGGTGACGGCCAACACCGTCCACGACGTGGACAACATCGGCATCGACGCCATCGGCTTCGAGGGCACCGCGCCGGCAAATGACCGGGCCCGCAACGGGCGCATCGCCTTCAATCACGTGTACAATGTTGACAGCTACGGCAACCCCGCCTACGGCACGGACCGCTCCGCGGCCTGCATCTACGTGGACGGCGGACGGGACATTCTCGTCGAGAACAACCGCGCTCACCGCTGCAACGTGGGCGTGGAAATCGCCAGCGAACATGCGGGGGGCGCCACGGCCAACGTGATCGTGCGTAATAACTTCATCTCCGAGAACACCGAGGTTGGCCTCGCCATGGGCGGCTACGACGAAGGGGGCGGGGCCACGGAGCACGCCATTGTGGTCAACAACACCTTCTACCGCAACAACACCAGCAACGATTGGGGCGCCGAGCTGTACATCCAATACGACACCCGCGACACCCTGATCGCGAACAACATCGTCTACGCGGGAGACGCGGGCTGGCTCATTCGCGCCTGGAGCACGGTGATGGCGGACAACGTGGTGGACTACAACCTCTTCTACACGACCTCCACCACCCCGCGCTGGCAGTGGAAAGGCCAAACCTACCTGGACTTCGCCGCCTATCAGCGTGGATCGGGGAACGACGCGCACAGCCTGAACGCCCAAGACCCCCTTCTGGTGGATCCCAACGTCGGTGACCTGCACGTGCGCCCCAGCTCACCGGCCGTTGACGCGGGCCACCTCCTGGCGGAGAGCGGCAGCGTGGACTTCGACGGCGACCCCCGCGTGCTGGGAAGCACCATCGACATCGGCGCGGATGAGCTCGGATGGTTCCGGTGGTTCTTGCCGGTCGTCGCGGGCGGATAAGGCACAAGGGGCAGGCTCCTGAACTCCTACTCCTGTTCACTGCGCGACAGGTGGACCAACGTGCCAGCCCTGTCCGACAACGGGGAGGGAGACGACGGATCCCATTGGTGGCCGAGCGCTAGACTACGTGATCAGCAAGGTGACCGACCGAGTCCTTGCCCGTTTGCTGGCCGAGGCCGAAGCGCGGCTTAAGCCATAGCTGGCCGGGGCCTCGTCCGTCTGGCCTTCCAGACGGCCCTGGCCCGCGCCTACACTGCCTTCGCCCGCCGCTACCCCCGTGGGCCGCTGCCTTCTGCGACGAGGCCTTCCTCACCCGGGGGGATGTGGTCACAGAACTGGCCAAACTCCTCACCCGCCACGACGCGCCCGACCCGGACGCGCTGGCCCATGCCTGGGCCGAGCAATTGCCCCACGTGGGAGCGTACTACCAGGACAAGGTGGTCCACGCCTTGGCCGGCTTCCGGCGTGACCCGGAGCAGGAGTTGGGGAACCAAGACGCGCTGCGGCCTGTGTTCGACAGCCGGGCGTTGGAGCACATCGCGGCGAACACAGAAGCGCTCCAGGAATTCCTGAAGAACACCCTGGACAACGTGTCCGCCGCGCTGCGCGACGCGGGCATCGAGATCCAGGGCAGTGTATGGGGCAGTGTCCTCATGCCCGGCTGCCACAACGTGGTCTACAACACCGTCCTGCCCCATTACCCCGACCTGAAGCACTCCATTTACGATTTCTCCGACACCGCTGGAGCTGGAGCACGGGGACCTGCACGCCCTGCCCCACGTGGTGGCCTGCAGCCTCCTCTACGCTACCGTGCGCACCCGGGCCACCAACGTGCCCGTCGCAGCCCTGGAGGCCATGGTCCTTTTGGGCGGGGGGAAGCGGGCCCTGTGCTACGCGGCCCCCACCATCGCCCCCGAGCAGCAGGCCGACGCCTACCACCGCGTCGCCGAACACCTCCGGGAACGCGGTGAAGTGACACAAGCCCGCAGCGCCCTGCGCCAGGCCCTCCAGGCCGCCCAGGCCATCGAGTGGGAAAGGCCCCGCGCCGAGGCCTTGGCGGCGGTGGCCGAGGCCCTAGCCCAGGTGACGCGGGGCGGGGATTGGAAGTCGCCCGCCGGACGGCGGAGGCGTTCCGGTGGGCCCAGGAGCGGGGGCGGGCGGAGGTGTGGGTAGCATGTCCGGGCGTTCGCGCCGGTGTTGGGGAAGCTGGGGGTAATCGGCGAGGTGTGGGCGAGGGTGGGGGTGGTGGAGCGGTTAGCCGCTGGCAGATAGCAGATAGCGGCTGGCAATTCCCAGGCGCCTCAACGCGGGAACACCCGGCCCCCTTCCCACTGGAACTGGCCGAGCGGTTGGTGCGCATGTTCAGCTTCATCGGCGACGTTGTGCTCGACCCGTTCATGGGCACGGGCACCACGAACGTGGCGGCCAGCCGTTGGGGCCGCCACAGCATCGGGTTCGAGATCGACCCCGAATATTTCCCGCCGGCGATTGGAGCAGGATGCTCAACTCTTTTCACCCGTGCAGGTTGGGACCTCCTCCTGAGCGACTGCCAGTCCTCACGAAACGAGAGACGCAGAATGCCCACCCCTAGATGGCAAACGCTGAACGCGCGTATCCTCGCGAGAGACGTCGATGGCCGGACATCGTCTCTCGATTTTCCGGTTCTCACCCCTCGTCTTGCTTCTCCGACACGCCTGCCTCCGCGAAGGTGGCCATTTCGTCGAGCACTTGACAGGCGGCCTCGATCACGCCAATGGCCAGTGCTGATCCGGTGCCCTCACCCAAGCGCATCTCCAAGTCCAACACTGGTTCCGCGCCTAGCCAGTCGAGCATGATATGATGCCCTTTTTCCCGGGAGCGGTGGGAGGCGATCAGGAAGGGACGCACCTGAGGGGCCAGCGTCACGGCGATCAAGGCGGCGGCCGTTGAAATGAAGCCATCCACCACTACGGGCACTCGACGTGCCGCGGCTGCCAACATGGCGCCGGCCATGCCGCCGATCTCAAAACCGCCCACCTTGGTGAGCACGTCCAAGCCATCGTACGGATCAGGGCGGTTCACGGCCAGAGCCCGTTGAACAGCGGCCACCTTGCGCGCCAAGGTCGCATCGTCCACGCCGGTGCCGCGCCCCACAATCTCGCCCGGCGGGCGCCCGGTGATGGCCGCGGCCACAGCGGCCGCGGGCGTGGTGTTGCCAATGCCCATCTCGCCTACGCCCAAGATGTCGAGCCCTGTGTCTGCTTCGGTCTCCACTACGGCGGCACCTGCAAGCAGGGCCTGCTCGGCTTGCTCGCGGCTCATGGCTGGCCCTCGAGCAATGTTCGCTGTGCCGTGTCCCACCTTGCAGTGCACGAGCCCGTCCACGTCGTCCAGGTCGGTAGCCACGCCCATGTCCACGACGACGACACGGGCACCCACGTGGCGTGCGAGGACGTTGATGGCCGCTCCACCCCGAAGGAAGTTGAGGACCATCTGAGCAGTTACTTCTTGAGGATAGGCACTCACCCCCTCCGCCACCACGCCGTGGTCCCCGGCCATGGTGACGATCACCTTGTGGTGGAGGCGAGGCCTCACGTGGCCGGTGATGCCGGCCACCAGGGTGGACAGATGTTCCAGGCGGCCCAGACTCCCCGGTGGTTTGGTGAGCGTGTCCTGGCGTGCCCGTGCTGCAGCCATGGCCGAAGCGTCCAAGCCACCGATGCGGGCAATCAGGGATTCAAGGGACATAAGGCACCTCCTCATGTGTGATGTATCTTCTCGATGTCTGATCCTTCCTCCGGCGCGATCACGTCGGCCAGCAGGTGGGCCGCGTGAACCAGGTTCGGGCCAGGGGCGTTCAGCACGATCTCGTTTACGGCCACAACTCGGCGATTGCGGATAGCAGCCACGTCTTCCCAGCCGGGCCGGGCGTAGACACGCTCCAGGGGCGGGTTGTCCACACCCGGCCAGGCCACCACGATGACTTCCGGGTCGGCCGTGATCACTTCGTCTTCGGTGACCTGGCGACCAGGCCCCGGTGGCACGAAGCGCCCCCCAACGATTTCCACAAGCTCGGCCACCCAGAGGGGAGCGCTTATGAGGGGACGAGGCCACGTTTCCACGTAGACGCGCGTGGGCGGACGGTGAGCGGTGAGCGTTCGGAGATGTTCGAAAGTCGCCTGCATGTCGGCCACGATCTGCTCTCCGGCCTTCCGGGCGTCGGTGAGGGCGGCGAGGAGGCGGATAGTCTGGTACACGCTGGCCAGATCGCGTGGGTAGAGGCTCAACACGTGCAGGCCGGCCTTGAGCAGTTCGGCCAAGCTCTGCTCGCGGAAGGGCACGGAGGCAATGACCAGGTCGGGGTGGAACTGGAGCACGTCGGCAGCGCGCACGGCCCACGTGGAGGGAACCACAGGAAGGTGAGCCACCTGGTCGCCCAGTAGGCGTCGGTCGTGTTCGCTGCCGGCGACCAGCAGGTGGTGGCGGTTCAAGGCGAGCAGCGTGGCGGTTATGCTTGGCTCCAGGGAAACGAGTCGAGGAAAGGATGGGTTCACGTTCTCCTCCCTTGCTCACTTCACGCGTACGGGAATGCCGGCTACAAGCAGGTAGACCGCATCGGCAGCAGCGGCCAAGCGGCGATTGGCCTCGCCCAGGAGGTCGCGGTACGCGCGGCCAAGGGGCGAGGGGGGCACCAGGCCCATGCCCACTTCGTTGGAGACCACGAAGACATGGGTCTTCAGGGCACGGGCAGCCGTGACCAAATCGCCCACCTCGTCGCGAACAGCCTCAGCCACCTCTGGGGCCCACGGGTCCTTCCACCCGTTCAGCACGTTGGCCACGAGGAGGGTAAGGCAATCCACGATAACGGCTTGGGCGCCGGAACCATGCCGGCGCAAGATCTCACCCACCCGGCGAGGGGCCTCGATCGTCTGCCAGGTTGCCGGTCGGCTCCGACGGTGTCGGTCGATGCGCCGGCGCATCTCCTGATCGCCCGCTTCGGCCGTGGCGACGAAGAGCACGGCGTCGCCTCCCACTTCGAGGGCTTGTTGCTCGGCAAAGGCGCTCTTGCCGCTGCGGGCTCCGCCCAGGATGAGCGTCAACATGTCGTATCCTCCTCTGGCTTCACGTTGAGCCACAGTGAACCGCATGGGAAGCGAGCGGTTCCACGGAGCACACAGGAGCGGTTTCAACACGTACCACTGTGATGGCTCGTTAGGCGATCTGCACGCCGGTCAGGGCGCTCACCACGCTCATGTCGAGCGCGGTCTCCACGACCTGGGCGAGTGTGTCCAGAGCGCGCTCCAGTGTGGACTCGGCCTTGACAGGAGCATGCCATGTTTTGGTTGGCCGCAGGCTCTGCATCCACGCGCGTCGGAAGGCATCGTTGGCGAAGATGCCGTGAACGTAGCACCCCCACACGCGGCCGTTGGCGCTCATGGCGCCGTCCAACACCCGCACGGGCCGACCATTGCGCCGGACGATCTCCAGCCAGGGGGTGGGGCTACGGGTTCGCCCCATGTGAATTTCGTATCCCTGCACCCTGTGCCCGGCCACAGGGGTGAGCCAATCCGGCCCGTCCAGCAGGCGAGCCGACACTTGGCACGTGGCCTTCTGGGCCACAAAGGTGGTCTCCACGGGCAGGAGGCCCAACCCGGCCACCCGTTCCTCGTCAGACTCCACGTGCCCCGGGTCATAAATGGCTTGGCCCAACATTTGATATCCGCCACAGAGCCCCACCACGGCCGTGCCCCCCTCAGCCAGGGCACAGATCGCCTCGGCGAGGCCCACGTCCCGCAGCCACCGGAGGTCGGCCACGGTGCTCTTGGATCCCGGCAAGATCACGGCATCTGGACGGCCCAGATCGGCGACGCAGCTCACGAATCGGAGACGCACGCCGGGCTCGGCCCTGAAAGGGTCCACGTCGTCGAAGTTGGCCATGCGCGGGAAGCGCACCACAGCGATGTCCAGGTTGGTCACGTGCTTCCGGCCAGACGACGTGGGCACGGTGGCCGCGTCCTCCTCGGGCAGAACGAGGTCGGGCACGTAGGGCATCACGCCCAGCACGGGTCGCCCACTTCGTGCCTCCAAAATGCGCACGCCATCGTCGAAGAGGGCGGGATCTCCGCGGAATTTGTTGACCACCAGACCCCGGACGAGGGCTTGTTCCTCTGGGGGGAGCAGCCAGAGCGTGCCCAACAGTTGGGCGAAAATGCCGCCCCGATCGATGTCGCCCACCAGGAGCACAGGCGCATTGGCGTAGCGGGCCACGGCCATGTTCACAATGTCACCTGCCCGCAAGTTGAGCTCGGCCGGGCTGCCGGCGCCCTCGATGACAACCACGTCGTACCGGGCACGGAGCCGGTCAAGGGCAGCGGTGACCACAGGCCAGAGGGCGCGCTTGTGCCGGTAGTAGTCGCCGGCGGGCAACGTTTGCCAGACGTGGCCCATCACCACCACTTGGGAGCGGCTGTCGGCCTCGGGCTTGAGGAGGATGGGGTTCATCTCAGCACACGGGGCCAGGCCGGCCGCGCGCGCCTGGAGAGCTTGGGCGCGGCCGATTTCGGCGCCGTCAGGGCAGACGGCCGCGTTGTTGGACATGTTCTGGGCCTTGAAGGGGGCCACGCGCACGCCCCGGCGGGCCAGGATGCGACACAGTGCGGCCACCAACCAGCTTTTGCCGACGGAGGAGGCTGTGCCCTGAACCATGAGCACGCGCGCCGTCACGGTCTTTCCTCCCAGCAGTCACCGGCCCGACGAGCGGGCTGCTGCGGCCACAAGCCGACGGGCCAGTTCCGGTTTCGTCCAGAAGTGGAGGTGGACATACGAGGCCCACACGTTGCGGACGTGAGCGCCCTCGGGGTGGGGGGTGCCCTGGTGATCGCGCGGGAGAAGCCAGTACGCTGGCGGCAGGGTGGCCGGTCGATCTTCCCAGGCCGAATAGTGGAACTCATGGCCCCGAACACGTTCACCACCTCTGAACAGCCAGCCCGTGTGGACTGCCTCGGCCAGACGGTACCCTAGGGTGAGACGACCTGTCATCACCGAATGGCCGGGAAGCACGCCCGCCATCGGGTGGCGCTTGCCTTCCACATCCACAATGGCTTCAGTCAAGTACATGAGCCCACCACATTCGGCGTACACTGGTAGACCGTGCTCACAGGCCCCACGGATTGCCTCTCGCATGGCCGTGTTGGCCGACAGCTCCTTGGCGTAGACTTCCGGAAACCCGCCGCTCAACACCACTGCACTTGTGCCGGGGGGCAACGTCTGATCTCGCAAGGGGCTGAAGAAGGCCAGGCGGGCCCCGGCCGCGCGCAACAGGTCCAAATTGTCGGGGTAGAGGAAGGAGAAGGCCTCATCGCGGGCCACGGCAACCACCGGTTCGCCGGCCACGGGCTCCAGCTCCGGCAGGGGAGCCGACGTCGGCAAGGCAGCCCGCCGGGCCGTGGCCAGCAGGCGCTCCAGGTCCACATGGTGGGCGATTGCCCCTGCGGCGGCCCGCACAAAGTGCGCCCACCGTCCTGGCTCCGCTGTGGGCACCAAGCCCAAATGGCGCTCGGGGACGTGTAGGGCCTCGTTCCGGGGGATCCAGCCGAAGACGGGCAGGCCCGTCGCCGCTTCCACAGCCTGTGCCACCCCGCGCCCGTGAGCCTCACCGGCCACACGGTTAACAATGAAGCCGGCCACGTCGAGCTCTGGGTCGAAGGTGCAGTAGCCCAAGGCCACAGCGCCGGCGCTGCGGGCCATGGCCCGCGCGTCGAGCACCACCACCACGGGCGCGCCGAGGACCTTGGCCACGTGGGCCGTGCTGCCGAGCTCGTCATCGTAGCCGAAACCGTCGTATGCCCCCATGACCCCTTCCACGACCACCACGTCGGCGCCGCGAGCCGCCTGGGTGACGAGAGCCGGCAAACGCCCTGGAGGGACCATCCAGGCATCGAGGGTGCGGCCTGGGCGGCCGGCCGCGAGCTGGTGATAGGTGGGATCAATGTAATCCGGCCCGACTTTGAAAGGCTGTACAACGAGACCCTGCGCCCGCCAGGCGGCGATGAGCCCGGTGGTCACTGTCGTCTTGCCCACGCCGCTGTGGGTGCCGGCAATTACCAATGTGGGCACCATGTTGCCTCCCTGATGTCATGGGCAGTCCGTGGACCTCCGCCCACGAGGGGCACAAGGTGAACGCGCACCCGTCCGGCCAGGCGGGAGGCCACCCACGCGGCCACCTCGTCGGCATGGCCGGCACTCGCGCTCCACAGCAGGCCCACCAAGGTCCCGCTGTGTGCCCGGCAGATGCCCGGGGCTCTTACCATCTCGGCTAGCGCGAGGGCTCGGTCCACGAGCGGGCTGGGCAGCACGGCCTGATGAGCCTTGGCGCTGAGGGTGGCTGCCTTGCCGATGGCCTCCACGTCCTGCCGGGCCACGCCATCGCGCAGGAGGGCGAACGCCTCGCGGTGGAGGGGGGCCAACTGCCTCAGCCGGTCGATGGCCACGGCCCGGTTGAACGCCTCGGTGTTCACCTCGCCGCCGGGATCGAGCACGATGACGACCAGCGGCGGAGGGGTTCCCCAAGACTCGAGGAGGGCAGCCGTGCGGTGGGCGAAGAGGGCCAAACCCGGCACGAAGGTGCTGTCGGTGGGTTCTACGCGCACAGCCAGCCGGCCAACGGTGGCGGGATCGGGCGGGCGACCGGTCACAGCCTCCACAGTGCCCCAGATCGTGCCGGCCACGTCCACGGTGCTGGAGCCGTATCCCCGGCCCCGTGGCACGGACGAGTGAATTTCCACCTCTCCGCTGAGGTGCCCGCCGCCCACTGCATCCACGGCCACGCGCAGGGCGCGGCCTGCTTTGACACAGTCGGGTGGTATGGTCCAGGTGGCTTCTTCTGCCTCCCACACACGCACGGTCACGTGACCGTACCACCCAATGGGGCAGGAGACCAGACAGAGCTCACCGTCCAGCAACCCTTGGACCAGCTCACCACAGGTGGCCGGTAGGCACGTACACACCTCGGTGATGGCGCGGTTCATGCGTGTACGTGTGGCGTCGGCGCGCGTAATCATGGTGCTTGTTCAGAATTCAATGCCGGGTTGAGCGCGAATGCCCTGGTCAAATGGATGTTTGACCTTGTGCATCTCGGTCACCAGGTCGGCAAACTCGACGAGCTCCGGCGGCGCGTCGCGCCCGGTGATGATCACGTGGGTCATCGGGGGCTTGTGGTCGCGCAGCCAAGCGATCACCTCTTGCACGTTGAGCCAACCGTATTTCAAGGGGTAGGTAAACTCATCGAGGAGTACCACATCGTACTCGCCGCCGGCGATCTTCTCCTGGGCCAGCTTCCAACCGTGGTGTGCCTTGGCGACCGTCTCATCCATGTCCTTGGACATCCAGGTGAAGCCGTCGCCCATTTTGTGCCACTCGATGCCAAGCTTTTTCGCGGCTTTCACCTCGCCCCAGCTTCCCCCCTCGTGCTTAATGAACTGGATCACGCAGACAGCCATGCCACGTCCCCAAGCCCGCAATAGAAGTCCCAGGGCCGCTGTTGTCTTCCCCTTGCCGTGCCCCGTGTTGACGATAACAAGCCCTTTTTTTCTGACGCCCTGTTCGCATTCCCATCGCTTTTCCCCTTTCTGCCTTGGTGCTCCTAAGAGCTCGTGGTCCCGAGCACACGGGTGCTCTCGGAGATCACCCGGCCGTTCATCTCGCGCCCAGAGCCGGCTGCCGGCGCCCGGCCGTGATGGAATGTCCTGCCCGGAGGCCCACGGCCAAGCCCACGACCACAGGGATCATGAGCAGGCCCAGCGAGCGCAGCTTGACGGTCAGGGGAGGAGCAAACCCCTCAACGGCCACGGGAATCTTCCAGGCCACTGTGCGGCCATCGTCTGTGCGCAGGGTGAAACGCAGCTCGTGATCGGTGCCGTCGAAGAGCTGAGCGGCCACCTGAGCGGTGCCATCCGCTTCCAAGGGCAGCACAAACCGGTAGATGGGCACGTTGTCCTCCAGGTGGATGGCGTCCACGCTCACGCTTCCTCGCGCCGGCGTGCCGTTGTCCACAGTTGCGCGCAGGGTGATGGTGTTCAGGCGCCCCACAGCTCCGCTGCCGGGGGCCACGGTGGCGGTGACGCGCAGCCCATTGGCCTCGCGGACGACGGTGACCGGCTCATCCTGGCGTGATGTGGTCTCGCCAGAGGGCCCGTGGGCCCACACCGTGCGGCCGGCGAGCATGAGGACGACGAGGGTTGTCACTGTTGCCGCGCCTGGTCGCCCGGTGAGACGAATGATGAGGCCGGAGAGGAGACCGAAGGCGAAGAGGAGACCCACCAGCACGAGGATGTTGCGCACCTCGTCGGGGTTCTCGCGCAAGGAGAGAGTCGGCCGGGCTTCGACGACTTGGCCGTCGGGCAGGGTAACGCGGGTCCGGAAGGTGTATGTGCCCCGGATAGGATAGAGAGCTTGAAAGGTGAGCTCGCCTTGGGGTAACGTTGTCTCAAGTTCAAGCAGGGTGGTGTCCTCGACGAAAGGAAAATCCGTGGTGATGATGTTCGGACGAGGTGGCGTGTCCACGTGGACGGCCGCCCGCACCCCAGGGAGCGGGTTCCCGGCCGCATCGAGCACGCGCAGCCGGGTGGTGACCAGCGTCTCATCGGGCACAATGGCATTCGCCGGGGGCTCCGTCTCGACGAGAACCCGGACGGGCCGTCCATCACCTCCCTGTTGGGCGACTGCTACGCTTCCCATGAGCAGGGAGAGAAGGAGTGTACCGATGATGAGAAAGCGTCGCATGATGGCCTCCTGTTCCACACGGTGTCGGCATGTTGACAGTGTTCTGTTGGCAAGGGCGCCCACCGGCACCGGAGGCCGGTGGGCGTTGCCGCCGGACGGGCGAACGGTCTGCTCCTGCTGGAGGGGTTGCTTGTACTTCACCTCCTAATCAGTGGCATGGCACGAAGTAGAGGCTGTGGCGCAGTTCGTGGAAGGTGTCGTGGACTAGTGGGTAGTTGCTGAACAAGATGGCCCACAGCACCAGGGCAGCGGTCACGAGCACCAAGCCCACCTGAAGGAGGGCGACGTTGCTCTGGGCCCAAGTCAACGTGCCGACAGCGTGGCGGTGTGCAACGCCGAGTCCGGTTGTCACTTGATCCATACCTTTTCCTCCTTAACTTACCCTGTTGCATCCACAGCGTTTGAAACCGTTCGCCCGCCGGGAGGCTCACCTGTCATGAGGTGTGCGTCGTTGGGCGTGTTGGTTAATGCCGCGGCCAAGGTGACAACCTCGCCCACCACGAGCAGGGCGGGCGTAGGTGGAGATGCTGTCCGCACAAGGCGGGGCAGTGTTTCCAAAGTCCCTATGATGGCCTGTTGGTCCGGCGTGGTCCCCCGGCTGACGAGCATAGCCGGCGTGCAGGGGGAACGCCCTACCCTGACAAGCGCCCGGCAGACGTGCTCCAGGCGGGCCAGCACCATGAGCACCACTAAGGTGGGCACGCGGGCCAGGGCGTCCCAGTCGGCGTCGCCGTTGAGCTGATGGCCGGTCACCACGGCGAAGGCCGAGGCCACGCCCCGGTGGGTCACGGGCACGCCGGCCAGTGCCGGAACGGCCACGGCGGAGGTGACGCCGGGCACGATCTCGAAGGGCACCCCGGCTTCGGCCAAGGCCAATGCCTCCTCAGCGCCCCGGCCGAAGACGAAGGGGTCACCGCCCTTGAGGCGCACCACCACACGCCCGGCGCGTGCGTGCTGGACGAGAAGGGCGTTGATGGTGGGCTGGGGCATTGCGTGGTGGCCCGCCTCCTTGCCCACGAAGAGCAATTTCGCGTGGACGGGAACCTCGTCCAAGAGCGCTCGGGGGACGAGACGATCGTGAAGCACAACGTCAGCCTGACGGAGTACCTGGAGCCCTCGCACAGTAATGAGGTCCGGGGCCCCCGGGCCAGCGCCCACGATGTAGACGGTGCCCGGCCGCACAGGCCGTTCTTCTCTCACGACAGCACCTCCGCCAAGTGATCACGCAGATCTCGGGCACGGGCGGGGTCGGCGCCGGCTGTGCTCACGGCCACCACCACCCCCTCGCCCCGGTGGACGGCAGGCAGGTGGAAGGTGCCCTCGTGAGGGGCGTCGGCCACGTTGCAGAGCACGCCCAGCTCATCGGCCTCACGGGCCACTTGGGCGTTGACGGCCCGAACGTCGGTGGCCGCGAAGACCAGACGAGCCCCCAGCACGTCACCGACCCGATATGGACGCGGCTCCCAGTCCAGACGGCCCTCAAGTGCCCACTGTCGGATCGCTCCGGTGGCCTCTGGGCTGATGACACGCACGCGGGCGCCCACGGTGAGCAGGCCACGCACCTTGCGCTCGGCCACGCGCCCTCCTCCGACCACCACCGCACGGGCGCCGACCACGTCCGTGAGCACCACCGGGTAGACGGTGTGGATATCGGGCGGCTTTCGGGGTGGTCGGGCTGTCTGCTCCTCCTCTGCACGGGTGTAGCCGCGCGGCGTCACCATCCGGCCGGCCAGGGTGTAGCTTTCGCTGTTGCCCACGATCACGAGCGTCAACATGTCCGCTTGGGACGGATCCGCTTCGGCCAGGGTGGTCAAGTGAACCTGTTCATCAGGTCGCATGAGGTTGCGGGCAAAGGCAACGGGTGTCTCCGGGCGGCGGTAGCGCCGCAGGATGTGGAGGGCCTGTTCCAAGTGATCAGAACGTTTGTGACTGCGCGGGTTGTAGAGAGCGATCACGAAGTCACCCCATGCGGCTGCCACCAGCCGTCGTTCGATCACGGGCCAGGGCGTGAGCAGGTCGCTCAGGCTGATGGCACAGAAATCGTGGCCCAAGGGTGCCCCCAGGCGGGCAGCGGCGGCCTGCATGGCGGTCACACCGGGGTACACGGCGACTTCAGGGTGAGCACCGTCCCAGCCACGCCGGCGCAGGATGTCAAACAGGGGGGCGGCCATGCCGTACACGCCCACGTCCCCGCTGCTGACGAGGGCCACATGGCGTCCGGCCGTGGCCAGGTTGACCGCATCCTCAGCCCGCGCCAGTTCTGTGCCGATGGGCCAAGGGCGCACCTCCTGATGGGGGCGCAGGAGCGTGCGGGCCAGGTCTACGTAGCGGCGATAGCCCACCACGACCTCGCTGGTTTCAAGGGCCAGACGGGCAGCCGGAATCATGTAGTCCGGGTGACCTGGCCCAAGGCTAATCAACGAGAGTAGGCCTGTATTCGTACTCATGGGAACCCTCCCCGATGGCAACAGCCACAGTGCACCGGCCCACGCGGTGCTTGGGCACCATCACGTTTCCTCCCGAGGCCACCAGGGCGGCGGGCTCGGCCACGCCGGGCAACCCCAGGTGTTGTCGGGCGGCGCTGGGGCTCACCGCATCGGCCGGCACGCGGCGCAGTTGGCGGTGGGGCACGACGCACAGGGGCACGCCAAGCCGGCTGGCGGCCTCAAGCAGCGCGGGCTCGTCCTGTTTGGCCTCGGCAGTCACCAGGGCGGCCACACTTTCCCCGGCCAAGCCCGCCCGGTCGAGCACGTGTTCCACAGCGCCCACCACTTCATCGACGGCAACGCCCCGCCGACATCCCACGCCCACCCAGAGCACGGGCGGGTGGTAGACGACCTGTGGCCGCCCGTCCGTGAGCACGAGTCGGCGGGGCGTCACGGCCACGCAGGCTGCCCACGGCTTGGCAACGAGCTCCTCCTCATGTGCCACGCGCTCAATGGCGGGATCGTCGAGGCAGCTCACGGCGTGGGCGCGTACCCGCTCGGGGAGGAGCGGGTCCACGAAGAGCCCCAGGGGCTCGCCGTTCACCAGGGCTGCCATGGCGGCGGTGAGCTGGCTCCCGGGAGCCAGGCGCCACCCCATCTGGCCGGCCACCAGGTCCAGGGCTGGCCGCCCCTGCACGTCGCTGGCCGTGGTGATGGCCGCCACGCCGCCGGTGAAGGCAGCGATGTGGTGGGCCAGCTCGTTGGCGTTCCGCGCATGGCCTCCAAGGAGGGGAATCACGTATTGGCCGGCCTCGTCCAGGCAAATCACGGCCGGATCCTCGGCTTTGTGGCGGAGTAAAGGCGCGACTGCGCGCACTGCAATGCCGGTGGCCATGACCAGCACAAGCGCGCTGTAGCGTGGCCAACATCGCCGGATTTCGGCGACCACCGACCCCTCGTATGTGAGGTGGTCGGCACTGTCCGCAAAGGGGCGTGGCACGCGCACGTCAGCCCCAAGTGTTCTGGCCAGGCGACGGGCGAGCTGGGCTCCCTGTCGCGTCACGGCGATGACGACCGACGGCGTTGGCACTCTCCTCCGTTCCGGTTGATCGGGCTGGGCTGTGCGAGCCGGGCGGAAGCGGTGGGCGTGAGTCGGATTGTAGAGATGGCTGCGGGCCGTCGGCGCTGAATGACGGGCGACCAGTGCCGGCCCCACCAGGATAAGGGCGTGGCGGGTCATGCCGGCGGCTCGAACCTGACCGGCAATGGTGGCCAGCGTGCCCGTCAACACGCGCTCATCGGGCCAGGTGACTTTGTAGAGCACGGCCACAGGGGTGTCGGGGGGGATAGCCGCCCTCCAGCAAGGCGTCTACCACACGGCGCACGCGGGCGATGCTCAAGTGGATGGCCAGCGTGGCCCCGTGGGCGGCCAAGTCGGCCAGGCGCTCTCCCCCCCCGGCATGGGGGTGCGGCCGGCTGTGCGGGTCAAGATGATGGTTTGGGCCACGCCGGGCACGGTGAGTTCCACGCCCAGCCGGGCAGCCGCGGCCGCAAACGAGGGCACGCCAGGAACGATCTCCCACGGTATGCCCTCTGCCTCCAGGCGGACAAGTTGCTCGTGCACGGCACCGTATATGGAGGGATCGCCGCTGTGCAGGCGGACCACCACCTGCCCCTCCTGAGAAGCTGTGGCCATCAGCTCCACGATTTCCTCTAAGGTGAGGCCGGAGGATCCCACCACGCGGGCCCCTCGCGCTCGCGCTGGGGCGACGAGGCGATCGTCCACCAGGCTGTCGGCGTAGATTACCAGGTCAGCGCGCTCGAGCAGGCGTTGGCCGCGCCGGGTGATGAGGTCCGGCGCGCCTGGCCCGGCGCCCACGACGTAGACGGTGCCAGGCTTCATGGGTGCTCCTCCCGGCGAACGATGAGCAAGGAGAGGTAGGGGGCCTCCTCGGCCTGTATTGCCGCAAGGCCGTGGACCACGCGCTCCTCGGGCAGGCCCACGTGGGCGGCGTAGAGGGCCCGGTCCACGACGCCCAGCCGGGCCAACACCGAACGCACGCGCCCCAGCACCCGCCCCACTTTGAGCAACACGACGGTGTCAAAGGCGGTGATCAGCCCGGCCAACTCTTGATCGTCGGCCTCATATGTGGCCGGCACAATGGCCACTCGCTGGGAGGTTGTGGCCAAGGGCAGGCCGGCCCGCGCGGCCGCGGCCACGAAGGCGGGCACGCCCGGCACAACGTCCACCTGAACAGCAGGGTGCCGGGCAGCCAACACCTGCCAGATGTGGGCGAAGGTGCCGTAGAAGAGGGGGTCGCCCAACACGATGTAGGCGCCGTGGGCCGCTCCTCGTTGGGCCGCAATCTCCTGGAGGACGGCGGCCACTTTCGCTGCGGTGGCCCGCCAAGCCGGTTCCAGGCGAGTGCGGTCGCGGGTCATGGGCAGGGGCAGGAGCTCCACGCGCCGGCCTGGCCGCAGCCAGGGGCGGGCAATGCGCAGGGCCACGCTTTCGTCCGCCGTCTCGCTACACGGGGCGAAGATGACGTCGGCCTCGGCGAGCACGCGCTGGCCCTTGACAGTGATCCACTCCGGATCACCGGGGCCCACCCCTACAGCGGTGAGGTGCAGTGCCTCAGACATGCTTCTCCTCCGGATGGGTCCGGCGCGCCCCGGGTGGTTTTGCGCCACGTGACGATGAAGACAGGGTTCAATGCCTGGAAGCGCAGGTGGCCTCTGATGTCCACCCCACGGCTTACGGCAACTTGGACGATGTCGGCGTCGGGCAGGAGCCGGCGCAGGCGCACCACGTGTTCCACCACCACGAGGTTGACGACCAGCCGGCCTGCCGGCCGCAGGCGCCGGCGGGCCCACGTGACAAGCTCTTCCAGACGTCCTCCGGTCCCGCCCAGGAAGATGGCGTCCGGATCAGGCCAGGACGTGCACGCATGAGGTGCCTCGCCGGCCACGAGCTGCACGTTGGGGGCGGGAAAGCGTGCCAGATTCTGGTGTGCACAGGCAACCAGCTCAGGCCGCCGCTCCACGGCGTAGATGGCAACATCCGGATGGCGGTAGGCAGCTTCAAGGCTCACCGCGCCGCTGCCCGCGCCGATGTCCCACAGCACCTCGCCGGGCCGCAGGTCGAGGGCGGCCACGGCCAGGGCGCGCACCTCGCGCTTGGTGAACTGTCCTCCCACGGTGACGAACGCCCCGTCGGGCAGAGGGGTGTGCCAGCGGCGCAGGGGGATCTCCGGCCAGACCACGAAGACGTTCAAGGGGTCGAAGGTGCCCGCCGCCACCTCGGCCAGGGTGCCCCGCACCACGCGCTGACGTGGTCCCCCCAAGCGCTCGCAGACGGCGCACCGGGTTTCAGGGGCCACGCCGGCGGCCACGAGGGCACGGGCAATGACCGCAGGCGTGTTGGCGGCGTCGGTGAGCACGGCGCCCACGCGGGCGGCCCGCAGGCGGGCCACCACGTCCTCCAGAGGGCGACCGTGGGCGCTGAGCAGCACGGCGTCGTGCCAGGGCTCGGCCAGGGCGGCGAAGGCCAGTTGAAAGGCAGAGGGGGCCGGGATGATTTCGAGTTCCTCTGGGGCCAAGTAGCGGCGCAGGGTGGCCCCGATGCCGTAGCAGAGGGGGTCGCCAGAGGCGAGCACGACAGCCCGTTCGCCCTGCTCCAGAGCACGGCGTAAGCGCTCGACCACTTCGGCCACGTTCGTGGTGAACGGGATCCGTTCCCGGCCGGCCTCGGGGAACATGGCCAAGTGACGTGCTCCTCCCACAAGCAGGTCGGCCTGGTGAACGCGGCGCACCAGGTGGGGAGGCAGCCCGGATGGGCCGGCCTCGGTTACGCCCACCACGAGCACAGGTGACGTATTGGCCTTCATGTGTGCTCCTCCACGTGCTCCTCGCCGCTGGCCAGGCGTTCCACGAGCGCGCGCCCGTCAGGGGGAGGGGGGAGCCTGCGCGCCGTCACCCGGCGACAGGCGCGGGCCAGCGGGGTGCCGTCGAAGTCCACCAGCACGAGATCCAGGCGCATTGTCCCTCCCCGTTCGGCCACGAAGTCGGCACAGGTGTTGGCGGCCAACTCCACCACGCGGACGATGGGAGCCATGAACCCCACCGCTTGGCAGAGCTCCAGGACGTGGCGGCCGGTGTTGGCCTTGGCTACGGCGTTGACGAAGTCGGCCGGCGCCCCAACCTCACGACACACGTTGGCCAGAAAGGTGAAGTCAACCTGATTGCCCGCCACGTGGGTGGTCAGGTGTCCTTGGGCAGTTTTGATGAGCTTGCCGATCATGCCAACAAGGGTGACGCGGGGAACACGCTCCCGCAGACACGCTTTCAGGGCATCGCCGGTGAAGACGCTCATTTGCACGAAGGCCAGCTCGGGAAGGTGGGGGAAGAGGCGCATGGCGAACTGTTCGGACCGCCCTCCGGTGGTCAACACGAGGTGGTCGAACCCGTTGCGCGCCGCCACTTCGACAGCCTGAATCACGCTGGCCCGCCAGGCAGCCGTGCTGTAGGGGTAGACCTTGCCGGTGGTTCCCAGAATGCTGATGCCGCCCACAATGCCCAGCCGCGGGTTTAACGTTTTTTGGGCTAGCGTTTCGCCGTCCGGCACGCTGATGGTCACTTCCAGCCCCTGGTGTTCGAGGAACTGTTCTCCTTCTGGATGCACTGTACGTACCGCTTCCAACACGTTTTCTTGTATTTGGCGGCGGGGCACCGGATTCATGGCCGGCTCGCCTACCGGCAAGCCTAACCCTGGCCGCGTGACCACACCCACACCTTCGCCCCCCTTGAGCTGAATGCCGGGGGCGTCCGCCAGACACACACGCGCGCAGATGAGGGCTCCATGGGTGACATCTGGGTCGTCACCGGCATCTTTGACCATGCAGCAGAAGGTCCACCCGTCTCCCTCGCGGCATTCCACCGGCTTCATCACCGTGGTCTCCCCGATGGGCAGGGTGACAACCACCTCATCTGGCCAGGCGCCCGTCAGCAACGCCAGCGTGGCGGCCTTGGCGGCGGCGGCCGCGTTGGTGCCGGTGGTGTAGCCGGTTCGCGATCCACGCTTGTTGCGGGGAGGCACAGAGTAACGGGCCATGGTGCTCCTACTGTTCGCGTAACCCGCTTGCGGACTCAGCCATGATTAGCAGGGCGTTGACAATGGCAACGGCTACGGCCGAGCCCCCTTTGATTCCTTCGACCGTGATCCAGGGCACTGTGGTCACGTTCATCAGGGCTGCTTTGCTCTCGGCGGCGCCCACAAAGCCCACGGGCACGCCGACGATGAGGGCCGGGCGCAGGCCTTGGGTCACCAGCCGCAGGAGTTCGTCGAGTGCAGTAGGGGCATTGCCCACGGCGACCAGCCCGCCTGCCACCAGGCCCTGCTCGGCGGCCCGCCGAATTCCCATGGCGCTGCGCGTCAAACCTGCCCGGCGGGCCGCTTGGGCCACGTCCGGCTCCCCCACGAAGCAGACCACACGGGCGCCCAAGGTGGCCGTGTGGCGAGGGCTGATGCCCACGCGCACCATGTTCACGTCGGTGACAACGGCACATCCCCGCCGCAGGGCGGCCACGCCGGCCTCCACCGCGCCGGGCGAGGCGCGCAGGAGGGTGGCGTATTCCACGTCGGCTGTGCTGTGGACCACGCGCTCCACCACGGCCTCGAGCGGTGGGGGCACGACGATCTGCCGGCGGGCCAGCTCCTGGCGGACGATGGCCAGGGATTGGGCGGTGATGTGCGCGCCGGGATCAGGCGTGTTCATGGTCGTCTCCGTGGTGGTGATGGTGATGGGGGTGCCACCCGCTCACGCCCCGTGGGCCGTGGTGGTGATCGGAGGTTTGGGGCAGCCCATGTTCGTGCTCGAAGCCGGTGAGCCGATGGCGGTATTTGCAGAGGTCACACGTCATGGCCGCGCGCCCCTCAACGGCCTCCTGATACCGCTGGTCCACGACGGCCAGCACGCTCTCGTGGGTTCCAAGGGGCGCGGCAGTGAGCACCTCCACACCAGGATGACGCGCGGCGGCCTCCCGGGCTTGGGCCACAGTGCCCTTGTGAATACCGCCGGTGAAGAGCAAGGAGGGGGCCGATCACACGGCGGGCGCCCAAGCGCGCACAGCGCTCAATGCCCTCAGCCACGCTCGGGCCGGTGAGGCTGTAGAAGGCCACTTCGACCCAGCGATAGTCTCGCCCTTCCCACAGGAGGCGGGCCACTTTGAACACATCGGAGTTGCTGTCGGGGTCCCGGCTGCCACGTCCGACGACCAGCACGGCGGTCTCCCTCGGGGACACTCGGGCCGACGAGGCGCTGCGTTCAGCGTCGCGCACGCGATCGGCCATGGCCTCCACGATCAGGCCATGGGGGCCCAAGGGCACGCCGTAGACAAAGGTCACGTCAGGCCACGTGGCACGCGCCCAGGTGAGGAGGGCGGGCACGTCGTTTTTCTGGTGGCCAGCCGGGCCCAGGAAAAGGGGCATCACGACCACGTGGGTGGCTCCTCCCTGTACAGCCTGTTCCGGGGCCGAGGCAATGGGTGGGTCTGCCAGTTCCAGGAAGCACGGGTACACGGCCACGTTCAGCCGGGCAGCCACAGCGCGGGCAAAGTGGGTGTACTGGGCGACACCCTCGGGATCGCGGCTGCCGTGACCCACGAGCACCAGGGCGTTTGGGGCATTGGTCACGGGTGTTCCTCCTGTGACGTCGTGTGGTCGATTATGGGCCGAGGTGCCCTTTGGCGCACGGTGAGGATAGCTC
>JAUZRY010000048.1 GCA_030949995.1 Ardenticatenia bacterium
GGACGTTGCCGTCTCGACATGGGCAGGTGTTACAGGCGCGCCTCCGGTGGTCGCTTGTGCTGGCCGTAGTGGACTGCCCGGCGCACGGCCATCAACGAATCCAGATCGGGTTCTTGGCCTCTTGCCCCTCTTGGCCTGGCGGCGAGATGGCCTGGGCGCCCGGACGTTCTGGAGTATGATGATGGTGTTTCTGATCCTGCCCTGGTGGGTTTTCCTGACCACAGTCGTGGGCGACGCGGAACAGCCAGCAGCCTACTTGCCCGTGCCCAGCCTGGCCCTGGCCGCGTTGATCTTCTTCTCCCGGCACCGGAGAGCGCTCCGGAACCCCTCTCCGGCAGGAGCGGAACTGACACCGCCGTTGGCCAACCAAGTGAAAGAGTGAGCCCTGTGCAGAAGGAAGCCCTTCATCCATCAATGTCCTCTGTCCGCGACCGCCGACGCCTCCTGGCCGGCATTGCCCTGGTGGTGTGGACAACTTTGGTGTTAGCAGCCTTCTACGTGGTCCAACGCCCCTTGAGCGGTCAAGTGGTGCGCGGCATGGCCCTGAGTGCCTGGAATCTGGGCGTGGCCGTGGCGCTGCTCGTCGGCGCGGCCGGGCTGGGGACATGGCTGCTGGAGCGCTTAGGCGTGCCGGCCTTGTCCGATCTGGAGCACCTCTGCTTGAGCATTGGGGTTGGGCTTGGCCTCTTGGGGCTCGCAGGGCTGGGCTTGGCCCTCCTGGGGCTCACTGGGTCAAATGTCTTTCTCGTCGGCCACGTGCTCCTCCTGGGAGGAGCAGTCCGCACACTGTGGTCCGGCCGGGAAAGGGGCCAAGCGCTGTTCGCGCGCGTGCGCACGGCCGTGGTCGAACGCCCTGTCTGGGCTGTAGCGCTGGGCACCCCGGCCTTCCTGGCCACGCTCATGGCCCTCACCCCGCCGGCCGACGGCTTTGATGCCCTGCTCTATCACCTGTCGTGGCCGGCGTGGGTGATACGTACTGGTGGCCTACAGCCCTATGACATTTCCCCCTTCTGGTTCCCTCACCTGGTCGAGGGCGTGTATCTGTGGGCTATGGGGATGGGGGCTGAACGAGCTCCCCAACTGCTCCACGTGACCTGGGGGCTGTTGGCCGGCGGGCTGCTCTTCGTGTGGGGGCGGGCCGTCTGGGGCGCGCGCACGGGGCGATGGGCCCTGCTCGTGCTGGTCTCCATGCCTTCCCTTCCCCTGTTGGCCTCGTGGGCCTACACGGACTTGGCCCTCGTCTTCTACGCCCTGGGCACGCTCTTTGCTCTATGGCGCTGGCACCTTGAGGGTTACCCTCGTGGCTGGCTGGTGTTGGGCGGCGTGCTGGCCGGCATGGCCATGGGGGTCAAGTACACCAGCTTCGTGGTGCCGATGACGGCCGGCGCGCTCATTGCGTGGTGGTTGCGGTCCACGCCGCGCCGGCTTGTCCGGGCGGAGCTGCTCTTCAGCGGTGTTGCCTTGGCCGTGGCGATGCCCTGGTACGCGCGCAATTGGGCCTTCATGGGCAACCCCTTCTACCCCTTTGTCTTCGGGGGGCGCTTCTGGGACGCCTTCCGCGCGGCTTGGTACGCCAACGCCGGCACGGGCATTGGCGTGAATGTGGTGGAGCTCCTCCTCCTGCCCCTGAACGTGACGCTAGGCCACCGGGACGCCACCTACTTTGACGGCCGCATAGGGCCCCTGTACCTCCTGGCGGCTCCTCTCACCCTTTGGGCCCTCCGGCGGGAGTGGGGGGAGCACCCCGCCAGGCGGCCTGCTTGGCTCGTCCTGGGCCTCTTCTTCATCGTGGGCGCAGGATTCTGGACGATGGGGGTCATGCGCACGGTGGACCTCTGGCAAGCACGGCTGCTCCTGCCGGCCCTCTTCCCTCTGGCCCTCCTGACGGCCCGAGGGCTCCTGTCCGCCCCCGACGTGGACACAGTCTGGCTGCGGGCGAGTTTTGTCCTGCGCGTTGTGGTGGCCGGCGTGGTGGTGGTGAGCGTGCTGGACGTGGGGCTCTTCGTGGTGGCCCGGAACCCGCTGGCCGTCATCACGGGCGTGGAGACGCCGGTGGCCTATCGACGTCGCGTCTTGCCCGAGTACACGGCAGCCATGGAACTCCTGGCTCGCCTGCCGGCGGACGCGCGCGTCTACTTTCTCTTCGAGCCGCGCAGCTACGGCGCGCCTCGTGACGTGCAGCCCGATCCCCTCCTCTACAACTTCGCCCACGGCATCTACCTGGAAGGCGACGCTGAATCCCTGGCGCGCGCCTGGCGCCGTCAGGGATACACCCACGTCCTCCTTTACCGTTGGGGAGCTGACTTCCTCGCCGAACGACAACCCGACCGCATGACCTCGCGCCTGGTGGACGAACTGGACAGGCTCACCGGGGCGATCCTCGTGCCGGTGGCCGTGACGCCAGCCGGCGACTACGAGCTCTACCGCCTGCCGGAGGAGGTACCGTGAGCAGAACCCACACTGGCTGGCGTTCCATGGGCTTCTTGTACGGTGTGGCCTTGGTGGCGGTCACCTTTGTGTTGGTGGGCTTGGTGCCCGTGCCCCCCCACGATTTCTGGTGGTACCTCCGGCTGGGCCAGGAGATCGTGGCCGATGGGGCCATCCCGGCCGTGGACACGTTCAGTTGGACGCAGCAGGGTGCGCCCATGGTGTACCACTCGTGGCTCAGCGCGGTGCTCCTGTACACGTTATACCGGTGGGGAGAGTTGCCCTTGGTCGTGGCCGCCAATGGAGCAAGCGTGGCTGCCCTTTTTGGCCTCTCTTACCTGACGGCCTGGCGGGCATCCGGTGCGCCCAAGCTCGCTGCCCTGGCCACAGTGGTTGGCCTGCTGATGAGCTCGAACAACTGGGCTGTGCGCCCCCAAGCCTTCGCCCTGCCCCTCTTCGGCCTGGTGCTGGCCCTCTGTTGGCCGCTTGCCAGCGGAATGGCGTGGTCGCGCTGGCTGTTGTGGGGTGTACCGGCGCTCGTGGCCATTTGGGTCAACCTCCACGGCTCCTTCGTGTTGGCCTTAATGGTGGTCGGCGGCGTGTGGACTGGCGAGCTGGGCCGCGCCGTGGCCGTGGCGTGGCGGGCCAGGTGTGAAGGGGGGACATTCCACGTGAGGAGTTGGGATGCCCTGGGCCGACGGCCGACAGTCGGGCTCAGCCTGCTGATGGGCCTGGTGCTGTTGACCACTTTGATCAACCCGCGTGGCCTGGGCGCGTGGGCCTACGTGGTGCGGCTCATCACCGATCCTCCCAGCCAGGCGTTCATCGTGGAATGGCAGCCCCCCAGGCCCACAACGCCTCAAGGAGCTCTCTTTTTCGCCTCATTGGTAGGACTTTTCTTTGTCCTGGCCTGGGCACGACGGCGCCCTCGCCTGCCGGAGCTGCTGATTCTGGCCCTTCTTCGCCGGCATGGGGCTGACGTCCACGCGCTACGTCATCTGGTACGCGGCTGTGTGGCCCTCCATGGTGGCCGGCCTCTGGCCAGAGGCCACGCCCGCGCGGCAGCCGCCCCCCTTTCGTCCGGTCCTCCACGCCGGCACTCTGGCCGTGCTGTTGGCCCTTCCCCTGGCCATCAACCCGTGGACCAAGGCGGGCTTGCCCCTGCCCGACAACGTGGCCGGCCTGGTGACCCCCGACACGCCCGTGGACGCGGCCGCGTGGCTCCGCCGCCATCCCAATGGTGGCCCCCTCTTCAACGAGATGGGCTACGGCAGTTACCTCATCTGGGCTGTGCCACAGGTGCCTGTCTTCGTGGACACGCGCGTGGAACTCTACCCACTTAAGCTGTGGGAGGAGTACGCGGCCATCAGCGAGGCCCGCTACGACTACGAGATGTTGCTGGCCAAGTGGGGCGTGCGGCGCGTGATGGCCGACGCCGTGCGTCAGGCTCCGCTCGTAGCCGCCCTGCGAGACAACCCTCGTTGGCAGGTACGCTATGACGACGGCCGCACCATCATTGCCGAGGTGGGACCGTGACCGCACAGCGCGCACGAGTGGACCGTGTGGTGGTGAGCGTGTTCCTGCTGGCAGCGGCCGTGCGTCTGGTCAGCGCCTGGCCGGTGCGCATCCCGGGCTACTTCGACGCCTTTTTACTACTACAACGTGGCTCACGACCTGGTGGCCGGCCGCGGCATGACCGATTTCGTGGTGTGGAATTACTTGGACGGTCCTTTCCGGCTTCCCCGGCCCAGTCACCTGTACTGGATGCCACTGACCACGTGGGTGGCGGCTGCAGCCTCCTGGGCACTGGGTGGCCTGCTTCCCCCTTGGCGGGCTGTACAACTGGTCTTCGCCTTGCTCAGCGCCCTGGTGCCGACCCTGGCTACCTGGTTGGCGCTGGCGTGGTGGGGGCGGCGGGACTTTGCCCTGGCCGGCGGAATGTTGACGATCTTCACGGGTTATTACTTCATCTATTGGGGCGTCTCCGACACGTTTACGCCCTTTGCCCTGGCCGTGGCCCTGGCGCTGCTGGCCGCCTGGCGGGGTCTGGAAGGTGGACATACGGGCTGGTGGGTGGTGGCCGGCGTTGGCGTCGGGTTGAGCCACTTGACGCGCGCCGACGGCCCACTGGTGGGCTTGGCCGTGCTGTTCGTCCTCTGGTCGCGCCGTGCGCGCCTTTCCCTAGCGCCGGCGCTGGCGGCCATGGGCCTCGGCTACATCGCTGTGATGGCCCCTTGGTGGTGGCGCAACGTGCGCGTGGCCGGCACGCCCTTCCCCGGCGGCGGTACCAAGACCATGTGGCTGCGGGGATACGACGAGCTCTTCAGCTTTGGGCTGGAGTTGGGACCTTCCCGGTACGTAGCCTGGGGCCTTTGGCCTATTGTGCGTTCCAAGCTCTCTGGAGTAGTATGGAACAGCGTCATCTTGGCCGGCGGGCTCCAGTTCTTTTTAGTGCCGCCCGTTCTGGTTGGCGGGCAGAAGCTGTGGGAGGAGACGCGCGTGCGCCTGACCGTCACCTACACGGCCATCCTGCTGGGCGTGATGGCCCTGGTCTTCACCTTTCCTTCACGCCGCGGTTCAACGCTCCACTCGGCAGCGGCACTGTTGCCCTGGCTGAGCGCTTTGGCGCCCGGGGGCATCGCGGCCGGCGTGAAGTGGGTTGCCCGACGGCGGCCCGCCTGGAACCCTGAAGAGGCAACCAAAGTCTTCCTGTGGGGATTCGTGGGGTTAGCCGTGCTCATCAGCCTGTGGCAGTATGCTTTGGGAGTGTGGTTCGCCAGTGGCCCCTCGGCCGTGCTTCCCCCGTGGAACCGTCGCTTCGAGCACTATCAGGCAGTTGACCGCTGGCTGGATGCTGCTGGCGTGCCGGCTGATCAGCCCGTGTTGGTCGTCGATCCCCCCTCATTCTACGGGACCACCGGGCGGTGGGCCGTAGTCATCCCAGCAGATGGTCCTGTAGCCCTCGAACGTGTGGCCGACCTGTTCGGCGCCCGTTTCCTCGTGTTGGAATCCGATCATGCCTCTCCGTATGAGGAAGCCTATCGCTCTGGCCAACTGGACGGCTGGCAGACCTGTCTGCGCCTGGAGGATGCCCTGGGCAAGCCAGTCTGGCTGCTCAGGCGTGTTCCAGCAGGCCAACCGGAGCAGTCACCATGCGCCGTGAACGCCGTCAACTGATGTCACCACAGCGTGCTGTTCTTGTACCACAGGAACTTCACACCCTGCCCTCGGCAGGCCAGTTGCGCTGTGCCCTGGCAGCCCTCCTCGTGGTTCTGGCCACGGCCGGGCTCTACCTCACGTTCGCCTATCGCCTGGCCGGCGAGCTAGGCCTGCCCCTGGATGACGCTTGGATTCACCAGACCTATGCCCGCAACTTGGCCGAGCTGAACCAGTGGGTCTACACGCCGGGAACGTTTAGTGCCGGCAGTACGGCTCCTCTCTGGACTATTCTGCTCAGCCTGGCCTACGCCCTGCCCGGCTCCCCGCTGGGCTGGACGTATGGGTTGGGCCTGTTCTTCTTGGTGGCGACAGCCTGGATGGGATACCGATTGAGCCGATTGCTCTTCGGGGAGCAGCAGGTGGCCTGGGCCACGGCCTTCGCGCTCCTGTTGGAGTGGCATCTTGCTTGGAGCGGCGTGAGCGGCATGGAGATTCCCCTCTACACCTTCTTCCTCCTCTGGCTCCTAGTGGTGTACGCTGAGCACGTTCGTGATGACCCTCGGCCCATCTCCTGGGGAGCGCTGGGGGGGCTGCTGATGCTCATCAGGCCAGAGAGCGTGCTCCTGACAGGGCTGGTGGCAGCCCACTTTCTGGCCGTGCGCCGCCGGCAGGCCATCAGGCCCCTTCTGCTCTTCGCTGGCTCCTGGGCGCTGGTGGTGGCCCCATATGTGGGGTTCAATTGGATGATCTCCGGTGCTCTATTTCCCAACACGTTTTACGCCAAGCAGATGGAGTATGCGGAAGTGGTCCGGCGGCTTCCCCTGTGGCGCCGCTTCCTCCAACAGGCGTGGCAGCCGTTCGTGGGTGCCCAAGTTCTCCTTTTACCTGGGCTGGCTTGGTTGACGTGGCAGGCTGTCCGGCGGGGCTGGTCAGCTCTCCTGCGCCCTGAGGGAGCGCTGGCGCTTCCCCTGGCGTGGGCCATTGCGGTGGTGAGCTCGTATGCTCTGCGCCTGCCCGTCACATACCAACACGGCCGCTACATGATGCCGCTGATCCCCCTGGTAATCGTGTACGGGTTGGGCAGCACCTGGCAGCTCGTGCGGCGCCTTCCCTCCTTCGTGCTCCGGCGGGCGTGGGCGGTGAGCGTGGCCGCCCTGCTGGTGATCTTCTGGGCTCGCGGGGCCCTGGCCTACGGGGAGGACACGGCCATCATCACCTGCGAGGCGGTGGAGACGGCCCGCTGGGTGGCCCAGAACACGCCGACCGACGCGCTCATTGCCGCTCATGACATCGGCGCCCTGGGATATTTTGCCAGCCGCCCCCTGCTTGACCTGGCCGGCCTTGTCTCGCCCGAGGTGATCCCCATCATCCGCGACGAGGCAGCCCTAGCCGACTACTTGGCTGCCCGTGGGGCCGACTACCTTGTCGTCGCGCCCGACTGGTATCCTAATTTGGTTCGGAGGCCGGGAGTGAACTTGATCTACCAGCGTGCCTGTCCGCTCACCCAGCGCAGTGGATACGCCAGTACGGCCGTGTACCAGCTTGAGTGGCAGGAGTGATTACAGCGGCCGGCTGAGCATCGTATCCCACACCTTTGCGGGCACCCGATCGCCGTGCCATGGCCGGGCGAAGGCCACTTCCTCGCGCACGTCGAGGCTGGGGCTGCTGGCCCGACTGTCCGTGCCCACGTAAACGGGCACGCCGGCGGCCACATACATTTCCAGGGGCATACGGCCACAGTTGAGCAGGAAGTTCGATCGAGGACAGTGAACCACAGCGCATCCGGCCTCGGCGACCAGGCGAACCTCCTCGGCCGTCACTTGAACCATGTGAACCAGAAGAGGGCGTGCGGCCAGCACGCCCAGGCGGTGAAGGTAGAGTACTGGCCGCAGGCCAGGGGCTGGTGGAACCGGCAGGCCCAACCGCCGCAGCAGGCGGCCGAAGGGGCCCGCGCGCCGCGTGAGCCACGTGACTTCGTCCGGGCTCTCAGCCAGGTGGATGCACAGGGGAACGTCAGCCTCACGACACCACGTGGTGCCCTCGCGGAAGAGGTCCGGGTGGCAGGAATAGGGCGCGTGGATGGTGAGCCCCACCCGCATCGTGTCGCTCCCAGGGCGGCGGCGAGCCTGCTCGATGGCCGCTTTGGCCTGCTCCAGCCGCTCGAGCGCCTCGTGCCGCTTGAGCCCTAACACTTCCAGCCAGACGATTCCCCGAAGGCCGCTGGCCAACAGGGGCTCGACGCTCAGCCACGTGGCCGTGATGTCACCCACGTGGGTGGTGCCGGCAGCCAGCAGCTCCTCGATCCCGCGCTCGACGCTCCGGCGGACGTCGGCCGGGGTTCGGAGGGCTTGTTCCCGGATGAGGGCTTGAATCCAGCGGGTGAATTCCATCGGCTTTGTGGGGCACAAGTGGGCCAAGCCGGTGAGCTCCAGGTGGGTGTGGGCGTTGGTGAGCACGGGGGCCATAGGAGAGCTCCGTGAGTAGCTCAGGGCACCGGGGGGACGGCGCGCGGCTCGGCGTGGAGCTGGGTGGCGATCTCGTCCCACGCGTCGGCGGCGTTGGCCGTGCCGAAGGAGAAGAGGGCGTACCCCTGTGTGCCCAAGGCCCGTGCGCTCTCCACTCGCTGGCGCACGTCGTCGAAACAGGGGTAGCCAGCGTGAATCCCCGGAAAAACGTAACGGCCTGTTGCCGTGGCCTCACGTTGGAAGTCCTCCACCAACACGCCGAAGCGCTCCACCGTCCAGACGCTGGTGTCGGGGCATCCCGGGTTGGGCGGGTAGAGCATGGGCATAATCGCGTCCACCCACCCCTCCTGCAGCCAGCGTTTGGCATCCTGGTAATAGTCTGAGTATCCTTCAGTGAAGCCGCTCCACCCCCACGTGTTGCGGTACATGCCCCACACGGCGGCCGTGACCCACATGCCCGGCCGGCGCGCCCTGACGGTGTCGGCCACCTCCCAGACCAGTTGGTTCACCTGCGCCCGTTGCCAGGTGGCGCGCTCTTCGTCCGAGGGGAACGTGGGGGTGAAGGGGTCGTAGGAGAAGTTGGGCCCCGGGTAGCGTACCAAGTCCAGGTGGATGCCGTCCAGCTCGTACCGTCGCACCAAGTCGTCGATCACTTGGACCACCTGCTGGCGGACGCCACTCCAGGCGGGTGTGGCCCACAAGTAGGCACGGCACGTCTGGAGGTTCATCGGTTGTCCTAAGCTGTCGTGGACTCGCCAGGCACTCCACGTGGTGTCGTAGGAGAACCTCCAGAACGGGTGCAGGGGGGTGGTTGTGTTGGGAGGAGGGCCGTAGCCACACGCCCACGTGGGGTACACGTTGACATAGGCGTGAACCTGGAGTCCTCGAGTGTGAGCCGCTTCGATGAGCGTCTGCAGGGGATCAAAGCCCGGGGAGACGCCCAGTGTCTCGGTGATGGTGCCGGTCAGGCGGGCCGCCCAAGGTTCCACGCCGGGGGTGTAGTAGGCATCGGCCGTGCCGCGCACTTGGAAGAGGAGCACGTTGAAGCCGGCCGAGTGCGCCCGTTCGGCCACGTTCGTGAGCGCCTCGGGGCGTGCGAGCGCGCCGAGTTGCGTCCAGTCGTAGCGCGTCACCCAGAGGGCGCGGAACTCGGCCGGGGGCGGACTGGGCGTCGGCGTGGGCGTTGGCGTTGTGGCCTCGGCTGGCGTCGACCCCTGCACGACGGGCAGGTAGAGGCGATGGGCCAGGGCACGCCGTCCAAGGGTGGCGGGTCCCTTGGGGGGCGCCGAGGTGAATCCGTTGAGCCAGTACCATGCCTCACTGCCCATGAGGCCCATGAGCTCGTCGGCCAGGCGGCGTGCCGGCGTCGGCGTGATTGTGGGCGCCCTGGCCACAGCGAGGCCATTGTGGGCCACAAATGACAGGAGCATGAGGATGAGCCCTCCTAAGAGCCACGTCGAACGGCCGAGCATGTGTTGATCTCTCCCTCGTGTGTTCTCGATGTCTCCACCAGAAGATAAACGGTGGTACGGGGAATATCTTGCTGGGGTGTGGTGCTCGGCCCCTTTTTTGAAGGTTAAAGCATACTATCGCCTCCATGTGGCCGCACCCGCACCTCGGAGAGGGGCAGGACGGCAGGTTGAGGTTGCACGGGCGGCAGCTCCACCTGGGGGGGCACGTAGTTGGGATCGTCGAAAACCTGCAAAATGGTGTAACTTGTGTCCCGTTGGGCCGGGATGTAGCCGGCGGCCCGAATTTGACGGTGGATCTCCTCCACGCTCAGCGAACAGCGCACGGCTGTGGGCGCACCTGCTGAACTCACCACGTTCTCCTCAATCATGGTGGAGCCGAAGTCATCGCACCCGAAGTGGAGGGCTGTCTGGGCCACTTTGAGCCCTTGGGTGGGCCAGGAGGCCGAGATGTGGGGATGTTGTCCAGGAAGATGCGGCTGATGGCCGTGTGACGCAGGTACTCGGCCGCGGTGGCGCCGTACTCGTCCCGGAAGCGGCTGCGCCCGAGGGGCGTGTTCTCGATCTGGACGGTCCACGAAATGAAGGCGTTGAACCCCTGGCCGTACTTCTCCAGGCTTTCGTCCTGGGTGTCCCGCAGGCGCTGCAGGTGGTTGAGCCGGTGGGTGAGTTCTTCTCGGAACCCGATCACCATCGTGGCCGTGGTGGTGAGCCCCAATTTGTGGGCCACCTTCATGATGCCCAGCCAGTTGTCCGTGCGGATCTTCTTGGGGCTCACCCGCTTGCGGATCTCATCGTCCAAAATCTCCCCGCCACCGCCGGGCAGGCCCCGCAGACCGGCCTCCTTGAGGGCAGTCAACACCTCTTCCCACGACTTGCCCGAAATGGTGCTGATGTGTTCGATTTCCGAGGGGGAGAAGGCGTTGATCTCGATCTGGGGATAGGTCTCGTGGATCCAGCGGACCAAATCCACGTAGTAGTCGAAAGGCAGGTCCGGGTGGTGTCCCCCCTGCATGAGAATGCGGGTTGCGCCCAGGGCCAAGGCCTCCTCGATCTTGCGGCCGAGTTCTTCCTTGGAAAGCACGTAGCCCTTGTCGGTGTCGCCGGGCAGGGCGTAAAAGTTACAGAACTGACAGTCGGTCACGCAGATGTTGGTGTAGTTGACGTTGCGGTCGATCAAGTAGGTGACCAGGTTGCCAGGCACCAGGTGTTGCCGACGGGCGTTGGCGGCCATGCCCAGCTCGATCAGGTCGGCCTCGGCGTAGAGCAGCAGGGCTTCCTCGTAGGAGATGCGCCTGCTGGCGTAGACGCGGTCCAAGGTCTTGGTCAGAGCGCTCAGCGTGTGCATGGTTCACACCTCCGGTGAGTTGAGCCTGTCACCCGACAAGGGACCAGGCAATGTGTAGGCTGGCCGGCTCGAATTCGGGCAATGCCAGGCGCAAAAGGTGGTGAGCCCCTCGATTTCATCCGGCCCCAGGGTGTAGCGCAGGTCGCGCAGGTACGTGGCACAGGTACCCGGTTCCAGCCCCAGGCGTGGGGCGTAGGCGCGGGCGATGTCGGGAATGGCGGCGATGCCCTCGGCGCGGGCCGCGAGCAGGGCGTGGGGTGCCCCGGCGGCTTGGACAGCCTCCAGGCGATCCCGCCGGGCGCTCCAGAGGGCGAAGACGAAGGGCAGGCCGGTCATCTTCAGCCACTCGTCTCCGAGGTCGAAGATGTAGGGGCGCGCGATGGCGTTGGGCCCCAGGGCTGGGCGGGGAAAGGCCCGGTGGCGCACGGCTTCGACCAGGGCAGCGTCACCGATGAGCAGAGCGGCTTCGGCCACGGCCAACATGTGTTCCAAGTCCTGGGGCATCGGCCGCAGTTCGGCCGAAATGGCATAGCGCTCGCGGCACAGCACGTCCAGCAAGGCCACGCTCGTGGCCGAGTGGTCACTGACGGCAATGACGCGGCCGTCCAGCTCACGCGGGTCGGGGCGCCAGGAGAAGAGCAACACCGTGCGCACGGCCCCCAACGAGGCAATGGCCAGGTCGGGGAGCACCACCACCTGGTCGGCGTGGCGGGCTGCCTCGATGGCCGAGATGGGGGCCAGGTCCACCTCGTCGGCCATCAGGGCCCTGTTCAGGGCTGTCGGCACGCCGCGTACCACCCGGACCGGCCCGCGCAGGTGGCGATCCAAGGTGGAGTAGAGGGGTTGTGTGTTCAGGTAGTCAATCTGTCCTAAGCGGAGCATCGGCGCTCGTCTCTCCTTGCAGTTCACCCTTGAACTGCCTCGACGGGTTGGGGTGCCTCGTCCTCGTACACCCGAATGACATTGTAGACTGTGTCCCGTTCCACGGGCACACAGCCGGCGGCCCGAATGTAGCGCAGCAGGGCGGGGCTGGCCAAATGTTGGGGCGTGGTGGCGCCGGCGTCGTGGTAGATACGCTCTTCCATGACCGTGCCGTCGATGTCGTCGGCCCCGAAGTTGAGGGCGATCTGGGCCATTTGGGGGGTGAGCATCACCCAGTAGGCCTTGATGTGGGGGAAGTTGTCGAGCAGGAGCCGGCTGACGGCGATCACCTTCAGGTCGTCCACGCCGGTAGTCCACTCGCGGTTCACCTTCTTGCCCAAGCCGTTGTTCATGGGGTGAAAGGCCAGGGGAATGAAGGTTTGGAAGCCGCCCGTCTCGTCCTGGAGGGCCCGCAGGCGCAAGAGGTGATCCACCCGGTCCTCGTAGGTCTCGATGTGGCCGTAGAGCATCGTGGCATTGGAGCGGATGCCCAGCCGGTGGGCCTGGCGGTGAATCTCCAGCCACTGGTCAGCCGTGGCCTTCTCCGGGCAGATGCGGCGGCGCACCCGTTCGGCGAAAATTTCGGCACCCCCGCCAGGCATGGAGTCCAGGCCGGCTTCCTTCATGCGCCGCAACACGGTCTTGTAGTCCAGGCCCTCCAGCTCGGCCAGGAAGTGGACCTCCACGGCCGTCATGGCCTTGATGTGGACCCAAGGGTATGCGGCCTTGAGCTGGCGGAAGATCTCGCAGTAATACTCCAGGCCCAACTCGGGGTGAAGGCCGCCCACGATGTGAAACTCGGTAATGTGAGGGCCCACGTCCGGGCGCACCCGCTCCACGATCTCCTCAGGGGTCCACCAATAGGCGTCCTCCTCGTCGCCGTTGCGCCGAAAGGAGCAGAAGTTGCAGTGGACAGCACAGATGTTGGTGGGGTTGATGTGGCGGTTCTGGTTGAAGTAGGCGTAATTTCCGTGCAGCCGTTGCCGGACACGGTTGGCCAACCACCCGACGCTCAACAGGTCACGGCATTGGAAGAGGCGCACGCCGTCCTCGAAACTCAGCCGTGCTCCCTGTTCGACCTTGTCAACAATGGGCTCCAACTCGGGTGCCATATGCATACCCTTCCCTCCTTCATGTCTTCGCCCGGATTACGCCGTTGTGCACGCGGGTCAGTAGCTCTCCAAGCCGTACTCGTCCCACCGCCGGTCGACCAGGGCCTTGACCTCAGGGCTCATGGCGATCTCGTTGGGCCACGATTGGTGGGGCAGGGGGTCAAGCCGGTCGGTTTTCCGGGTGGCGTCAATGCCCATTTTGCCGCCGTAGTTGCGGTAGAGGCTGGCGTGGTCCAAGTCGTCCATGGGGCCTTCCACAATAACCACGTCGCGGGCCGGGTCGTAGTTGGCGAGCACCTGGAAGGCGACCTCGCTCAGGTTGTGGACGTCCACATCGTCGTCCACCACGATGATGGTCTTAGTCAGCATCATGAGCCCCAACCCCCAGATGCCGTACATGACCTTGCGAGGATGGCCGGGAAAACGCTTTCGGATGCTCACGATGAGCAGGTTGTGGAAGACGCCTTCGGCCGGCATGTTGATGTCCACCACCTCACTGAGGAAGAGTCGGATGAGGGGCAGGAAGAGGCGCTCGGTGGCCTTGCCCATCCAGTAATCCTCTTGGGGCGGCTTGCCCACGATGGTGGTGGGGTAGATAGGATCACGCCGGTGGGTGATGCAGGTGATGTGCATAACGGGATAGTAGTCGGGCAGGCTGTAGTAGCCCGTGTGATCGCCGAAAGGACCTTCGAGGCGCTGTTCGTTGGGGTCGAGCCACCCTTCGATGATGATCTCGGCATCGGCCGGGACTTCGAGGGGAACCGTCTTGCAAGGCACCAATTCCACCGGCTTACCCCGCAGCCATCCGGCCAGCATGAACTCGTCGATGTCAGGCGGGAGCGGAGCCGAGCCGCTCCAGATGATGGCGGGATCGCCCCCCAAGGAGATGGCCACAGGAATCTTCTCCTCGCGCATCTCGCGGGCGCGCCGCTGGTGTTCGCGTCCCCCCTTGTGGCGTTGCCAGTGGACGCCCAATGTCCGCTCGTCGAAGACTTGGAGCCGGTACATGCCCACGTTGCGCCGGCCCGTCTGCGGGTCGCGGGTGATCACGGTGGGCAGCGTAATGTAGCGGCCCGCGTCCTCGGGCCAACACTTGAGGATGGGCAGGAAGTTCAGGGAGGGATGGTCGGTGATGATCACCTCTTGACATGGAGCGTGCTTGACCGTGCGGGGCATGACGGCACGGGCTACCTCCAGGAGCTGTCCGGCCCGCTTGGCCTTGGCCATGAGGCTCTTGGGCATGTCTAAGTCGAGCAGAGCCTCCACCTTGTGCGTGAGGTCCCCCAACGTTTCCACGTTGAGGGCCAGCTCGATGCGCTTCTTGGAGCCAAACATGTTGATGAGCAGGGGGACGTCTGATCCCGTCACGTGCTCAAAGAGGAGCGCCTTGTTGTGTTCCGGTGGCGCCTTGCTCACACGGTCGGTGATCTCTGTGATCTCCAGCTCAGGTGAGACCGGCACCCGCACGCGCACCAGCTCACCGTGACGCTCAAGAACTTGGATGAAACTGCGCAAGCCGTCGGTGTAGGCCATGAGCCTTCCTCTGGTCTTGGACGAACCACTCCGGGCCACGTACATCAACGGTGGATTGTATCACGCCGGGGTGGGGAGAGCAAGTGCCAAGTGGCTGCGGCGCCCCGGGGAACGAATGGGAAAATCCGCCGAATGTCCTAAACGTTTTGGAAACGCTTTGGAAACAGGAGGCTGGGAAAATATGAGTCCACTGCAACAAAGCTCGCTTTACCGTATCCTCCAATACGTGTACTTCACCCCCCACTGCTCCTATGCCCACCGAACACCTCCCAGATGGTCCATATCTCCCCCGCCTCCGTCAGCGCCTTCAACTCGGCCTGTTGCTCTTCTGTCAAACGCACTGGCCGCGGCCGTCTCCCGTCATGGCGATGCTGCAAGACTGCCTCTACCCTCCCTGCCGGTACCACGCCACCCACTTCTGCGCCGTCTGGGGATGCTCCCCTACTGCTTCGGCCGTTTCCATGTGGCCGTATTCTCTCGCCATGCCTCCTGCAATCGTGCCATCCTTGTCTCCTGCTATCTCTATCGAGTTTTGCCTGGATTATACTACGGCTCTTGGAAGGGCAAGATGACATCGGCCCCGACCTCTCGCACCCAACGGAACACCTTTTGGTCATCCCCCACCCCGTCCAGCACAAAGCACAGGGCGTGTTGCGGAAACAACGCCCGCGTGGTGCGGATGGCCCGCCGAAGGTGCCGGTTCTGGCTGACAAAATCGGGCGTTTGAGACGAAAACCAGCGCGCATAGGTGTAGGCGGGCTGTTGGCGATGGACGATGGCGGCGGTGATGGCCGGGTAACCCCAGGTGAGCCGGGCCTTCCCCCGCCTGTCGGGCGGCCGGCTTTTGTAGACCCGACTCACCCCTTCCAGGCGCCGGGTATAGGGCTTCTCAAATGGCACCGGGTCGATGACCACAATCAACACCTCGGGCTGCGCTTCCGCCACCTCCCGCCACGCCGCCAGATACAGGCTCTTCGTGATTTGGTGGGTGGTCACCCGCCGGGAATGGAGCACCCGATACCCCCGTTTGGCCGCTGCCCAGGCCCCTTGCCGGGCCGTCGCCCGCATGACGTTGGTCACGTGCGGGCTTTGCGCCGCCGGCAAACCCTGCACGAAGGCCTTGGCACGCGCCCGCAGCCGCTTATCGGGCCAGATACGCACCAAGGGCGCCAGAAACGCCTCCAAGTCCGCTTCGGCAAATTGGACGGCCAACGCCCCTTGTGGAAATCGGCTGGTTTGTGCTATCTTCTTCATCGGCCTTGCTCCTTGTTTGGATTTGGGTTGGGGGGAAGGTTATACCTTCCCCTGCTCAGGAGCAAGGCCTTCTTTTCCCTTGAGTTATGGGTAATCACCGCAACTCAGGGTATTGACATGCCCTTTGTTTTTCCTTATAATGTTGTATTTGAGAAAAATTGCACAAGCTGCCCAGTGACACCACACCTGAGGAGCAGAGGAGGCGGCGCCGGGAAGGAACCAGAGCACACCCGATCTATGGCCCCAAAAACTGGGAACCGGGAACGGAGGAAAATTATGCGCGGAGTGGACAGTATTGTCGGGGAGCTTTTGGTCCTCGCGGGTGAACGCGGCTACGTGCGCGCTGACGACGTGACCGAGCGGTTACCCGCGAGGGACGATTTGGCGTTGTTGGCCGAAGTGTACGAACGGTTGGAGGAGGCGGGCGTTCAGGTCATTGAAGATGAACACACACCTACCCCGGTGGTCCAAGGTGCCGTGGCCGATGCCGAGCGCATGTTGATGGACCTCTCCGTCTTAAGCCCCGATGACACTGTAGGCCTCTATCTGATGGAAAGCTGTCACCACCCCATTCTGACCGCTCAGCAGGAGACTGAATTGGCTTCGCTCATGGAGGCGGGGCGCAACGCTATCCAGCGGCTGGAGGAAGAAGGCCATTTGCTCACGGAAGCCGAGCGGCGGGAGTTGGAAGCACAAGCGCGCCGAGGCCAGGAAGCCCGCAAGCGGCTTATCGAGTGCAACTACCGCTTGGTGATCTCCATTGCCAAGAAGTACGAAGGCCGCGGGTTGCCGCTCCTCGACCTGATCCAGGAGGGGAACATCGGGCTCATGCGGGCAGTGGACAAGTTCAACCACCATCTGGGCTATAAGTTCAGCACCTATGCCACCTGGTGGATTCGCCAGGCCATCACTCGCGCCATCGCCGACCAGAGCCGCACTATCCGAGTACCGGTCCACATGACCGAGCGCATTGCCGAGTTGGGACGCGTCTCGCGCCAGCTCTCCCAGAAGTTGGGCCGCGAACCCACGGTAGAGGAGATTGCCGAGGCACTGGACCTGCCGCCTCGCAAGGTTCAGCGCATGATGAAGGTGGCCCAACAGCCCCTGAGCTTGGAGATGCCCGTGGGCGAAGATGAGGACAGCAGCTTGGGTGACTTTGTGGAAGATGACCAGACGTTGGCCCCCGGCGAGTCGGCCGCCCAGCGGATGCTCCGCGAGGAGCTGGAACGATTGCTGGCCTCCTTGGACCCTCGCGAGGTCCAGATTCTCCAACTGCGCTACGGGCTCAAGGACGGCCGCAGCCTCACGCTGGAGCAGGTGGGGAAGAAGTACGGCTTGACACGCGAGCGCATCCGCCAAATTGAGGTTCAAGCTCTACGCAAGCTGCGCCACCCCAGCCGCAGTCGTCGCCTGCGTGATTACCTTTCCTAAACTGCTTCCACAAAGGGGAAGGAGCTCTGGGCGGACACCCCCGTTGCCAGAGCTCCTTCCCCTTTGTTCCTGTTCCCCCGCCGCTCAAACGGCCTCGGGGATGTCCCACAGGGGATACCAGCGTTCCAACTCCGGCTCCACGGGCAGTTCACCGGCCATCACGGCCTTGAGTTGGAGTTCATAGGCGTGATTCCGCTCCCGCTTGCCCCGTGGGACGAAAGGATAGTACCGTCCCCGCTTGAAGTTGTAGATCCAGTAGACAGTCCGCTCTCGCTCGTCCTGGAACTGGAAAACGGCCGCCAACAGCGTCTTGCCGAACCCTTGCTCCTCCAAGGTGCTGGTGACCAGGTGGAGAGCGGTGACCAGGTCCTCGAAGTCAGGGTCACGGAGCACCACCCAATGATACCCGTATTCGTCCACGGCGAGCCCAACGCGAGTGTCCGCCTCCTGGCGGGCAATCTCCAAGAGTTGGCGCACCTCGTCACGGATTCGGTTGAACTGGGCGGCCTCCAGCCCCTTGAAGGCCAATGCTGCCATGCCGGTAGGCCGAAGGTTCACGGACACTTCCATCGTCACGAGCGCGGTGTTGATGGCGAAGAGCCGGTCGCTCTTGCTCTCGACCGGCCCGATGCCCCGGCCGAGCAGCGCGTTCAGCCACTCACGCAGGCCGGCCATTGTTCAGCGCACCCCGGCCATTTCGCGTTGAAGGCGCTCCAAGTACGCCAGCCGTTTCTCCAAGGGCGGGTGCGTGCCGACCAGTTCTGCGATAAAGCTCTGCACACGTGGCGGCACGATAAAGAAGGCACTCAGCCCCTCCACTTCGCGCAAGTCCTTCTGGGGCACGCGCTGCATGGTGCCACTGATCTTCACCAGGGCGCTTGCCAGCGCGCTGGGCGACCCCGTCAGCAGGGCAGCCCCTCGGTCGGCGGCGTACTCGCGGTACCGGGAAAGGGCACGGATCAGGATGAAGCTAATGATCCAGACCAGCACGGAAACCAAGAAGGCCACCCACATGCCCCCGCCATCGCGCCGGCGCCGGTCCCCGAACATGCTCCCCCACCACAAGCCCCAGCGCATGATCATCTGGGCCACCATAGCGAAGAAACTGGCGATGGTCATCACCATCACGTCCCGGTTGCGAATGTGTGTCAGTTCGTGGGCCAACACGGCCTCCAACTCGGGCACGGTGAGGGTTTCCAGCAGGCCACGTGTCACAGCCACCACGCTATTGCGCTGGTTGCGCCCAGTGGCAAAGGCATTGGGGACAGGGGTGTCAATGATGGCCACTTTGGGTTTGGGAAGGTCAGCCTGCTGGGCTAAGCGCTCCACCAACGCGTGGAGCTGGGGGGCCTCCCGCTCCGAGACGATCCGGGCACCTGCCGAAAAGAGCACGATCTTGTCGCTGAAGAAGTATTGGACCCCCAGCATCAGCGTGGCAAACAGGAAGACGGAGAACGCATCAAAGCCGGCCGAGAGCAGCGCGCCCACGAAGAACAGGTAGACCACGGAGAGCAAGAACATGGTGATGAACATGCGCACCTGCAAGCTGCGGTCAGTGCCGTACCATTGCTGTCTCATAGTTCCACTCCTTTGTGCCTCCACTTCAACCGATGGATGTGTGTTCACCGGCGTCCGCGCCCAAGCACTCCACCCTGTTCTGCAAACATCGGGGGCACCCCGTTCCACGCGGCAGCCTCATCCGAAATAATACTCCCTTTTGTCACATCCACAAAAGCGGGACAGCTTTCCTTCCCCCCACCCATGGACAGCATAGTCGTTCTTTTCGCCGCCATGTGCTATAATGC
>JAUZRY010000049.1 GCA_030949995.1 Ardenticatenia bacterium
CCGCTTGATCGGATGCAGTTTTCAACGGCGGGGATGGCCAGGCGCGATCGTCACCAACGCGAACTGTGTTGCTATTCCCCTCAGCATGGTGCTCAAGCCGCTGGACGATGCCTTCGGCGTCGACAAGGTCTTCGTGGTTACCATGCAGGCCCTCAGCGGGGCCGGATACCCGGGCGTGGCCAGCTTGGACATTGTGGACAATGTCATTCCCTTTATCAGCGGCGAGGAGCCCAAAGTGGAAAGCGAACCCTTAAAGATCTTGGGACAAGTCCAAGGGGAACGGATTCGGCCAGCTCCCATCCAAATCAGCGCTCAAACCAACCGGGTGGCTGCACGGGACGGTCACATGCTTTGCGTGAGCGTGGCCCTGCGCCGGCGCGCCACACCGGAGCAGGCTGTGGAAGTGCTGCGCACGTTCCGGGGCCGTCCCCAAGAGCTCAACTTGCCCTCGGCCGGCCAGGCGCCCATCGTGGTGCGTCCTGAAGAGGACCGCCCCCAACCCATCCGCGACCGGGATGCCGGGGGGGGCATGGCTGTTACGGTGGGCCGTGTGCGTCCTTGTCCGATATTTGATCTCAAGTTCGTGGTCTTGGGTCACAATACTGAGCGGGGGGCTGCTGGGGCGGCCCTGCTCAACGGCGAACTTCTCATGGCGGAGGGATACGTGGAATGAGCCGAGTGGTGGAGTTGCCCCGCACGGTGGCCGAAAAGATGATCGCCCACGCGCGGGCAGGAAAGCCCGAGGAGGTATGTGGTCTCGTGGCCGCTGACGACACTGGCCACATTGTGAAAGTGATACCGGTGGCCAACGCGGCGGAGCACAAAATCGTCACTTATTATATGGATCCTGTGGAGCAATATCGCGCCTTTAAGGCCATTGAAGAAGAAGGACTCGAGCTCTTCGGCATCTACCACAGCCATCCGGCTACCGAAGCCTATCCCTCGGCCACTGACCGTCGGCTGGCCTTCGACCACATGGCGGGGACGCCCTTGTACCCTGGCGCCGTCTACTTCATCATCTCCTTGGCCGATGAGCAGAACCCGATCATCCGGGCATTTCGGCTTCCCGATGCCGACACGGTGGAGGAGTTAGACGTGCGGCTGGTATAAGCAAGGGGCCAATTCCGTGCTGCCTGCCACCTCCTGTTGATCGAACTCGAATAGAGCCGGGTCGAGTTCCAGTGGAGTGTCATTGCTCACCACCAATTCGGCACCACAGGAGGGACACTCCAACAGCATGCCAATTTCCCGTTGGGATTGCTCCACGGACACGCGTCCTTCGCAGAAAGGACAGCGTTGTAATGTTTCGTCGGACCACATGGATCCCTCCGCTAGATTTGGAATTTCGTCAAATGGGGTGCAAGAAGCGGGCAAACGATGCGACTGGCAGCTATCGGTTTTGATGCCGACGATACCCTCTGGCACAACGAACCCATCTTCGCCATGACCGAGCAACAGTTCGAGGAGTTGCTCTCCGCGTATTGTCCGGTCGAGGAGATCCGCCGCCGCCTTTTTGAGATCGAAACCCGCAACTTGCACCATTTTGGCTACGGCGTCAAGGGGTTTGTGCTCTCCATGATTGAAACGGCCATTGAACTCACTGGCGGGCACATCACTGGCGCGGAGATTCAACACCTCATTGACTGGGGGCGCCAGATGCTTGAGAGCCCCATTGAACTGCTCCCCCACGTGGAGACGGTGCTGCATTCTCTGGCTGTTCACTACCCGCTGCTCTTGATCACGAAGGGCGACTTGCTCGATCAGGAGAGCAAAATTGCTCGTTCTGGCCTGGCAGATCTCTTCACCCACATCGAAATCGTCGTCGAGAAGACGCCTCAAGTCTACGCCCGAATTTTAGCTCGGCACCACATTCCTCCGGAGCAGTTTCTCATGGTGGGTAACTCCCTTCGGTCCGACGTACTCCCTGTGCGCACTATTGGTGGTCTGGCGGTTCACATTCCCTACCGCATCACCTGGCCCCATGAAGTGGTCAGTGCCGAAGGGATCACCTACTTCACACTCGATCACATAGGGGAGCTGCCAGCATTTGTGCGCCGTTTGGAACGGGGAGAAGTCGAAGATCTATAGCCTCTCAAAAAGATCTACCTGCTCCCTGCGCCAGATTCACAGCCTGGGACTTTCGAGCTGGCTGCTTCAATTCTGTGGGCTCAACACGACGAATACGATGCAATACCCCGGCCGGTGACGCGTCTGGTCGTAACAGAGTAGACCTGTGATTATGCTTCACGGTCAGAGATGGGTGGCAACACAGCCACTCCCTCCAGCTCGATAAGCGCCTCATCATTAAAAAAGCCAGAAACTTCGAAAAGGGCCATAGCAGGATAATACCGTCCGAAGTGCCGCCGGAAGACCTCGCCCAAGGGCTTCAAGTTTGCCTTGTATGCCTCCCGGTCCCGCACGAAGATGTTCAACTTGACGATGTCCTGCATCGTTCCCCCAGCGGCCTCGAGAACGGCTTGGAAGTTGCGCAACACCTGTTCGCATTGGCCCACCAAATCGCCAGGAGCTACAATGTGCCCTTCAGCATCACTGGCATCCTGTCCGGCTAAGAAGAGCAAACGACCACCCTCCACCAAGATAGCATGGTTGTAGCCCCGAGGTGGGGGCAGATTCGCAGGGTTGATAAGGTGCTTTTTCATGGAAAAGCCCCCTCGCCTATTTCATGAACCCTAACACTCTGGCAATAAACTCGATAGTATTTTGATTCGTAACTATAATTGCGAAGAGAAGCACGAGGAAGTAAATTGTAAACCTTCTCTCGAGCTCTAATCGCATTTGTCCTATCTCGACTCGAAGAGAGGCTTCCATTTGGGCAATTCTGTCGCTGAGGGCGACCTCAACGCGGGTGATCTCCGCACGGAAATTCTTTTCACGCCGGGCCATGTCCTCGCGCAGGCTCTTCTCGAGCTGAGCCATGTCCTCGCGCAGGCCCTTCTCGAGCTGCGAGGCTTTCACTGTCCTCGCGCAGGCTCTTTTCGAGCCGGGCCATCTGTCCTCGCGCAGGCCCTTCTCGAGCTGGAGCCATCTCCTCGCGCAGGCCCTTTTCGAGCCGGAGCCATGTCCTTGCCGCAGGCTCTTTTTCGAGCTGGGCCATCTCCTTGCGGAGAGTGACTTCCGTTTGAGCGATTCTGTCGCTGAGGGTGACTTCGACGCGGGAGATTTCCTCACGCAGGCTCTTCTCGAGCCGGGCCATGTCCTCGCGCAGGCTCTTTTCGAGCTGGGCCATGTCCTCGCGCAGGCCCTTCTCGAGCTGGGCCATCTCCTCGCGCAGGCCCTTCTCGAGCTGAGCCATCTCCTCGCGCAGGCCCTTCTCGAGCTGAGCCATCTCCTCGCGCAGGCCCTTTTCGAGCTGGGCCATCTCCTTGCGGAGAGTGACTTCCGTTTGAGCGATTCTGTCGCTGAGGGTGACTTCGGCGCGGGAGCTTTCCGCGCTGAAAGTCTTCTCGAGGTGAGCTATCTCCTCGCGAAGGTGGGCGAACGCCTGTGCGATCTCCGTGCGGAGTTGGGCGAGCTCTTCGGAAAGGCGGCGCTCAAATTTCTCCTCGGTGAAGGCCAGGACATCGTTTTTCCAATCACCCTGAAGCTGATTAAGCATATCTACTAAGGCTGAAGCACCCTCTTCACCTAGCCTCTCGCGCAGGATGTTCGGAACGGTAATAAGTGGTGTCACTGTTACTCCTCAAGAGGTAAATGCATTTCAGCCATGTGGTCTGACTTTTTCCTATTGTACAGGGCGCGGAAGGCATGTCAATTTGGGCTCACTGTCGCAGGAAATGATCGCTTTGCAGCGAGCCATCCCTAGCACACCAGTGATAGGACAATGCGCGAGACTAGCGGCCGATAAATTGGGGTTCTGCTTTTTGTTTGAAGGCTTCGTAGAAGATGCGGTGGTCTTCCCCCATGAGCATGAGAGCTTGTGCCTGAGCTTCGGCTTCTAAGGCCGAGATCAAGTCCATGTGAAGTTCGTTGTTCACCATACGTTTGGTCATGGAGATGGCCAAGGTGGGCCCATCGGCCAATCGGCGGGCCCACTGGTACGCCGTGGGCAGTAATTCCTCGTGGGCCACCACGCGGTTGACAAGGCCGAAACGCTCGGCCGTGTGAGGATCAATCACGTCACCGAAGAGGAGAAGTTCCAACGCTCGGCCAAGGCCCACGATACGGGGAAGCAAATATGCGGCTCCCATATCGGCTCCGGTGAGCCCTACCTTAGTGAAGAGAAAGGTGATCTTCGCCTGCTCGGAAGCTATTCGCAAGTCAGAAGCCAAGGCAATGACAGCGCCGGCACCGGCTGTAGTACCGTTCAGCGCTGCAATAATGGGCTTGTCAAGCAAGCGCATGTTGGCTACCACCTGCCCTGTCATGCGGGTGAAGTCCAAATGCCCCTTCACGTCCATCTTCAGGAGCTCGCCGATAATCTTGTGCACATCGCCGCCAGAGCAAAATCCCCGTCCCTCTCCCGTGAGCACCAACACCTTCACGGCATCATCGTAGCGCAATGCTTCCAGGAGATCGCGAAATTGGGCGTACACCTCGAAGGTAAGCGCATTGAGTACTTCCGGCCTGTTAAACGTCACAGTAGCTATCCCACCTTGGACTTCGTATTTGAAATCGTAACTCATCAATGGCCTCCAAAGCAGATGATCATTTCTGGGCTCTGGTGGACACTGCCTTCACCATTGAACCGTGCCGCCGTCCACGTTGATGGCCTGGCCCGTGATGCCGCGAGCCTCATCACGGGCTAAGTACACAGTCAGCGCTGCCACCTCCTCGGGCTCAATCAGTCGTCCTTGGGGGCTCATGTGGGCCAAGGTGTGGCGCACCTGTGCGGGGCTCATGCCGGTACGAGCTGCAATGTTGGCGATGTTGGTTTCGGTCATGGGAGTCTCGACATACCCTGGACAGATGGCGTTCACTGTGATCTGGTAATCGACCAACTCCATGGCCAGCGAACGGGTGAATCCCAACACCCCGTGCTTGGAAGCGCTGTAGGCAGCAATATAGCGGGCGCCAGTCTTGCCGGCAATAGAGGCGATGTTAATAATGCGTCCCCATTTCTGGCTCACCATGGGGGGGACGAGGGCTTTGGTAACATAATAGACCCCGGTCAAGTTGACAGCCAACATCCGGTGCCACAGCTCATCGGGATGGTTCAGGAACTTGTGACTGCCCGCCACACCGGCGTTGTTCACCAGAATGTCGACTCCACCCCACGCCTCTATTATAGTAGAGGCTAAGGTGGCCACTTGCTGTGGGTCAGCCACATCACAGGGCACGACCAAACACTCTCGCCCCATTTGGCGGATAGCAGTGGCAACCTCTTCCAACGGGGGAAGACTCCGGGCCGAGACCACCACATTGGCCCCGGCCTCGGCCAATGCCAAGGCAATGGCCTGGCCAATGCCCCGGCTAGCTCCCGTCACCAGAGCTCGCCGGTTGTTCAGGGGGTGCTCACTCATGGGTAGTCCTCCAGCGACACGATGCAGAGATCGGCGCGCCCGGCAGCCACCAAGGTGTTCACGTGGTCGGCGGTGGTCAGGTAACCACCACAAACAGTGGGGATGTGGACCTCGTTGCGGATCAAATCGCTGTACACTTTTAAGAAGGCCGGCCCGTAGGCAGGGCGGGTATGAGGCGTCGTCTGGCCTACAGCCACTTGAATGAAATCACATCCGAGCATCTTGAGCTCTCTTCCAACGGTGACAGCCTCCTCAGGAGTAAAGCCCTCGGGTTCTTGGTCACTCACCGTCAGCGTCACGCCCAGCGGCCGTTCCTCAGGCCAGACTGCCCGCACGGCTTGAAACACCTCCAGCGGGTAGCGCATTCTGTTCTCCAAGGGGCCACCGTACTCATCCTCACGCCGATTCGTCAGCGGGGATAGGAAACTGGCCAACAGGTATCCGTGGGCCATGTTGATCTGGAGCACGTCAACGCCAGCCTCGGCGGCTAAACGGGCAGCGCGGACGAATGCCTCCCGCACTTGCTCCATCTCCTGGCGATCCATGGCTCGCGGCGTTGGGCTCATGGGCGTATAGGGCAAAGGCGAAGGCGCCAATAGCGGCCACTGCGCTTCGGGAGGGAGGGGCAAATCAAGCCCGTGGCGGCGCGGGCGAGTGGCCCCGCGTCGGCCGGCATGGGAGAGATGAGCGATCACGCGGGCAGACGTGGACGCATGAACCTGTTCCATCAAAGTCGCCCAAGCGTCACGGTGTTCTGGTCGGTAGAGCCCTGGGCACTCGGGCGTCATGCGCCCCTCCGCCGAGACAGCCACAGGAGGGAAAAGGAGCAACGCAGGAGCTCGATGGGCGCCGTCGAGCACATGGCTCACAAACGCTTCTGGCAGCACACCGTCTCGAGCGCCCACGTCCGGGGAGAGGGCCAACACAAGTCGGTTGGGCAACTGTGTAGGTCCCAAGCGCACGGGCGTTAACAGCGGAGGTGGCACGAAAAGTGCCGCAGAAAGCTTGCCGTCGTCGGACGCACAACTGTGCTCCACGGCGTTGATGAACGTCGGGTCGCGGAGTCTCAAGTTGTCGAAGCTCATGCGCCCACTGCGCGTCAGGAGATGAAAAGTGAACTGCACGGGCTCCATGTGGAGATAGCGGCGCACGTGCTCGAAATACGTTTGGCTTTCCACGGCTGCCTGCTGGAAGGCTTCCACCTTGGGCTTACGGAGGGACTCGTACTCGTCGAAAACTGCCTCCAAATCGTCGCCGTGCTCCTCGAAAGCATTGGCCAGGACGATAGCATCCTCCATGGCCAATTTTGTGCCAGAGCCGATGGAGAAGTGGGCCGTGTGGGCCGCATCGCCCAGGAGCACCATGTTCTCGTAGTGCCAAGTCCGATTCCTGAGCGTGATGAAGCGAATCCAGCGGGAGCGGTTGGAGAGCAGCCGGTGTTCGCCCAAGTGATCACTGAAGAGCTGTTGACAAAACGCCAAGCTCTCCGCCTCGTCAGCCTGGTCGAGCCCGGCGTGCCTCCATGTGTCCTCACTGCACTCCACGATGAAGGTGCTGGTGTTCCCGTCGAAAGGATAGGCGTGGACCTGAAAGAGCCCGTGTTCGGTTTCTCGGAAGATGAACGTGAAAGCATCGAGCACCTTGTCGGTGCCCAACCAGATGTACCGTGCTGTTCCCAGCACCATAGAAGGGCGAAACACCTCGGCAAAGGTGGATCGCACGACGCTGTTCACGCCATCGGCCGCAATGAGCACGTCGGCTGAAGAGATGAATTGTGTTGGATCCTCGATTTCTGCCTCGAAGTGAAGGAGAACGCCCAACTCACGGCAGCGTGCCTGAAGGATGGCGAGCAGCTTGCGGCGGGCGATCCCGGCGAACACGTGGCCGCGACAGCGGGTCAGTTGGCCTCGATACCAGACATCGATCGTGTCCCAAATGACAAAATTATCGGTAATCTCGGTGTAGCTCGTATAGTCGGCCTCACGCAGCTCCCCCAGCGTGCGATCTGAGAAGACCACACCCCAGCCATACGTCGCGCCGGCTGGATTGCGCTCGTAGACTTCAATGTGCCAATCACGGTAGCGTTTCTTGAGCAAGAGGGCGGCGTAGAGGCCGGCCGGTCCTCCACCGATGACGGTAATGCGCACGGTTCCACCTCATCCTTCCAAGATATCGGCCAGGCGATCAAGTTGCTCGGGATCAGAAACGCCGGGGAAGAGAATGAGTTCGTCGCATCCGGCGTCGGCGTAGCCTCGGATGAACTGCCGAACAGCCTGGGGCGTTGTCAGGAGGCCCTCGGCGATCCGGCGGGCAAAGGGACCAGTGAAGGCGTAGTAGTCGAGCAAGTATTGCCGCGAGGCCTCCACAGCCTCCTTGCCAAAGGCGAAGTAGGCCATGCCCCAGAGCATAGGCGTGCCCGGGCGGCCAGCATCCTCCCACGCTGCCCGGGCCCTTTGGGCCGCGCGCGCGAAGGCACGGGGCGGGCCACCGCCGTGGATGTACCCGTCGGCATAGCGGGCCACACGCGCGAAGGTCTGATCGCTCATGCCACCCACCAGGAGAGGAGGACCACCGGATTGAACGGGGCGAGGCCCCACAGCAGTGTGATCCTCCCAAAACGTGCGCAGGGTGAGGAGCTGCTCGTTGAAACGGCGGGCGCGCCCCCGGTATTGGGCGCCCACGGCCTCGTAATCTTCCCGGCGTGCGCCCAAGGCCACGCCCAACACAAGGCGGCCTCCGGAGAGCAAGTCAAGGGTTGCGGCCTGCTTGGCCAACAGCACCGTGTTGCGGAGCGGGGCGGCGATGATGGTGGCTGCCAAACGCACGCGCTGGGTCACGCCCGCCACGGCCGCCAAGGTCATCAGGGGTTCGGTGCTCTGGTAGACCATGCGGTCCAACACGCCGAGGCTCGTAAAAGGGCCCTCGTCGGCCTTTCGGGCCCAAGTCACCATGATCTCGCCAGTAATGTCGTGCTTGGTGTTGGGCAATCCAATGCCCACGTTCACTGTGAGCCTCCTCCTTGTCAGATTACGGGGCATTGTGCGGGGGATTCAGCCAGCTACACCCCCAAGTAGCGATGTTTGACCTCCTCGTTCTCCAGCAACGTTTGGGGGGAGCCCTCGAAGACAATCTGCCCCTTGTTCATCACGTAGACCCAATCGGCGACACTGGTGGCCATGTGCAAGTTCTGTTCCACGAGCAAGAAAGAGAGGCCCCTGGCCTTCAAATCGGCCAACACCCGGCTGATCTCCCGAACCAACAGGGGAGCCAATCCCTCGGAGGGCTCGTCCAGAAGCAGGAGGTCCGGGTTCGTCATGAGGGCACGTGCGATGGCCACCATCTGTTGCTCGCCGCCACTGAGCTGAGAGGCTCGGTTACGGGCCCGTTCCTTGAGGCGGGGGAAGAGGGCGTAGACTGCTTCAAGCGTCCACTGGGCTGAGCCGTTGCGCGTGCGGGCCGCCAAGGTGATGTTCTCCTCCACCGTTAGGTTCGGGAAGAGCCGCCGGCCTTGGGGCACTAACCCAACGCCCTGGCGGGCAATGCGGTGGGGAGGAGCTTGAGTAATTTCCTCCCCTTTAAAGACAATCTGGCCCCGCCTCGGGGGCACAAAGCCAACGATGGAGTGAATCGTGGTCGTCTTGCCAGCGCCGTTGCGGCCTAACAAAGCCACCACCTGACCGGCTGTGACACGCAGCGAGACACCCTGCAAAATGTAGCTGTCCCCATAATAAGTGTGGATATCACGTACCTCGAGCATGGTTCCCCTGCCTCATGCCTCGCCCAAGTAGACTTCCAAAACCTTGGGGTTCCCCTTCACCTCCTCCGGCGTGCCGTCGGCAATCACCTGGCCGTAGTGGAGCACGGTGATGCGGTCAGCCAGGGAGAACACCACGTCCATATCGTGCTCAATGATGAGCAGGGTCACATCCCGGGGCAAGTTGGCAATCATGTGGACCATGGTCGCTGTTTCGGCCGGCGACATGCCGGCAGTGGGCTCATCCAGGAGCAGAACGCGCGGGCGCATGGCCAGAGCCAAGGCGATCTCGAGCTGCCGTTGTTCTCCGTAGGAAAGACTCCCAGCCGGCTCCTCGAGGCGCTCCTCCAATCCCAACGTTGTAGCCAGTTCCACGATTTCTTGCTCCAAGGACGTGAACAGCCAGGCTGGGCGGAACCAGCGGGATGCTAAGCCCAACCGTTGCTGCACAGCCAACTGGATGTTCTGGTAGACGGTCAGGCCCAAGAAGAGGTTGTTGCGCTGGAAGGTGCGCCCGATGCCCAGCCGAGCACGCTGATGGGAGGGAAGAAGGGTAATCTCCTGCTCCTCCAGGAAAATGTGGCCGGACAGGGGGGCGCAGCTCGCCGCTCAACAAATTGAAGAACGTGGTCTTCCCGGCCCCGTTCGGACCGATGATGGCCCGGCGTTCGCCCGGTTCCACGGCAATGCTCACGTTGTTCACGGCCATGAGGCCACCGAAATTGCGGCTCAGGCGTTCAGTTCGCAGAATGCTCACGGTCTTCACTCCGCTCTTGGAAGCGCCGCAGGAGCCCCATGATGCCTTGAGGGGCGAAGAGCACGAAGAGAATGAACGTCAGGCCAAGCACAGTCTGCCAGCGGTCGGTGTAGGTGCTCAAGTAATTAGGAAGGAGCCGGATCACAGCCGCGCCGAGCACAGGGCCAGTGAGCGTGCCGGTGCCCCCCACAATAAGCATGATCATCACCTGGCCTGACGTTGTCCAGTACAGGTTCTCGGGGGCTGCGTGGCGGAAAAACTGGGTGAGCAACATGCCGGCAATGCCGGCGAAGATGCCCGCGATAACGAATGCGGCCATCTTGTAGCGGAAGGTGTTGTAGCCGAGGGCCAACATACGCTGCTCATTTTCCCGAATACCCCGCAGCGTCCACCCGAAGGGACTTTCCACGATACGCCGCAACAGCCACCACGAGCCGAGGAAAAAGGCCAGGACGAAGTAGTAGAAGCTAGTGCGGGAGTCGAAGGTGTAGCTGAGCGGGCCAATGCCCATGGCCGGCCGCGTCACTCCCGAGAGCCCGTCTGATCCCCCCGTAACGCTGGACCAGCGGATGGCGATGCTGAAGAGCATCTGGGCAAACGCCAGAGTCACCATCAAGAAGTAGATGCCGCTCGTGCGAATGGCGAAGAACCCGGCTACGAGTGCGGCAGCGGCCGTGCCCACCACCACCACCGGCAGGGTCACGAACAGGTTGTTGGTGATCCCCAATGTCGTATAGGCCAGCAGATAAGCCCCCAAACCGAAGAAAGCCGCGTGGCCAAAGGAGACTAGCCCCGTGTAGCCCAGGAGGATGTCCAGGCTCATGGCGAAAATGGCGAAGATCAGCACCTCGATGGCCAAGCTCAATTGATACGGTCGTACCAAATACGGGTAGAGCACGGCCACGAGGGCCAAAAATACCAGCCACCACGTGCGGCGGTGGGTCAGCCTCACGCGCGCACGCGCCAACCGGGAGGTGATGGCGGCCATAGGCTATACTCCCTCCAGGCCGAAAAGCCCCGAAGGCCGCAGCAGAAGCACTACGGCCATGACGGCGAAGATGAGGAAGAGGGTGAATTCGGGCAGAAAGGCTTTGCCAAAGGTGTCAGCCATACCGATCAACAGGCTGCCGAAGAACGCGCCCCGAAGGGTGCCCAGCCCGCCCACGACGACTACCACCAAGGTGAGAATAAGGATCTCGAAGTCCAAGCCGGGATAGAGGTTGAGCACCGGTGCTCCCAACACGCCGGCCAATGCGGCCAAGGCCACGCCTAAGGCGAAAACCCCGGCAAACACCTTGTGAATGTCGATGCCCAAAGCACTCACCATGTGAGCATCGGCCACGCCGGCGCGGATAATGGCACCAATGCGGGTGCGCTCCAACAGCAGGCCCAGCAGCACGGCCAACGTTACCCCCACCACAATGAGGAAGAGCCGGTACACAGGAAACTGCACCGTGAACAGCGGAATTTGGCCCGACAAGAGCTCAGGTGGTGGCACTGATTCCACATACGCGCCCCAATTCCACCGGATCAGGTCGGCGGCAATGAGGGCCAACCCGAAGGTGAAGAGCACCTGGTCCAGGTGGCGATGGCGGCCATAGAGTCGGCGCAAGAACACATACTCCAACACCAGCCCAAGAGCGCCGACCATGAGCGGCGCGACGAGCAGGGCCAACCAGAAGCTGTCAAGCCGGCGCACCATGGTGAGGCCAATGTAGCCGCCCAGCAAGTAAAAGGAACCGTGGGCCAAGTTGATCACGTCCATCTGCCCGAAGATCAGGGAGAGCCCGGCGGCCATTGTGAAGAGCAACATGCTGAAGACGAGGCCGTTGAGCAATTGGATGATGAATGTCTCCATAAGCTACAGGCTCCTTCCTCCCGGAGTATGAGCTCATCTGGCCTGCCTGTGCTCGTGTTTCGCACGGGACAGAGCGTTTGATGGGCCCTGTCCCGTGCGATTTTCGCTGCTGTCAGACCTGCAAGTCCTTGGAATTATCACCCGGATCGGCGATCTCGCCCAAGTCCTCGATAATCACGTTGTGGAGCACACCGTCCACCTCACGTACTTCGCGCAGGTAGATGTGCTGGCTGGGATTCTGGGACTTGGCATCGAACCGGAAGGGGCCACGAGGGCTCTCGAACTGGATGTCGGGCAGCACCTCCACCATCTTGTCCACGTTGGACGTGTCCCCTTCCACCCGGTTTAACATCTCCACGATCACCCGGGCTGTGTCATACCCTTGGACGGCGAAGACGTTCGCATCACGACCGGTGCGCTCCTTGTAGGCGGCGGTGAATGCCTTGTTGACCGGGTTGTCCAACAACAGCGCCCAGTGGAGGCCGCTGCGGACACCCAACGCGGCCTCGCCTTGAGCCGGCAAGACATCCTCCTCGACCATGAAGCCGGAGGAGAGGAGCGGGATATTGCCGGCCAGGCCGAAGTCGGCATACGCCTTGACGAACGTCACGGCCGCGCCGCCGCTGTAGAAGGCGTAGACCAGATCGGGCTGGGCGTCGGCAATTTCGGCCATGAAGGGGGCTGGATCACCCATGTTGGGGAAAGGCGTGCGCTGGACGCCGATAATCTCGCCGCCGGCGTTGACGAAGCTGTGGGCGAAGGACGTGATCGTGTTCTCGCCAGCCGCGTAGTCGGGCACGCAATGAAGGCGCGTTTGCCCACGTTCTCAGCAGCCCACTTGCCCACCGGCCAGTTTGGCTGCCAGTTGGAGAACGAGGTGCGCCAAATGTAGGGCGTCTTGCGATCCCGGCTAATAGGGTTCGCGCCCGCGTTGGCACAAATGAGGAGCTTCTTGTTGGCATCGAAGTAATCCCGCAGGGCGAGCAACACGCCCGAGCTGACCACGCCGGCCACCAAGTCCACCTCATCCTGCTCCACCAGCTTGCGGGCCTTCTGCTGGGCCACGTCCGGCTTGATCTCCGTGTCCTCCTTGATCAACTCGATCGTGCGGCCGCCGGCCTCGTTGCCCACCTCCTCGAAGTACATCTCCATTGCGGCGGTAATGCTCTCGCCCAACACGGCATAAATGTCAGAATAAGGTAGCAGAAGGCCAATTTTCACCGGCCCGGTCGCGCGCCCGCCAGCCAGAGGGCCACACGCGCTCAGCAGGGGGGGCGGCTGCTGTAGCGCCGACGACGATCCCGGCCGCTCGTAGAAATTGGCGCCGCGACATTCCCGACGGTTGAACGGTCGTCTTATCGCCCATCTTGCTCCTCCCTCGAAGTGCTCAACAGGTCTTTGACAGTCGTCACCAACATGTCGGCAAGGGCAGCGAAGAGCTGTTCCCCTTCCTCGACCGAAGCCGCAGCCGGGTTGCCGAAGTATGCCTGGGCGCTCCCGGCCTCCTTGAAGGAGCGCGCCCCCTCGCGAATCCGTTGGGGCAAATCGATCCACACGGGCGGAAGCTGGGCACGAATCGCCTCACGCACCAACGCTGGCCGCTCCGCCATGACTAACGAGGTTTCATATGCCCCGCCGTGTCGGGCCCCAGCCCGAAATTCCTCGCTCAGCGAGGCCGCCCACCGGGGGTCGCGCACATCTGGGACAGCAACATGGGCGATGCCACGTTCCGTGACCTCGCGTGCAGTGCGTTTTAAGGTGTCAAAGTGAGCCGGCTCGAGGTGATGATTGGAGAAGACTTGCACAGTGAACCCGTGACGGGCCAGCGAGCCACATATACCCATGATGAGCTCGCTGAGAGCCGCTTCGGAAATGGAGATGGTGCCCGCAAAGGGCAGCCCGAAATTGGTGACCCCGTAGTGAAGTGGAGGGGTGATCAAACACTCGATGCCTTCTTGGGCCAGGCGACGAGCTGCTCGGGAACAGGACCCAAGGGCGATGATCACATCCGTCTCCAAGGGCAAGTGGGGACCGTGTGCCTCAGTCGCGCCTGTGGGAATCAACACCACGTTGGTCCGCTGACTCAACTCAGCAACCTCAGGCCATGTCATGTGGCCTAAATAGTGCAGTCGCGTGTCGGTGCTCATGCCTCCTCCCCGCAACGTGCCAGCCTCTGGCGACCGGCTCCTTGGTTCCACGTACGGCGCCGGAGACACGTCCTCCACTCAATCGCAGATGAGCCCGCCCTGTGAAAGCAACCGCTATTGCCACAAAGCACACAGGCGCTCTGCGCGTCTACGCCTACAACGTGCGCCTGTATGGGCCGGACGGGGACAGCGCCTAGCCGCTCGCGATGGTGCTTGGACTCGGGTCGGTGACGCTACTATTGTACGACACTTGGAGAGCCCTGTCAAGGTATAACGGATTCAGTGTGTCCGCAAAAAAAGCGTTGTACTTCGGCGCTGTGGTTCGGCCTGGGTGGGCTTGTCCTTCCCGGCGGATCGTTCTAGACTTGTGCCACTATCTCCCCACCAGCCCGTCTGGAGTGGCAGAGCCAAGCCCCAACGATGATTGAGAAAGGAGGTAACGGTGAGCCGGCCCTCCACGAGATCACAGTCTGATATTCTCATCACGGCGGCCCGGCCAGCCCCATGGGTGCGCTGGCTTCCTCTGCTGGCCGGCACCCTGTGGGGCACGGCCTTCCCGGCTGTCGCCTTGGCGTTGGAGACGTTCACCCCCTTCGACGTGGCCTTCGGGCGGGCGTTCATTGGCGCCGTGACCTTAGGAGCCGTGTTGCTCTGGCGAGGAGCTCTGCGCTACCACTTTCCGCCGGCCACGTGGGGCCGTCTGTTCGTGTTGGCCCAAGCCGGGGCCGGCTTCTTCTGGACCTTTCACACTCTAGCTGTGCGGTACGGTACGCCGGTCAACGCGGCGTTCATCGTGGGCACCTACCCGGCCATGGTAGCTGCCGCCGCCCCACTCGTGGTGGGTGAACGGCTTCGGCGGCAAGACGTGGTCAGCCTCCTACTCGCCCTGGTGGGGGTCTACCTGATTGTGGGCCAAGGAGAAGTGCGTCTGTTCAAGAGCGACACGGCCTTGGGCGATCTCTTTGCCCTCTTAGCAGCCGTGTTGTTCGGAAGCTATCTCCTGTTAGGGCGACGCTGGCGGGGAACCTTGGGTGTCTCCTCGGAGGAGCTCACCTGGTACACCTTCGTGTTCGCTCTGCCTGTGTTGGCCTTGCTGGCCCTGCTCGATGGAGTGGTGCCAGCACTCCCCACGTGGCGCTCGGCCGGAGCACTACTCTGGCTCGGGTGCATGACCACCACGGCTGCCTTTCTGGCCATCAACGAGGGAATGCGCGTGGGCGCTGTGGCCCGCTCCAGTCTCCACCTGTTCGTCTTTCCTCCCGTGGCCACGATCACCACATGGCTCATTTTCGGCACAGCGCTCAGCGGCGTACAATGGATAGGCGGGGGACTCGTGCTGCTGGGCATCTTGCTGGCTGGCCGCTCGTGACCTGCAGCGGCCACCGGCGAAGCAGGATCAGTCAGGAAAAGGCTGGGCACCAGATTCCCCCGAGGCAGATCAAGTCTCTGGCTTCGCTTCGGCTTCGGCATCTGCCGACGGCCGGTCCGGAGCTCCTTGGAAGACCGAGTCGAAGTACTCGATGGCTGGTCCAGTGAGTAACTCGTGGTACTCGTGGAAGACATCTCTGGCCTCATGCCCCACCCAATCGGAGGGGAGCAGCTCCTGGGGCAAGTCAGGGTCCAAAAAGGGAAATTCTCGGTACTCATGGGTCAACATGAAACGCCGCACAAAACACGTCTGTGGGTCTGGACCGTTCCCGGCCGTGAACGCCTCCCGATCGGCCTCGTAGAGGGGACGGTACTTCTCCACAAACCGGCGGTACTTCTCGTTGATCGAGGCCAAATCCCAGGCACGGGCCACCAAGTCGAGATCGCTCCCCTCGTAGCGCCCGACGAAGATGTCCACATATTGCCGCACCGGCAGGCGCTCGAAGAGATCAGCCAGCTCATCGGCGTAGTCATAGGGCGCGATGTAGAGAGAAGCATCCAGCCTGCCGAAGCCGATCCACCCCAGCTCCCGACGCAAGCGGGTACGCAATCGGGTTTGGTCATCGGGGATGCGGTAGGTGAGAATGCGCCATCGGCCATCCCAAGGCCCCTGTCGTCCCAGGAAAATCCTGCGGGCGCCGCTCTCCAACAGCCGATGTCCCTTGGCTGTCAACGAATAATAACTCCGCCGCCCCACCTTCCGGCTCTGCAGCCACCCGCGCTGGGTCATGCGGGAGAGGGCAGCCCGCACGGCTTGAGGCGAGGAAACCCCGAGAATCTGCAACAAGTGAATCAGACTCCCCGTCCAGACTTCGCCCCCCCGGTGGCGGATGTAGTCGCCGAAGAGCGTGAAGATGAGGTCCTTGGGCCCAATGTCGGTCATCTTGACAAGTGCTCCTTCTTCCGTTAGAATCCCACCATCGTATAACGGTTGTTGTGTGCTCGTCGTCATCACGTGATACATTGTGTGAAGCATTATACCACGAAAGTACTCCCTGCTGCAATGAGATGAAAGCAGGAATAGACAGGGGCACCGTAGTTCCGAAGCCAAACAGCCTCAGCATGTAGGCTGTCCCCCACTGGGCGGTGCCCTGTCGAGAGCAACCCAACCGGCAAGGCACGTGTAGGGAGGGGTGCATGAGCGAGCACATTTACCTCAACTTCATTGGCGGTGAGTGGGTGGCCTCCGAAGGCGGCGAGACCTTGCAGGTGCACGACCCGGCCACAAGCGAAGTGCTGCACGCCGTGCAAGCCAGCACGCCGGCCGACGTGGACCGGGCAGTGGCGGCCGCCCGTGAGGCATTCGAGACCACCGACTGGAAGGAGAACGCCGAGCGCCGGGCTACTGCTCTGCACAAGTTGGCCCAAGAGTTGGCCCGCCGGCAGGACCATTTTCGCGACTTTCTAATCCGCGAGGCGGGCAAAATTTTCCCCGTGGCCCGCAGCGAAGCGGCCATGATCGTGAAAACGGCCGAATACTACGCCGACCTCACCCGCTGGATCTACGGGCGCACGGCCCAACCAACACCTAATGCCCTGAGCATCTTGGTGCGGGAGCCAGTGGGCGTGGTGGGCATCATCACCCCCTGGAACATGCCTCTGGCCCTTCTCCTGCGCCCCCTGGCCCCGGCCTTGGCAGCCGGATGCGCCGTAATACTCAAGCCAGCCGAGCAGACCTCAGGTATCACGGCCGAGTTGGTGAAGGTGATTGCGGAGATCGAAGAGATCCCGCCGGGCATTGTCAACCTGGTGACCGGGGTGGGCGAAACCGTCGGAGCTCACTTGGCCAGCCACGAGGATGTGGACATGATTAGCTTCACGGGCGGCACGGAGACTGGGCGGGAAATCGTGCGCCTCTCGGCCGGCAACTTGAAGAAAGTGTCGCTGGAGTTAGGCGGCAAGAGCCCGAACATCATCTTCGCCGACGCCGACTTCGAGGCTGCTGTCAAGGGCGCCCTGGCCGGCGCGGCCTTCTGGAACGCAGGCCAAGTCTGCACGGCCGGCACCCGCCTCCTGGTGGAGGAGCCCATTCACGATGCCTTTGTCGAACGCCTGCGCCAAGCAGTGCCCAAGCTCAAAGTGGGCCCGGGGACCCAGCGCGTTCACGTAGGGCCCGTGGTGAGTGAAGAGCAACTGAACCGCGTGCTCCACTACATCGAAGTGGGCAAAGAAGTGGCCGAGCTGGTGGTCGGAGGCCGGCGCCTCACCGATGGCGAACTGGCCAAGGGGTATTTTGTGGAACCGACGGTCTTTGACCGTCCACCTCTTGAGTCCCCCATTGCCCAGGACGAGATCTTCGGCCCTGTGGTCACCGTCATCCCCTTCAAAGACGTGGACGACGCTGTGCACATTGCCAACGCCACCCGTTACGGCCTCGTGGCTGCTGTGTGGACCCAGAACATCAACAAGGCCTTCTCCGTGGCCAAGCGCGTTCGGGCCGGAACTGTCTGGGTGAACGCCTACGGCGTGCTCTTCCAGAACGTCGAGTTCGGCGGCGTGAAGCAGAGTGGGCACAGTCGCCACTACGGCTTGGAAGGCCTCTACGAGTACACCCATCTCAAGCACATCTACCTCCAACTTCCGTAGCACACTCGCCTGAAACCTTGAGACTGGAGAGAGGGAACCCCATGAGCGAACGTGTTGTGACCGTGGAAAAGTCAGGACCAATCGGCTACATGGTGCTCAACCGGCCACCGGCCAACAGCTACAACCAGAGCTTCATGGAAGACCTAAACACCGCCATCGAAGAGATCCGCCAGGACGACGAGATCAAAGTGGTCATTACGCGCAGCGCGTTGGACCGCTTTTTCTCCGCGGGCGCGGACATCAAGGCCTTTGCCAGCGGCACGCCGGAGAGCAACGCCCGTATGGTCGCCTACGCTCACGAGGTGCTCTTCAAGATCCAACGCACCCCCAAGATCTTCATCGCCGCCATTGCCGGCCACGCCCTCGGGGGGGGATTGGAAATCGCGCTGGCCCACGACTTGCGGTTCGGCGCAGAAGGGGAGTACAAGCTGGGGCTCCCGGAGGTGACGTTAGGCCTCCTGCCCGGCAATGGCGGCACTCAGCGTTTGCCCCGCCTCATTGGACGCAGCAAGGCCCTTGACCTGATGATCACCGGGCGCACACTCAGCCCCCAGGAGGCATACGGGCTGGGCATTCTCGACCGCCTCTACCCGGCCGACGAATTGCTGGCCAAAGCCGAAGAGTACGCCCGTACCCTCGCAGCAGGGGCTACAAAGGCCATCGGGCTGATCAAACTGGCCGTTCACGAGGGCATGGACCTTTCCTTGGACAGCGGCATGGTGGTAGAGCGCCAGGGCATCAACCAGCTCTTCGCCAGCGAGGACGCCCAAGAGGGCTTCCGAGCTTTTATGGAGAAGCGAAAACCCCAGTTCAAGGGGCGCTAACACCAGGGAAGAACCCCGCCCCCCTCGGCAATTCGAGGGGGGCCGCTTGTCTGGGAGCTGCCCATGTCCGCCTTTCAAACCCTGGACTACACCGTCGAACACGGTGTGGCCCGCGTGATCCTCAACCGCCCGGACGTGCTTAACGCCATTAACGAGACCATGCGCGCAGAGCTCGCGGCGATCCCCCCGCTGCTCGCGGCCCCCGAGGTGCGCGTTGTGCTTTTCACGGGCGCAGGTCGGGCCTTCTGCGCGGGGGGCGATATCGAACTCTTTGAGCGCCCTTGGCGCACACCCGACTTTCGGGCTCACAGCCGTATTCTCACCGACTTCTTCGATGCGTTGGAGCGGCTGGAGAAACCCGTCATTGCGGCCATCAACGGCGTGGCCACCGGCGCAGGCCTCCAACTGGCCCTCTCCTCTGACTTGCGCTTCATGGCTGCATCGGCGCGGGTAGGATTTCGCGAAAACTTCCTGGGATTAATCCCCGGCGTCGGGGGCATCACCCGCCTTGTGCGCCTTGTGGGGCCAGCGGTCGCCAAAGAGCTCATCTTCTCCGCCGACCTGATCGGCGCCGAGGAGGCACTAGTCCGAGGACTCGTCAACCGGGTCTACCCGGATGAACAGCTCTGGTCAGAGACGTGGGCCTTTGCCAGACGCCTCACACGGCGAGCACCTCAGGCCCTGGGCTTAGCCAAAGTGCTCATCAACGAGGCCCAAAACGTGGACCTTCACACTGGACGCACGCTAGAAGCCTTGGCACAGAGCATTCTCCTGACCACAGAAGACCACACAGAAGGGGTGCGGGCCTTTCGCGAGAAGCGAAAACCCTCATTTACCGGCATGTGAGCCGGGCAGCGGTGAACGGTGCACCAGCCTGACGGTGAGGAGGTGGTGGCGTGGCGTTGCTTCTGGAATTCAACGGGAAACGACCCCGCGTGGCCGAAGGCGTATTTCTGGCGCCCACGGCCGTGCTCATCGGCGATGTCGTGGTCGAGGGGGGCACCAGCATCTGGTTCGGCGCCGTCCTGCGGGGCGATTTTGGTGCCATTCGCGTGGGATCCGAGTGTAGCATTCAAGACAACGCCGTGATTCACTCAATGGCCGAGGTGCCCACAGTGGTGGGCGACCGGGTTACCGTGGGCCACTGCGCTGTCCTGGAAGGATGTCACATCGGCGATGGCACCATTGTGGGCATGAACGCCGTCGTCCTCCCGCGGGCCACCGTGGGCCAGGAAGCCGTCATTACAGCCGCTGAAAAAATGAGTGGCGAAGTGCGACCCATCACGTCGGATTCTGTGCGGGCGCACCGGCCGTGTCAAGAAAAGCACATACAGAGTGCTGCACCTTCCACATTACCCCGAAACCACCACCACTCCACCCCCTTCCACATTACCTTGTTCTTGTTGTTCCACCTCCCTTCCACCACCCTTGCCCTTCCTCCACCACCTGCCTTCCACCGCCTTCCACCACCACCACCCTTCCGCCACCCCTTCCCCCTTCCCT
>JAUZRY010000050.1 GCA_030949995.1 Ardenticatenia bacterium
GGGAAAGGAGGAACGATGCGCACTGTGGAGTGGAGTGAGGGCGTGGTCAAGATGATCGACCAACGGCTGTTGCCGCACCGGTTCGAGGTGGCAGAATTCCACCGATTACCGGGACGTGGCCCGTGCCATCAAAGGAGATGTACGTCCGAGGGCGCCGGCCATTGGGGCAGCGCGCCGGGTTTGGGTTGGTAACGCTGGCGGCGCTGCAGAGCCGGCGACAACGGTGACGGCGTTGGTCGAGGACTTAGAAGGCCGCCTATGACGTGTTAGCCGCGCGGCCCGTCCCACCACGAGTGAACCTGCGCTGGGCGCTGGACCGCCTCATGCACCTGGTTTACAGCTTGGAGACCGAAGATGTGAGCGCCGTGCGCCGGGCCTTGGTGGACGAAGCACAGCGTATAGCCGACGAGGATGTGGAAATCAACAAGCGCATGGGGCAGCATGGCGCCGAACTGGTGCCGGCCAACGCGCGCATCCTGCACCACTGCAACACGGGTTGCCCTGGCCACGGTGGACTGGGGCACGGCCTTGGGCGTCATTCACACAGCCCATGAGCAGGGCATGAGGGAATTCACGTCTGGGTGGATGAGACCAAGACCACGCCTTCCAGGAGCTCTTGCCTCTGGCGTGGGAGCTCCATGCAGTGGGGGTTCCCACTTGACCTTGATTGCCGACAACACGCGGCCCCGGCTTTATCTTATGTACAGCGGCCAGGTGAACTTGGTGCTCGTCGGCATGACCGCATCGCGGCCAACGGGGACGTGGCCAGCAAAGAGATCGAGCGCGATACAAGTTAGCGGCTGCAATGGCCCGAGGACTCTTAACGGTGTGCCCTTTACGTGGTGGCCCCCACATCAACGATTGACCTCAAAACGCCCAGCGGCGACGCTATTCCCATTGAGGAGCGTGACCCCCGTGAAGTAACACACGTGGGCGACACGTCCATTGCCCCCGAGGGCGTGCAGGTGTACAACCCGGCTTTCGACATCACGCCGGCCCGACTGGTAACGGCTATTATCACCGAATATGGCGTTGTGCGGCCACCCTACGAGGAAAACCTGCGCAAGGTGGTTGAACAAGCAGAAGCCGATCGCAAAAAGCGGAGCAGGTGAACACCATGATCGAACTTGAACACCCTACCGCACATGGCCGCTCACGAGCGTCGTCCGCCTTGCCCAGGGAGATCGTGGTGGTCGGTTCCGTCGCCCTTGACAACGTGGAGACACCCTTTGGTCGCGTGGAGAACGCCTTGGGCGGCAGCGCCACGTACTTTGCCACGGCGGCCAGCTTCTACGCACCCGTCAAGCTGGTTGGCGTTGTCGGGGATGATTTTCCGCCGGAGCATGTTGACTTCTTGCGTCAACGCCGCGTGGACTTAGCAGGCTTGGAGGTGATCCAAGGGGGACGCACGTTCCGCTGGAGTGGGCGCTACGAGTACGACCTGAACACAGCGCACACCCTCGACACGCAGCTCAATGTCTTCGCCGAGTTCTCACCCAAATTGCCCGCGACCTACCGGCAGCCCGGCTTGCTGTTCCTGGCCAACATTGCCCCCGAGCTTCAACGCGCCGTCCTGGAACAAATTGAGCGGCCCGAGCTGGTGGCCCTGGACACCATGAACTTCTGGATCTCCTCCCGCCGTGATGCCTTGGCCGAGGTGATGCGCTGCGTTGACGTCGTGCTCATCAACGAGGCTGAAGCCCGGCAGTTCGCCGACACGTACAGCTTGCTGGGCGCTGCACGCACTATTCTGGAGCTGGGGCCCAAGGCAGTCATCATCAAGAAGGGCGAGTACGGAGCCAGCATGTTCACGGACGGTGAGCACCCCGGGGAGACCTACTTCTTCGCCCCAGCCTATCCGCTCGAGACGGTCAAGGACCCCACCGGCGCGGGCGACACCTTCGCCGGTGGCTTCCTCGGCGCGCTGGCCCGTGAGCCCGTATTGGACACCGCGGCTTTCCGGCGGGCCATCGTACACGGCAGCGTGATGGCCAGCTTCACCGTGGAGGACTTCAGCGTGAACCGCCTGCGTGCGCTCACCCCAGACGAGATTGGGCGCCGGTTTGCCGAGTTCCAGGCCTTCACACAGTTCTAGAGGGGGCACACCCTTGGGTCCACAGGGGCCCCCACTCCCTGTATTCACCGACTGAGACGCGCGAAAGGAGCAACACCATGACCGCGAACGCTTATGACATCAAGGACATCACCCTGGCCGATCAGGGCAGGGCCCGCATCGAGTGGGCTGCCCAGGAGATGCCCGTCCTGAACCAGATCCTGGCTCAAGTGGAGCAGGAGAAGCCCTTTCAGGGCGTGCGCGCATCTCCGCCTGCTTGCACGTAACGACCGAAACGGCCAATCTGGTGCGCGCGCGTTGAGCCGCGGCGGCGCGGACGTCGTGCTCTGCGCCTCGAACCCTCTGAGCACCCAGGATGACGTGGCCGCTGCCCTGGTGGCCTACGAGGAAGTGCCCGTCTTCGCCATTAAGGGAGAGGACCGCGAGACTTACTACCGCCACCTGCGGGCTGCTATCGAGCACGAGCCCCACATTACCATGGACGACGGCTGTGACTTGGTCTCCACCCTGCACAAGGAGCGGCGCGACCTCCTGGCAAACGTCATCGGGGGCACGGAGGAGACCACCACCGGCGTCATTCGCCTCCGGGCCATGGCTGCCGAGGGGGCTCTGGCTTACCCCGTGATCGCCGTCAACGACGCCCTCACCAAACACCTCTTTGACAACCGCTACGGCACCGGTCAGAGCACCATTGACGGCATCCTGCGGGCCACCAACATCCTGCTGGCCGGCAAGACCTTCGTAGTGGCCGGTTACGGGTGGTGTGGCCGTGGCTTGGCCATGCGGGCGTCGGGCATGGGGGCCAACGTGATCGTGACCGAGGTGGACCCCCTGCGCGCCTTGGAGGCAGTCATGGACGGCTACCGGGTCATGCCCATGAGCGAGGCTGCCCGCGTGGGCGATATCTTCGTGACCGTGACTGGCGACATTCACGTCATTGACCGACACCACTTTGAGGTCATGAAAGACGGTGCCATTGTGGCCAACAGCGGCCACTTCAACGTGGAGATCAACATCGAAGCGTTAGCGGAGATGGCCGTGGACACGTGGACGCCCCGCCCGTTCGTGGACCAATATGTGCTGGCCGACGGCCGGCGCATTAACGTGTTGGGCGAGGGGCGGCTGATTAACTTGGCGGCGGCCGAAGGACACCCGTCAGCAGTCATGGACATGAGCTTTGCCAACCAGGCTCTGGCAGTTCGCTACTTGCTCGAGCACCGAGGAGAGCTGGAGAAGCGCGTCCACGCCGTGCCCGAGGAGATCGACCGCCAAATTGCTGCTCTCAAGCTCAAGAGCATGGGCATTGTCATTGACGACCTCACGCCCGAACAGGAAAAATACTTGGCCTCGTGGGAGGAAGGCACGTGAGGTGGAGGGCCTCTGAGCCCCAGGTTTGAACGTGAAGCCGGTTGCCGGGGGAGCAACGTGTGGATACAGCCAACGGAGGGAGCCAGATGAGCACGACGTTCATGAAGAGCCCGAAACTCTTCTTCACCTCGGAGTCGGTCACCGAGGGGCATCCAGATAAGATGTGTGATCAGATTAGTGACGCTGTTCTCGATGCTATCCTTGCCCAGGACCCCGACGCGCGTGTGGCCTGCGAGGCAGCAACGACCACTGGGTTGGTCGTGGTCATTGGGGAGATTACCACCACGGCCCAAGTGGACATCCCCGCCATTGTGCGCGAGACGATCCGCCAGATCGGGTACACCAACAGCGAGTACGGCTTCGATGCCGACACGTGTGGTGTGATGGTCTCCATCAAGGAACAGTCCGGGGACATCGCCTTGGGCGTGGACAAAGCTCTCGAGGCCAAACAGGGTGAGATGAGCGACGAGGAGATCGAGGCCATTGGCGCCGGTGATCAAGGCATGATGGTGGGGTTCGCCTGCAACGAGACACCTGAACTCATGCCCATGAGCATTAGCTTGGCCCACCGCCTGGCCCGCCGGCTGGCCCACGTGCGCAAGCAGGGCATTCTGGGCTACTTACGCCCCGACGGCAAGAGCCAGGTGACAGTAGAATACGCTTACGGCAAGCCCGTGCGCGTGGACACCGTGCTCATCTCCACCCAGCATGCCCCGGACGTGACCCAAGACCAGATCTATGCCGATGTCGTTGAGCAGGTCATCAAGCCCGTGGTGGGCGAGAAGATGCTGGACGAGCGCACCAAAATCTACGTCAACCCCACAGGCCGATTTGTCATCGGTGGCCCAATGGGCGATGCCGGCCTCACAGGGCGCAAGATCATCGTGGACACGTACGGTGGCGTGGCCCGTCACGGTGGCGGGGCCTTTTCGGGCAAGGATCCCACCAAGGTGGACCGCTCCGGCGCCTACATGGCCCGGTACATCGCCAAGAACGTGGTGGCCGCCGGCATTGCCGACCGCTTCGAGGTCCAAGTCTCCTATGCCATTGGTGTAGCTCGCCCACTCTCCGTGAGCGTCGAGACCTTCGGCACCGGCCGCATCCCGGACGAACGCATTGTGGAGCTCATTCAGGAGCACTTTGACCTGCGCCCCGCGGCCATTATCCGTGACTTAGACCTGCGCAAGCCCATCTACAAGCCCACGGCGGCCTACGGCCACTTCGGCCGTGATGACATCGACGCCCCGTGGGAGCGCACCGACAAGGCCGAGCTCCTGCGCCAGGCTGCCGGCTTGGACGCTGTGCCCGTCCGAGCATAGGCCACATTGCGCGGTGAGCGGGGCGCCCCGATGCTCATTCCAGGAGCGGGGTCACTCCGTGACAACACGCGCGGGGCCACGGGGAACACAGCAGGAAGTTGGGAGAACATCGCCTGTATTCGTCTTCCGTCTCCGCTGTGGCTTCGCCTGTAGCTCCTCGTGGCCCTTCCACAGAGGGGCTGGCCATTTCCCGAGGAGGGCAACGTGAGCCTGGAACACAATCCCTGGCAGATGGCCCAAGCTCAGTACGACCGGGCCGTGCGTCACCTTAACCTTCCCCCCTATCTGGTGGACTACTTGCGATATCCCCGCCGTGAGTTCATTGTCAATTTTCCCGTCCAAATGGACGATGGTCGCGTCCGGCTCTTCACCGGCTACCGCGTCCACCACAGCACTGTGCGCGGGCCCACCAAGGGGGGCATCCGCTACCACCAGAACGTGACTTTGGACGAAGTGCGGGCCTTGGCCATGTGGATGACGTGGAAGTGTGCTCTCGTGAACATCCCTTATGGTGGCGGCAAGGGGGGCATTGTGGTGAACCCACGGGAACTCACCTCCAACGAACTGGAAAACTTGACCCGCCGCTTCAGCTCGGAAATTGGCCTGCTCATCGGGCCGGACTCGGACATCCCGGCGCCGGATATGGGGACAACGCCCCAAACGATGGCCTGGCTCATGGACACCTTCTCCATGCACCGGGGCCATGCCGTGCCGGCTGTAGTCACGGGCAAGCCCGTGAGCGTGGGAGGATCGCTGGGGCGCAATCAGGCCACGGGCGTGGGGGTCATGTTCGTGACGCGCCGGGCCATGCGCAAGTTGGGCATTCCCCTCCGGGGGGCGCGCGTAGTGGTGCAAGGATTTGGCAATGTGGGCTCCAACGCGGCCTTGGCCATGCACGAACAGGGGGCCAAAGTGATCGCCGTCAGTGACGTGCACGGTGGGCTCTTCCACCCCGACGGCTTGGACATTCCGGCCCTGATTCGCCACGTTGACGCTGAGGGCACGGTCACCACGTGGCCACACGGGGAGCCCATCTCCAACGAGACGTTGCTGACCTTGGAGTGCGAGGTGCTCATCCCTGCCGCACTGGAGAACCAGATCACGGCTGCCAACGCCGAGGCCGTGGGGCACGTGTGGTGGCGGAGGGGGCCAACGGCCCCACTACCCTGGAGGCCGAGGAAATCTTACTGGCGCGGGGAATCTTCATTATTCCCGACATTCTCTGCAATGCGGGCGGCGTGACGGTTTCCTACTTCGAATGGGTCCAGGGCCTCCAATTCTACTTCTGGAATGAGGCCGAAATCCTGGCACGCCTGGAGCAGATTCTCGTGGCCGCCTTCGAGGATTGTTGGCGCCTGGCCGAGGAGGAGGGCGTGGACATGCGCACCGCGGCTACACTTCTTGCTATCCGGCGTGTGGCCGAGGCAGCCGAGCTCCGGGGCGTCTGTCCGCAATTGTGACGGAGGAAACGGGCCGGGAATGCGTGTGAGATGCTAGAGCAGCATGGCCGAGGCCAGGCCAAAATACATGGCCAAGCCAGTGGCATCCACCAGGGTAGTGATCAGCGGCCCTGAGATCACTGCCGGGTCAACTCCCACCTGTTCGGCCAAGAGGGGGGATCAGGGCGCCGATCAGGCTGGCCCAGAGGGTGATGAAGGGAAGTGAAAGCGCCACTACCAGCGCAACGGATACCCCCGTTTGCCACAACATGGCCCGCCCGAAGGCAATCGTGCCCAGAACCACGCCAATGGTAAGGCCAGTGGCTGCCTCCCGCGCCATGACCCGCAGGGCCTCCTTGGAGCGCACCTCGCCCAAGGCGAGCGCCCTGATGATGGTTGCCACCGTCTGGGAACCGGCGTTGCCCCCCGTGCCGATGAGCAGGGGGACAAAAATGTTGAGCGCCGAGAACTGGGTAGACACATGGGCAAAGTGACGCAGCACACTGCCCGTTAACGTGCCCCCCACGAAGAGCAAGAGCAGCCAACCAATGCGTTTGCGCACGATCGCCAGTGCTGGCGTGGCGAAGTAGGGCTTGTCCAGTGGCTCGGAGCCACCCAAACGCTGAATATCCTCGGTGGCCTCCTCTTCCAACACGTCCATGACATCGTCCACTGTTACAATCCCCACGAGCCGTCCTGCATCGTCCACGACAGGGACGGCCAGAAAGTTGTACTTGGCCACCAACTCGGCCACATCCTCCTGGTCATCGTCCGCGCGCACGCTGATAACGTTTGGGGTCATGATCTGGCCGATCGTGGCCTCGGGCGGCGCAGTGACCAACGCCCGCAGGGGAACTACCCCCACCAGATGATCACTGTCATCCACCACGTACAAGTAGTAGATGGTCTCTGCTGAGCGGTCGAGATGACGCAAGTAGTCGAGCGTCTCTTCGACAGTCCACCGCCGGCGCAGCCGCACCACGTCCTGAGTCATCATGCGGCCGGCGCTCTCCTCGGGGTAGGCGAGCAGCTTCCGCACCTCGGCGGCTTCCTCGGGCTCCATGAGGGTAATGAGCTCCTCGCGCACCACATTGGGCAGGTCTTCCAAGATTTCGGCCGCGTCGTCGGTGGCAATCTCCTCAAGGATGTCGGCCACTCGCTCCGGCGACATGTGGGCCATGAGCTCTTGGGCCACGTCAGGCTCCAGCTCGCTGAGCACTTCACCGGCCATTTCATCGGGCAACAGGCGGATGAGGGTCAAGCGCTCGTGGGGAACTTCCACGTCGGTGATGATGTCGGCCACGTCGGCCGGGTGGAGGCGGGCCAGGGAGGCGCTGAGGCGGCTCACTTCTCCGGCGGCTAACAGGGCGCGCACCCTCTGGAGGCGGTGGGCTTGGGGTTGTTCATTCATGTTTTTCCTCCCGCTCCACTTTAACGGTGCCCACAACAAAGGCATCCTGGCCGTCAGCGGCGCGCAGGCGTGAGAGGTCATCGAGCCGGTACATGCCCACCAACAGCGTGTAGCGCCCCGGTGCAACATCCTGGGGAAGGCGCACAGCGTGAGTGTCCGTGTAGGCACGGCGTGGCTGCCAGGTGGAGGTGGGCGCGAGGCCGTTCTGGGGCGGGCTATCGTGTTGGGCCACGCGTCGGGCGTCAGGGCCGATCACGTGGAAAAACACTTGGTAGTCTTCACGCACCGGCTGCAGGGGCTCCCACACGAGCCGCACGGCAACGATCTCACCCGGAGCCGCGTGGGGAACAAGCCCCACGCGCTGGAGACGGATGACCGGACGTCCTTCGGGGCCGATGGTTACACCGAGGGGCTGCTCCACCCACGCTGGCGTGTCGAAGTAGAAGGCCAGCCGCAGGTCGTCGAGCTGCTCCTCGAACACCAGTCCTCGCGTGCGCCCGGCGAACACATCAAGGGCGTTGTGCTGCCGGTCGGGCCCGTCGCTGATCACCCACACCGGCACAGGGCGGTCGCCCAAGGTGGCCAGCCTGTTCGCCACGGTAGGACTAGGGGAGACATCGGTTTCGTTAGCGCCCAGGATGGCGGCTCGCCCTGTATACACGTTGAGCAAATACTCGGTTCCGGGCGGATCATCGTGCCAGACCATCACCTGCGTGGGTCCCTTGTCCAGGCGCCGGGCGACCGCCAAGTAGGCGGGTGGTGCCTGGCGGCGGGCTTGGAGGAGCAGCAGGAAGGTGAACATGACGAGCAGGCCGGCCAACGGGGTGGGGCGAAGGGCACGGAGGACGTGGGGCCGCACGGCCAGCCGGAGGCCAACCGTCGATCCGACCAGCGCACTTCCCCACGCCAACAAAGCCGGTTGCCAGAGCAGGCGTCCCTCCTGCACCCACATCACGTCCAGATTCTCCCACCGGCCCAGCCGGAGCAGGCCGGGAATTTGGGCGTACCGGGGATCGAAAAAGGTACGCGGATCGAAGAGGGGCAGGCCGGACTGGAGCAGAGCAGCTTGCTGGATGTCGAAGTCCCACGCCACGCCCACCAAGTTCACGGCCACGCCCATCGCACCGAGCGCTAGCAGCATTCGGTCGCGGCGCGCAGTGGCCGGTGCTACCAGCCACGCCAGGAGCGGCAATGTGGGCACGAGAAAGCGTGGGCCCCACGCGAACCCCCCGTGCCACATGTACCACTTTCCGTAAAGCAACACGTAGACCACGGCGCTGCCGATGGCAGCCACGGTGGTGGCCGGCCACCGGTGCCATGCCGCTCTTGCCCTCCCCAGGAGCAGCACGGTCCACGGGGCGTACCAGATGAGCCCTCTCCCCGGGCTGAGGAGTTGCCCCAGGATGCCCTGCCACCAGATGCCCGTGAACGCCTCGCTCTCCAAGTAGCCGGTGATCAGCGGGTGGCCAAAGCGCGCCCAGTTGTACCAGAACACGGCAAGGCCGCTGAGGACCACAGGCAGTCCCAAGCGTGCCCCCGACCGAACCAGTTCTGACCACGTGAGGGGGCCTTCTCCCCCGAAACCCGCGCGGCGCACGAGGATCAGGCCAACTGCCACGCCGAAGGGAAGCACCACGACGATGTGGGCTGCCCGGGCCAAGATGCCCAGGGCAAGCCATCCCCCAACGCCCAGGAGAGCCTGCCCTCTGGCCTGCTCATCCTGGGCTTGCTCTACGGCAACCAGCCGTTCCAGCGCGCCGATGGTGGCCAGCGCCACCAAAGGCTCGCTGAACAACGTCTTGGTGTAGGCCCAGGCAGGGCTCCCGAGTCCCCAGATGATCACGAGGAGGAAGACCTTGTGAGGGGAGAGGCGGGGCCAAGCGCGCACAATGGCCAGAACGAGCAGCAGGCCAGACAGGGCCAAGAGCAAGGGACCGTACAAGAGCGCCGCGTGGACGGGGCCCACGCCGGGAAGTGAGAAAGCAGCGGCGACTAGGGGCAAGATGGCGGCTGTGGTGCCAAATCCCTTGCGCGAGTAGAGGAGGCCGTCAGGGCCAGGAGTGGCCTGCTGAAGCCCCATCCAGCGAATCTGTTCCACATCCAGCCTGCCGTAGCGCACCAGGCTGTCGGCGACGGTGTACACGGCGAGGCCGTCACTGGAATGGAACAGGCCGCTCCACACCGCGATGGCGGCACCGTAGAGAACCAGGGCGCCCCCTAAGGCAGCGCGACGTCGGGCTACACGTCCCGCCGGTGTGTTCATGGAATCGGCTCCGGCGGGCGGGCGGTGAACGGCTCTGCGGAATCAGTTGCCCGCAGCGTGGCGTAGGCGGCCCACGCGATCCAGGCCAGCAAGCCGGTACGCGTGATGATGATGGCGCTCAGAATGGCCGGTGTGGTTGTCCACAGGTGGAAATAGAGGAGTTCGAGCACGTTGAGGGCGGTGAAGGTGAGGGCGATCCAGACGGCCAAGGGGACGTGAACGCTGCCCAATCCGACTGGGCGGTGAAAAGGGGTGAGGAGCAGGACCCAAGGGAGCACCCACAGCAAGAATTGGGGGCTCCACCCAGGGCTCACCAGCAGAAAGATGGCCAGCGTGAGGGCGTGAAAGGCCACTTGGACGCTCGCGCGTTTCCACGACCAAGGCCGTGTCCAGAACCAGAAGCCGACCAGCACGCCGGCGGCCAGCACGGCCAAGGAAGGAATGCGCCGTGGGTGCACGGCCAAGGTAGGGGTCGTCACAAAACGCTCAGCGCTGACGACACCGTAGCCGTAGTAGCCGTCAATAAGAGCCCACACTGTCTCCCACGAGGAGCGCTCCACGATGTTCTTGAAGGTCACCAGGAAGAGATCTGGTCGAGTAAGCACCCACGGCGCGCTGAGCAGGGCCACTGTGACCGCCAGCCCGCCGATCACCTGTCGGTTGGCGGGGCTGAGCCAGCCGGCCAGGGAGCGACCGGACGGTCGAAATCGCTGTACGGCCACTACGAGGGGCAGGATGGGCGAGATCTTCACCATGAAACCCACGCCCAAGGTCACGCCGGCTGCCAAAGGGCGCTCCCGCACGATGAGCCAGACAGCCAGGAGGTACAGGAAGACGGCCATGCTGTCAAACCATCCTGCCCACGTGTAGAGGGGCACGAAGAGCGTACTCCAGGTGGCCGCACACCACGTGCCCACATCCGGCCCCCACGTGGCCGAGGCAATGTGGTGGAGAAGAACCAACACCCCGAGATCAAAGGGGAGCAACGTGAGCCCGAGCAGCCAATGGTGCCACAACCTGGCGTCAAACGCCGGCGGCATGAGCAGGCTGAGGCGGTAGAGGGCGACGTTGAGCCAAGGGAAAATGGGAGGATATTCCATCCAGAAGTCAACAAAAGGGTAGAAGCCCTCGTTGGTGAACTGGGCCATCTGGCGGTACCACCCGTAGTCGGAGAAATCGTACACGAATCCACCGGGGCGCAGGAGCAGAAGGGTGCCGAGCCGCACTGTGGCGACGAGGATGAGAAGCCACGCAAGCTCCCGTGTGCGCCGGGCCGACCGGCGAGCCGGCTGAGCGGCTGAGGCGAGGGGCACCGGGGCGCCCATAATTGCACCACCCTCCTCAACCCACGGACCACACGCGGTCGAGATACCAGGCGACGAAGCGAGCCAGCCCCTCTTCCACCGGCGTGGTGGGGGCGTATCCCAGAAGACGACGGGCTTTGCTGACATCGGCGAACGTCTGGAACGGTTCGCTGGGGGGTGTGGGCGTGTCCACGATGTGGGCTCGGCGCCCTAACAGCTCCTCCAGCCGGCGCACGAAGCGCAGGTTCTCAATAGGCTGGCCCACGCCCAAATTGATGATCTCGTACCCCAACGGGCGTTCCAGGGCAGCTATCACCCCGGCCACAATGTCGTCGATGTAGGTCCAATCCCGCCGCAGGCGCCCGCCGCCGTACAACGTGAGCGGCTCCCCCCGAAGGATCTTTTCCGTCCACTGCCAGGGCATCATGTCAGGCCTCCCATGGGGGCCGTAGACGCTGAAGAAGCGCACACACGTGATACTCATTCCCCACAAGTTGTGAAAGCTGTGGGCCATGAGCTCACCGGCCCGCTTGCTGGCCGGATATGGGGCCAGCGGGCGGTCGGCCGGGTCATCTTCGTGGAAGGGAATACGTTCGCTGTTGCCGTACACCGAAGAGGTGGAGGCGAAGACGATGTGGGGTCGGCCGTGCTGGCGGGCGGCGTCGAAGATGTTCAGGCTGCCCATGACGTTCACCTCGGTGTAGAGGTGGGGACGGGTGGTCGAATAGCGCACGCCGGCCAAGGCGCCGATGTGGGCAACAGCGTCGAACCGGTGGCGGGCGAAGAGCGCCTCAACGAGGGGGCGGTCGCGAAGGTCGCCCTCCACAAGGGTAAAGCGCGGATCGGGGAGCAGATCGGCCACGTTGCGCCGTTTGTGGCGCACGTCGTAGTAGGGATCGAAGTTGTCCAGGCCAATGACCGTCTCCGCCCGGTCGAGAAGCGCTCGGCTGAGGCGGCTGCCGATGAACCCGGCTGCGCCGGTGACGAGAACGCGCATTGCTCAACTCCTTTCCCCGTCCACGACCACGTCTGTGCTGCCCATGAGCACGTACTGGTGGTGGGCCCAAAGCACTTTCACCCACCAGGGCAGGGGGCTCGCTCCAGGAACATGTAACGTTCGACGGCGGTGTACAGGTCGGGCTGATGGCCTAAATAGTAATCCATCGTGCTCCAATGCCATCCCCCGTCCTCACGGAAGCGGCGCAAGAGGCGCTCGTGGCCCAAGCCCAGCCGGCGCAACACCTCTGTGGCCGGCATGACCGTGTCAGGCCACGGGGGAATGTCCATCACGCCCCGCTCCACGAGGCGCAGGCCGGCTGCTTCCAGCTCGCGCTGTGCGCGTCCGATCGCCGTCCAGCGCTCGTCCACCCGCGCGAAAAATGGGCGGTCCAACACGTACTTGCGCAGCAGGTAGCCGGGCTGCCACCGGTTGGGCATGGCGGTGAAAACGAGGCGACGGGTGACGCGCGCCATTTCGCGCAGCAGGCCGGCCGGGTCCGACACGTGCCAGAGGGCAGCCCAATTCCACACCAGGTCGAAGCGACGGTTCGCGAACGGCAGGCAAGTGAGATCGGGCACGTGGACAAGCGTGAGGTGTGAATCGAGCTCAAGCTCCTGCCACACCCGTCGGACGAGGGCCAACCGTTCCGCGTTCCAGTCTACGAGCGTGACCACACATCCCCGTTGGGCCAGGGCCACGCTGTTGATGCCGCTGACGCCGGCCATCCCGTACAGGGGAACTTCCAACACGTGGCGCACGCCGAAGCGGCCCACCAGCATGCGCAAGTAGTCGTTCAGGACCAAGCGTTCGTAGACCAGCCCCAAGCCTTCATTATAGTTGTCCATCCAATGGCGCCACTCATGTCCCTCTCGGACATTTTGGTGCATGAAGGTGCTCCTCGCGTGGGCATGAAAAGTGGGTGAACCTGTGGGTGACGGCCAACAGGCGCCCGTATAGTACCCCGGAACCCTCGGCTCGCCAAATGACACGTCAGGGAATCGCACCCTCGTCACGAGCGCAGGGAGATGTCGGCCTGGTCCAAGTGTGATGTGAAGGAGTCGGGGAGGAGCCATGCGCCCGCTGCGGCCACGACGATGAAGAGCAGGCCGGCCACCACAAACGTGCCCCGAAGGCCAAACCAGACAGCCACCCCGGCCCCGAGCATCGGCGCCACGGCACGCGCGGCCGAGACCACCGAGTTGTCCAGCCCGTAGACGGCTCCCTCCTCGCCAGGCTGGGTGTAGTGCGCCAGGAGAGCACTGAGGGATGGTGTGATTCCGCCGGCGGCCGCGCCTGTGAGGGCCTGGAGGGCGAGGAACTGCCAGGCGCTCTGCACAAGGCTTTGGGGGAAGTAGAAGAGGGCAGCCAACAGGGCGCCGGCCACCAAAATGCGGCGGTGCCCCAAGCGGTCGCCCAGGCGACCGAGCACAATGGCACTGGCCGTGCTGGCCGCCGACGTGATGCCCACGACGAGACCGGTCACCGTGCTGACGGGGGCGTTGGCCGGCAGCAGGGTCTGGACAAAGAGGGGAGCCACGGGCAGGAGGATATTGCGGGCCAACCAGCTCAGGAAGCGCAACATGTAGGTGGGCATCACCCCAGTGGACCGCAACACGTGGCGCCACGCTTCCAGGAACCCCATGTGGGCCACCTCAGGGCTGGCCAAGGTCGGGGGCTCATCAACCCAGCGCCACACCAGGAGGCCGGCGACGGCCAACAGTGTGCCCGTTACTCCAAAGGCCGCCCGAAATCCAAAGGTGTCGGCCAGCCATCCGCCCGCCAGCGGTCCCACGGCCACACCGCCCCACAGTCCCACTTGGATCATGCCCATGGCATACCCCGTGCGGTTGCGCGGCGTGGAAGCGGCCACGAGGGCATTAACGGCCGAAACAGTCCCCGTGATGAGCCCTTGAAGGGCCCGCAGGAGGGCCAACTCCTCAGCGGAGCGCACAAAGCCCATCGCCGCCAACACCACGGCTCCCCCGAACATGGCCCGCTGCACCATCAGCTTGCGCCCGTACCGGTCGGCCAGCGATCCCCAGATAGGTGAGGCCACCATCATGGTCACAGCTTGGGAGGAAAAGACCATACCAGCCCAGAACTCAGTGCTCAGGCCGGTGCGGGTGCCCAGCGCCTGGACGTACAGGGGCAGGAACGGGAAAATGATCGAAAACCCCATCGCGGAGACGAGCTGGGCGGTGAACATGATGAAGAGCGTGCGCTGCCAGCGGGCCATGGCTGCTCCTGTTGTAGCCAACCAGCTCAAGGGGACGGCCGATGGTCGCTCTTGTTTCGGTAGAAGTCGCACAGGTCCTGGAGCACGCAGTGGTCACATCGGGGTCGGCGGGCCTTGCACACGTGGCGGCCGTGGCGGATGAGGTTGAGGTGGAGGGAATAATACCACTCGGGGGGCACGATCATTTCCCACACGGCACGAATTTGACGGGTGGTGGCCCGTTCCGGAACAATGCCCAGCCTCCGGCTTACCCGGCTCACGTGCGTGTCCACGGGGAACGTGGGACGGTGAAAGCAGAAGAGGAGCACAATGGAGGCCGTCTTGTGCCCTACTCCTTTGATGCTCGTCAACCAAGCTTCAGCTTCCTCGGTGGGAAGTTCGCCGAGAAAGCCGAGGTCGAAGGCCCCCTGCTCCTCCCAGACTTTGCGCAAAATGGCCTGAATGCGCGGCCCCTTTTGGGTGGTCAGTCCTGCCGGCCGCACGGCATCGATCACGGCCTCCACGGGCGCGTTCATGATGGCCTCCCACGAGGGAAACCGCTCACGGAGCCGGCGGTAGGCCATGAGGGCGTTGTGGTCGGTGCTGTTTTGGGCCAAGGTGGTAATGATGAGCTCCTCCAGCGGCGGGTAACGGGGGCGCCAGTCCGGTTCGCCATAGGTCTGGAGCAGGCGATGGTAGATCTCGGATGCCTTCTGGCGGAGGTCTGGCAGGTGCTCCCACACTTCGGCAGGAACGTGCTTGGGAACGTGGGAGTCCCGAGCACGGGATGTGGCTTCGTCGCTCATGACATGCCCTCACTGTTCCAGATGATGTGCTCCTCGAAGCGAGAAGCGGGTTCCAGTATACCCCAAACCAGCCGGGCGTACAAAGCACAGCGCGGCAGGCCAAGCAAGGGGTTCAAGGGATCGGTGCGCGTTAGCACCAGGATGGATTGAACGTGCTGTCATGCCACCTTCCGGGTGCATTCATGGTGCGTTCATATCGCGTTGTTATCATCAGCCCGGGTAAGTCCTCGGGCAGGGATCCCATGCCGCCGGGCACACAGGTGGGCAGCGTGCGTCAACTGACCGATGTATGGTATCAGATTGAAATGTGGCTAGGCCGGCGGTGGGAGCGGCTGGCCCGGGCAGGGCCCCTCCGCCAAAGTGCTGGTGACCGGCGCCACCGGACCGGTGGGCCGAGCGTTGGTCGCCGCCCTCACGGCCAGGGGGGCACGCGTGCGCGTGGTCGTTCACGCCATATCCGGGTCTCACTCCCTGCCCTGGCCCAACGTAGAACTCATGTACACGGACTTGGCCGCGCCCAACGTGGAGCATATGCGTCGGGCCGTGGCCGGGTGTCGTGTGATCTTCCACTTGGCCGCTGTCACATCTGCGTCGAATCCGCAGCGCCTCTATGTCGCCAACGTCCAAGGTACTAAGGTGCTCGTCGAAGCAGCCCGTTTAGCCGGCGTGTCCCGCTTCGTGATGGTGAGCACCTTGGCCACAGTGGGACGTCCGTGGAATGCTGTCCCTGAGGGGGAAACGTGGCTTCAACAGGCGACTCACTACGTGCGCAGCCGCTTTTTGGCCGAGGAAGTGGCCCTGATGGCCGGCCACAAGGGGCTGTTGGTCAACGTGCTCAACCTTCCTGCTGTCGTAGCTCCCCGAATGCCCCTCACACATCCTGTGGTGAGGTGGCTGACACGTGAGAGTGAGGCCTGGTGCGCGCTCCCCGACGCCGCGCCAATTCACCTTGTGGCCCTGAACGACGTGGTGCAGCTCCTGGTGGCCATGGCCACCGGCCACGAGCGGTTGGGACGGGTGGTGCCCCTCGCGCCGGATGGCGATTTGACTGCAGCCGAGTTTGCCAAAATCTGGGATGAGTTGCGAATTTCCCCAAGGCGCTCCAAGCCAGTACAATTTGCCTGGCGTGATCACCCGCCCGTCTACTACCGGCTGGTGGCCGGCGAACCCCGTGTCCACCGCAGGTACCTCTCGGTGGCGGCCAAGCCGTTGGTGCGCTCCCTCCTCAAACGCGCGGTCGGGGCGCACGGGCGGATGCTCATTCACGCCGTGGGGGAACGATGAACGCAGCCCTGATTCCACACACCCGAGGAGGCAACATCAATGACAACAACGCCCTTGATCTTCGTGACCAACGACGACGGCATTGTCTCACCTGGCCTGCGCGCGGCTGTCGAGGCGGTTCACGACCTGGGTGCGCTGGTGGTGGTGGCCCCCCGGACCCAACAGACAGCGGCCAGCCGCAGTTTTCCGCCCCGCCGGGGCACGGTCGACGAGCAGACTATCCGCCTGAGCAATGGCGAGGCCGTCCGGGCGTGGGCCGTGGACGGCACGCCTGCTCAGGCAGTGCGATGGGGGGATTCTCGTTCACGCACCGCGTCTGCCCGATCTCCTCGTTTCTGGCATCAACTACGGTGAGAATGTGGGCGTCAACATCACTGTCAGCGGAACGATCGGGGCAGCCATTGAGGGCGCCACCTTTGGGGTGCCGGGGTTGGCCGTTTCCTTGGAGGTGGATCCCAAGTATCACCTGAGCCACAGTGAGGACGTGGACTTCTCAGTGGCCGCCCACTTCTCGCGCCACTTCGTCCACCTCATGCTGGCGGCCCATCTGCCCCGTGACGTGGACATTCTCAAGCTCGACATTCCGGCTGACGCGACGCCCACAACGCCGTGGCGCCTCACGCGCCTCTCCCGGCAGCGCACGATTCACTCGGCCGTGCGCGTCAAGAATGGGCGCAAGTACTTGGACGGCTACTACCGGGCATTCGATGCCGACAGCTTGGAGCCTGACAGTGACGTGTATGCCCTGGCCGTTGAACGTGTGGTCTCCCTGACCCCTCTGAGCATCGACTTGACGTCCCGTGTGTCACCGGCACATCTGTTGGCCGCTCTCAACGGGAGGAAATCGGAGCACGGTTAGAGGGAGACAGTTGGCTAACAGGACCCAATGCATGAATGGCATGTGGTGCAAGCACGCCACGGATCGAGTCCCATGGACGCCCGTGCGATCTCCGTGAACATGGTGCTTTCGGCCTTTCGGGCCCACTTCCGCCGGTGGCCTACTTTGGTCGTGCGGGCACCCGGGCGCGTGAACGTGATCGGCGAACACACGGACTACAACGGCGGGTTTGCCCTGCCCGTGGCCATTCATCGAACCATCTGGCTGGCCGCACGCCGGCGCACGGCACCCGAAGTGCACGTGCGTGCCCACGACATGGGACAGGAGGCCATGTTGGATGTGACCTCCTTTGATCGTGTGGCGTCAGGGTGGGCAGCCTATGTGCAGGGGGTGTTGTGGGCGCTGAGAGAGACCGGCGTGCCCCTCTGTGGGTGGGATGGTCTCCTGATGGGAGACGTGCCTCGAGGTGCCGGCCTAGCGTCGAGTGCAGCCCTGGAAATGGCCGTGATCCGGGCAGCTACGGCTCTCGTGGGCTGGCCTTGGGAACCCGTGGAGATGGCCCAAGTCGCCTGGCGGGCTGAGAACGAGTGGGTGGGGGTGACCTGTGGCCCCATGGACCAAGTGACGGCTGCCTGTGGCCGGGACGACCACGCGCTCCTGCTCGACTGTCGGACACTGGCAGTTGAGTACGTGCCGCTTCCACCCGATGTGACCATTGTTGTGCTGGATACGGGTACACGGCGCACGTTGGCCGAGTCCGCCTACAACGAACGGCGTGCCCAATGTGAGGCGGCGGCCGCCTTCTTTGGGGTGGACGCCCTGCGCGATGTGTCGCCAGAACTCTTCGACCGGCGAGCACATGAGCTCACTGGCGTGGTGCGTCGCCGCGCGCGCCACGTGATTGCCGAAAATGCCCGCGTCCTCGCCGTGGCCGAGGCGTTGCGGTCAGGTGATGTGGTGCGCGTCGGCGCGCTGATGGAGGCCAGCCACGCCAGCTTGCGGGATGACTTCGAAGTCTCCTCTCCGGCCTTGGACACGATGGCGGCATGT
>JAUZRY010000051.1 GCA_030949995.1 Ardenticatenia bacterium
AGAAGTCCCCTGTTACCTGAAGCCCCCAATCACCCTCCCCCAGTCGCCTGCTGGGAAGCGAACGCCCTTCACAGTCGGTAACTGACGTGACTATCAACCCTCTGGGGATCCTGAGAACAAGAGAGGTCCTTGGACCGGTAAACACAAGGCGAACCTCCCCCTCTACCAAGCCAGACGCAGGTGTCACTTGCGCCTTCACGAATACCTGGTCCACATCCCTTTTTCCCAGAAGGGAAGGCGAAGGAACATTCGCTACGGGCGATATGGTCACTCGCCTCCACACCCTTACCAAATCTCCTCCTCCCTTACCCGCCAGAAGCAGGCCAGTAAACAAAATCGCCACCATCACCTGGACTAGTGCTCCGGAAGCACTGCTCCGCCGCTCTCGCCTCGGATACACCATAACGATCATTGCACTGATAGCCAACATTAAACCCAGGTAGAGAAAAGTGTTGGCACGGAATAGCTCTTCCTCCGGCCCATTTCCTATAAGATCCGACCGAAAGACAGGGAAAGGAGAAATTGTAAGGGGATTTGCAATATCCTTCATCCCCAGTACTGCTACAAAGTAGATGCTGCACCCCATATAGGCCAGGATAGCGCTCTCTTTGGTTAGGGCACTAATGAGAGCAAAAAACGCGGTCAAAAACAACATAACGACTGCCGTACGTCCAAGCGGGGAGAAGAACAAGCGCAATGTTTCCCTGTTCCACTCTGGCCACGTGGGAGCGCGAAGAAGGAATTGAGTTGTGAGTTCACTTACCTCCAGCGTGAAGGCTGTCATCCATAACCCCAACAACTTGCCTGCTGCATAGACATGCCCATCTATGGGGGTTGTCCAGATGAAATCCTTTCGGTGATCCCGTGTGAAAGCGGAGGGCACGAGGAAGATGAGGCCGATCGCCAACCAAGAGAGCGCATCATCACGGCTCCCCAACCAGACTCGGGGGAGATTGATCATCGCTCTCTCATCCCCCACCCCTTGGGCCAGGGTATACACCAGGAGAACCGCACAAGCAGCCCAGAAAACAGGCGAACGGTACTTGAAGCAGCCACTCTACTTTGGCAATAGCCCAAGCCTGTCGTAGCGCTTTCATTCTTCCTCCTCTTGGGCATGGAGGAGCCAAAGATAAGATTCCTCCAGAGTCGGCTCCACCACCTCAGCCTCAATTGGAGGCACTGTGAGCGAAAGAAAACGGACAAGGAACTCATCCCCATCACGTTCCAGGTGCGTCACCTGGTAACGTTGTTGTAAATCCTCCAATACGTTCTGCGTCATGCGAGCGAACCAGGTTCTCCCCCGGGCGGGTTGCCTTAATTCCTCAACCGTGCCGTCAAAGCAGATTGACCCCCGGTGCAGAACGAGTACACGGTCCGCTATAAGCGAGACATCTTCTACCAGGTGGGTGGAGAGAAGCACTGTACGCTGAAAGGCCAAACGGGTTAAAAATCGACGGAAGCGGTTACGTTCCTCCGGATCCAAACCGGTGAGAGGTTCGTCGAGGAGGAATACCTGAGGAACACCAAGTAGAGCCTGGGCAATTCCCAGCCGCTGACGCATTCCTCCCGAGAACGTGCCCACCTTTCTCCTCACGTAGGCGCTCAATCCCACCTGCTCAAGTGCCCATTGCACGTGTTCACGACGGTGATCAAGTCCCTTGAGCACAGCCATGTAATCCAGAAACTCCCATGCGGTTAAGCGCTCATACAGACCGAATTCCTGGGGGAGAAAGCCCAGGATGCGACGCACCTGACGCCGCTGGCGGCGGACATCGTAGCCTTGGATGGTGGCCCAACCGGATGTGGGCTCGACAAGCGTGGCCAGGATGTTAAGCAGCGTGGTCTTGCCGGCACCGTTGGGCCCTAGGATAGCTGTGACTCCATCGCCGATGGAGAACGAAACCTCCCGTAACGCTTGATTTTGACCATAAAATTTGGTCAAATGATGTGCTATAATCCGCATCATCGCTCTCCACTTGTATTTTATGGAACTGGACCGAGCGGAGCGTGAGAGAATGCTTTATGTGCCAGCTTGCTTAACTAACGGTTGCAGCAACCTCCGGTTCCCGTTCTTCGCTCCCAGCAGTCCGTACCACAGTAACCGTATCGGTCAAACTTGTCCTTACATACCCGGTCATAGTCTCGCCACTCACCGTTAGGTTGCCATGGATTGATCCAACACCCAAAATCCCACTCACAGCGTGTGTAGTGGGCCACAACCCTTTCCGAGGCCGTACCACCAACCTGGTTGACAAACACCCGCATAAACGGTTTGAACCCGCAAGGGAGCAAGGAAGGAGACGGCTGTAAGCATGATAACAGCCGCGAGAAGGAAAATGCTGGTCCTTGGACTAAACTTGAACATTTCTCACCTCCGGTTCCTGCTGAATTTGGTGCTCCGCTCGGTCCCTCCCTAATCCGCATCGCCTGTATCCTGGTTGTGCAAAATTGTTTTAATCTTTTGCTGAAACCAATCAATATCTCGCATTCCTTGCACCATTGTTCCATTGATGAAGAAGGTAGGGGTGCCTACAACGCCGTATTGTTTTCCTTTTTGAAAATCGTTTAAAACACGCTCCCTATAGCGATGTTCTGATAAGCACTTCTCAAACTGCTCAGATTCCAGGTAAAGTTGCTGTGCAAATCCCCTGTAGGATTCTTTAGACAAATCAGGAGCATGTTCAAAAATGAGATGGTGCATCTCCCAAAATTTACCCTGCTCCCTCGCACACTCCGCCGCCTCAGCAGCAAAAATAGACTCTTCTCCATGAATTGGAAAGTGCATATAGGCTATCATGATCCGGTCTTCATACTCTTCAAGTACACGATCTAGCACATCCCAAGCGGAGGCACAATATGGACAAAAGAAATCACTGAATACCACGATCTTTATGGGAGCGCCTATTTGCCTCTGATTGGTGCATCTTTCCAATCCACATCCCCCATTTTGCCCGCATGCGACGAAAAGCTATTTTGTGTTTGAGGAAGGAACATCTCCAATCGCTGAGTGCGTACATCTATGGAGGTAAGCAGATCTCGCACCTGTGAGAGAACATAGAGCAATCGTATATTGGTTAGGATTAGCAGAAGGATTACCATGAACGAAGCAATCTGCCCTATTCTATTTTCTCTTGATTGTGGAGGTTTCATTGGATCTTCTCCCTAAATGGATTTGAAGATGCCCCTAACGACTCAGCTCAGCCGCCCGCCGGAGCGCCAGCGGAGGCGGGTCGGCTGGAGCGAGTGTTAGGCGGCATGGCACCTGGGCGACTAGAAATCTAGAGAACTGTTTTTATTCCTCTTGCCTCTTCTCGAGTCTGATTAACGTACGACTGACATACACGACGAAGACAGCTCCAGCGAAAATAAGCGCGCCCAGATAATACTTCCACACTGCCCCTTCTTCGCTAAGAGAAAGCGGCTTGAAATCGGTGGTCAAGGGACTGGTGCCCAGGTTGACCACCGTCCACGCGTAGGTGGCGAGCACGATCTGCACGGGGGCAAGGACAAGGAGCCATTGGAGAAGTTTGGGTAGTGGCGCGTTTTGACTGATGGAGTAGAATAAGGGCAACCCACTCCAGGAGGCAAGTATGATTGTCGAGGTCATCGTGCGCACGTGCCCGAAATGCGGGAGCGAGAACATCGTCAAAAACGGCCATGACTACAAGGGAGCCCAGAAGTATCACTGCCACGACTGTGGCGCTTATGGCACACTGGATAAAAAAACGCACATCGTCCAGAAACCATTCGACAAGCCAAGGAAGCCTATTGTGAACGTATGAGTATGCGCGGGGTGGAACGGGTGTTTCAGGTGCCCCGCCAACGCCTGGCGATATGGTTGCAAGAAGAAGCCGAAACGTTGCCCGATTTGGAAACGACACTGGCCGAACCTGCCGAAGAAGACGCTTTGGAACTGGACGAATTGTGGTCATTTGTCCAAAAGAAGGATAACAAACGCTGGATATGGATCGCCCTGTTGCGGAGTACCCGGCAGATTGTGGCCTACGCCATCGGAGACCGTAGCGAAGCCACATGCCGACGCTTATGGGAACGAATCCCCGCGCGTTATCGTCGCCTGCAAACCTTCAGCGACTTTTGGGAAGCCTATCAAAAAGTCGTGCCTCCGGAACAGCATCAGGCGGTAGGGAAAGAGACAGGCCAGACGGCGCATGTGGAACGCTGGAATAATACCCTGCGACAACGGGTAGGACGCTTCGTGCGCACAACACTCTCGTTCTCCAAATCGGAAACGTTCCATGAAATTGCCCTGAAGCTCTTTGTCTTCCGCTACAACCGGCGAAGGCTGGCTCTCATCAGTCAAACATAACCACTACCTGGATTATTAACTACCCCCCATGTGTTATAAGCCGTGACAGCATAATACCATTGCTCAGGGACCGTATGGTCGTTGTCACCAATGAAGGGCATCTCATTCCACTTCTGAATGAGTATATTCGTACCAGCGCCCAAATTGTAAGGCCACTCACCTGCCACACGTGTAGGGGACAACCATGTACACTCGGGTGGTAACGGCTCCTCGTTCATGCACGTGGTGATCTGCATCAGGCCATAACCACATGTTCCACCCGGATCATACCCGATCAACGTGCAGGCGTAAGCGTTGTCTGGATCATTCACCGAGTCAGCAAAGTGCAGCCAATGTGACTCTTGCCAGGCCATCCCTCGAAGGATAATGTGGGGAATGGGGCGCGAGGTCGAGATGGCTTCTTGTGTCATATTGGGGGAAGCCCTCGATTAATCTGATCGTAGGAAGGCCCATTATTCCCCAGGGCATTGCTGGCAGCATCATTGAAGGTGGAACGCATGTCGTAGCGGCTGGGTTGATAACCATAGACCCGCTCATGGACACAACCGGAGGGAGGACAGGTCGGTGTAGCTGGTGCCATCGGCGAGGCCCCAGCAGTTTGGGGGTTGATGGTGTAACTCAGCAACAACGTTACAGCAGCAAAGCAAATCAGCAGAAAGGACAAAACCAGCGTGTGTTGCGAACGAGCTGCCAGACGATTCATCGTGCTCCTCCTCCCTGTCCAGGCTTAGATACCCAAGCGACATGAAAGACTACACCCCGGTCAGAGGTGGGTACGGGTACCTTTATTCCGGTGGGAAGATGGACCCAATACATCCCATCTTGGTAGACAGAAGCAACTGTCCATTGCATATCAGGGGACACAGCGAGGGGAGAAAGAGGCAGTCCTTTATACGAGACTCCTACAGAACTCAGTACACGCGTTGCTCTAGACTGTACGTTGAACACCTTTATGTGTTCAATAGGCTGTTGCTCACTTACTTCACAAAGAACTACTTCGTCCTTATAGGGAGACCAAAAGTAACCACATAATTGTCTCAAACGAGGCGTAGGGATATCTTGGCGGGCTTTTCCAGTGGCCGAAATCCAAACTAAACCTTCAGGTATATGAACGAGAAACTTAGAACCATCTGGAGAGATAACGGGTAAAATTAATTCATTACCAAGGACGATGATCTCTCTACTCTTGCGAGTGCCAAGATCAATAGCCCATAGCTTATATTGAGGCATTGAACGGATGTAGTATAGCTCCCGATTATTCGCAGACCAACCTATAATGCTCAAGTCCTCGTGGGGATCTGCTTGTAGCAGATGTTGCTTCCGACCAGTGCTAGGGTCCAACAAGTCAATGGTCCACACTAGCGTGTGTTCAACAACGGGGGTTCCGGTCTTGTCAAGACGAGTTGTTTCTCTAACTACAACCCCATTGTAGGCCAACCTGCGACTGTCACGGCTCCAAAACAACCTTCTAATCCCAGAAGGCATGCTTTGGTCAAGCGGCTGCAGGTTAGTACCGTCCACGTTAGCAACCCATAGTGTAGACGTCTCCCAGTCAGTAGTGACTAGAGCCAATTTCTGCCCATCGGGAGCCAAAGCCGCTTCGGTAATCCGCTCGCGCTCAAAACGTAATACTTCCCGGCGGCTGCCAATATCCCTTGGATCGGCCAGCCAGACAACACTTCCCTGACCCTCCGGAAAGTTCTCTACCCACAAGGCATAGAAGGCAGATGGAGGTAGGGGTAGCGGCGTTGGGATAGGGGGTGCGGTGGGAATCGGGGTGGGCCTCGGTGATGGTTTGGGTGGCCGGGTCACCGTTGGTGGAATGGTCGGGGTTGCCGGAGGCGGATAAGGCGGCTGCGTCGGCGTCTCAATAGGCGACTGGAAGGCCTGAGACGCCGGTTTTACTTCCCGTGGCAAGCCACCAAAAGTCAAAGCCAGAGCCACTACCAGCGCTCCCAAGGCCAGCAGGCCCAACAGACCTCCCACTATATTCGCTAATCGTCTCATCTTGCACCTCCAATCACGTTCTCTACAGGCAAGGCAGAATCACTATCGGACGGCCTAACGGCTTGCGCTTCAGCCGCAGCGCCGGAGCGAGCGAAGCGAGCGGAGGCGCTGTCGGCTGGAAGCGCTTGTTAGCCCGCTACTCGCCTCTGCAATGCCGACTCCAATCTGTCAATGGCCTTCTCTTCAATCTCGGTGGCTTTGTCCTTTATCTCGTATGCCCTGACGACGCGCTCTCCAATGGCTGTCTGGATATTTGGGGGAGGGGTTGGAACCCAAACGGATTCAATGTGTGATTCGTTAAGGTGGTCAACAACACCGCCATAGATTTCGCGTGTCAATTGGTGGAAACCATATGGCGTGCTCAAGAATGCTGCCAGGAAACCGTTTCCAAAATCTCGAGTACCGTAAGCAATGCGGGCAATGTTATTACTCCCTGCCCATCCTGCAGTTCTGCTTGTCACAATGGATATTCGCCCAACAGTACCATCTGTGGTTATTAACACCTCTCCTTTGTGTAGTATCAGAGAATCGAGGACCTTTGTGAGCCGAGAAATATATCCCAAGTCGTAGGGGCGCATCTGCGGGAGGTGTGATGGACGTAGAAACGGTACACCGTATTTTCTTTCAGTAGTGTATCATTTCTTCTGTAAAAATGGCGAGCCATGTGGTATCCTTGGAGCGGAAACATCTCGAAACAAGGAGGTACTACCATGGCTCACCAAACCCATTATACCTTACCCGACCCGTTGTTGGAGGTGCTGCTCACGGAAGAGCAAGACGGTTTACGTCTGCTGATGGAGCGGTTGCTCAACTTGCTGATGCTGGCCGAGCGTCAAGCCTACCTCCGGGCTGAACCTTACCAACGCACGCCGGAGCGCCGCGACCAGGCCAATGGGTTCAAGCCCAAGACCCTCAAAACGCGCCTGGGGCCTCTGGACTTGCGGGTACCGCAGGTGCGTAAGGGGTCTTTCTACCCGTCGGTGCTGACCAAGGGGTTGCGCAGCGAGCGGGCCGCCTGGAACGTGTTGGCCGAGATGTATGTGCATGGTGTCTCCACCCGCAAGGTGGCCACTTTGGTCGAAGAGGTGCTAGGGTTCGAGGTTTCCTCAGCCACGGTGAGTCGGGCGGCCCAGGATCTGGACGAGACCCTGCAAGCCTGGCGAGAACGGCCTTTGGGTGAGCAGCCCTGCCGCTATCTTTACCTGGATGCCCATTATGAACATGTGCGCGTGGATGGGCAGATTCGAGATGTCGTCGTGTTGGTGGCCGTCGGGGTGTGCGCCGATGGTCATCGGCGGGTGTTGGGCGTGGACGTGGCGCTGAGTGAGCAAGAGGTTCACTGGCGCCAGTTCCTGCAGCGCCTGGTCAAGCGGGGGTTGCGGGGCGTGCAGTTAATCATCAGCGATGACCACGCCGGGCTGCGAGCTGCGCGGCAAGCAGTGTTTGGCGGGATTCCGTGGCAACGCTGCCAGTTCCACTTGCAGCAAAACGCCCAGGCCTATGTGCCCCGCAAAGAGATGCAGGCGGAAGTGGCCGCACGGATACGCCAGATTTTCAACACCCCTAACCGTGCTCAGGCCGAGCAGCAGTTGAAAGAATTGGTAGCCGAAATGGAAAAGCGTGCCCCACGCCTGGCCCGGTGGCTGGAAGAAAACCTGCCGGAAGGCTTCACGGTGTTTGGCTTCCCAGAGTCTCACCGGCGGAAGTTGCGCACTAACAATATCACAGAGCGCTTGACCCGTGAGATGCGTCGGCGAGCGCGCGTAGTGAGCATCTTCCCCAATGAAGCGGCCTGTTTGCGATTGATGAGCGCCGTGCTGATGGAGCAGGACGAGGCCTGGGCCACCGGGCGCCTTTATCTGCGCTTTGAAGGAGACACAGAAAGGACGACCTAACTAACTAAAGGCCCATGTTAAAGCGTTCGTAGGCTTTCGAGGATGCCACCGTTGGCCCCTTTTTACAGAAAAAACTTGACACTATCATTCTTTCTGCACATAAATGCGCTTGAAGCGCGGAGGGATGTGGATATCATCGGTGAGTTTTCGTAAGTGGACGGGGGCATACCGCCCTTTATGCAGCAACTCAATCGCCGTTCGCGCCACCGGTACGTGATAGGAAGCATCCAATCGGTCATTCAACTCCGAGGCTCGGATGGTGAACGCTTTGGGGTGTGTGGTATTTCAGGCCGATTAGTATCTGGGTGAGGAGGCGGGGGCAAATATGGCACAAGGCTCTCGTCGAAACGAGGCAGACCTAACTGTTTGTGCAACATCTCATCCGCTTCGTCCAACAGGTCATTAGCCTCATCGCGGAGAGCATAGGCCCGCATAATCTCGTCGTGAATCGCCTGTTGTTCATCATCGGGCAACAGTGGCACAGGCACGCTCGGCCAGGTGATGCGGTTCCAGGTGTTTGATGGCGGAACCGTATTGGTCTTTCGTTATCAGGGCTTGTCCGATCCAACTAGAAAGATAGGCATACAAGTACCCAACTGGAGGCGATTGGCCGGGGACAACTCGAAGTAAATCGTGGGTTAAAAAGAACTTTTCAAGCCGTTTAGTAGCCAGCACGGTCCGTCCAACCGTACCTGATGCAGAAATCAATATCCACCCTGCCCTTGCAAAATGATCATCTGCTCGTCTCGGAGCGTGATCCTTTGCGAGCCAGCGATCACTTGTCGGTCGAAACTCGAGAGAACTTCAAGATGCACT
>JAUZRY010000052.1 GCA_030949995.1 Ardenticatenia bacterium
AACGGCTCGCCCGCGACGGCCGGCTTGTCCTCGCCGAGAGCGTGCCACGCAGGGGCCAACGTCTGCACCATCTCCTTCCGTGGGACAAGGTTTCTGAGGACTTACGCCGGCGGGCCGTGGAAGCCGAGGAAGCCATCTACGCCGATGATCAATGCTGGGATGTGGACGTGCTTGAGGCTGTCCTCCGACGCTTGAACACATATCGCGTCCAAGTGAACATTCGGAAGGTGGTGAGCGAGGTCGAGATCACACCATCGCTGGTAGCCCGTTGGTTCCGCCGCCACCGGACTCCGCCTTCGTATGCGGACGCCCTGGCGCAACTCCTCACGCCTGATGAGATACGCCTCGTTGAAGGGATGTTCACCGAACAGGTCTTAGGTCGAACTGTAGCGTGGACAGCGATCGTCGCCTTTGTCATCGTGGAACGTGCAGAGCCGCAGGACGGCTGACTTCTCACACGAAAACGCCCCCCGGAACGTTCCGGGGGGCTTACCCACATCAACCGCCGAACGCCGGCATCACCGGGCAACCAGCGGCAGGAAGCGGAAGAAGGAATACGTGTTGAACTTGAGCGCGACTGTCTCGACCCGCGGGTTGCTGTTGGTGTTGGTGTTCATGTGGTGGAGCAGCAACACGGTGGGCGGATTCTCGGCCGAGTAGCCAGCATCGGCCATGCGCGTGCGGTCCACGCTCACCGTGATGCTACCGCCGTCCACGTAGAGCGGCGCAGCGTTCACGAGGTCCGGCGTTGTTTTGACGATGGGGTTGACGCCGTTGTAGGATATCCACGAGGTAACGTCGGCGGGGCTTCCGCCGGCCCACGTGACCACTTGGTAGTTGAAGTCCGGGTTCGACTCGGAGAGCCCGATACTCGATGCTCCCACGGCCATCATGAAGACGTTGTTGTTGTAGGGGGCTGTGTCTACGCTCGGGGAAACGCCATAGGCAAAGGAATCCACCGTTAAAGTTCCATTTGCCACATCGTAGACTACCGTGACAAAGGTGTCGGTGTCGTCTGATCCGAACGCTGCACCCAAGTTCCAGTTGAAGACGACGTAATCCGCTCTCCCGTCCTCGTCGGTGTCGATGTAGATGTCGAACTCGACCAGCAGCGGCTGCGGCGTCGTCCAGTTGTCGGCCGTGGCCAACCCGAAGAAGATAGTGCCGGTGACCACACCCGTGGAGGGCACATTGCTGGCCGCGCCCACAGCGACCAGGTCGGCCATGCGCATGAGCGGGCTGGTGTACCCTTCATCTGGGCTAAAGGCTCCCAGCTCAAAGGCCGAGACCAACGGCTGTGGGTGGACTGAGGTGCCGGTAATGGCAATTGTGGCCGTGATCTCGCCCATCCCGGAGGGTAGGGTCAACACGTGGTCCTGGGCGTACATGGCACTGCCGGGGTAGACATTAGCGTAGTAGGGCAAGTGGAGTGCCGGCGTGCCGTTGAAACGAAGTTGCCCACTGGCCTCAAAGAGCGTGTAGCGCGGGAAACCGAGCTGCGTGGCTGGCGTCGTGGGATCGGCCGTGCGGTCAAATGAGGTCGGGTCGGCCACGAGCTGGACGGGCACTGTGCGCTCGCCGTTGGCGGGCACGACCACTTGGGTGAGCACCGGCATCACCATTACGCCCGTCTCCGTTACCGTCTCCGAGACGGTGATAGTATACGTGACCGGCGTTGCTCCTTTGTTGACGATACGCACTGCTCGCGTCTTAGTCACCCGTTCGTTGGTGAAGATAGCCCCGAAGGAGAGGCCCACAGCGCCGGGATCGTCGGCCGCCATGACGAGCACTTCGGTCTGTGCGGCCTTGTCCACTTGCATGCGGCCAGCGCCCACGCGGGACTCGGGGTAGAGCACCTGGTTAGCATCGCGGTTCTCGCCAGCCGTGTTCATCAGCGCTGCTTTGAGCTCCTCCACCGAGAAATTGGGTCGGACTTCCTTCAAGAGCGCTGCGGCGCCGGCCACATGGGGTGCAGCCATCGATGTGCCGACGAAGTCTATGCCCTTCGTGCCTTGGCCCACAGCCGCGGAATTGATCTGGAAGCCAGGCGCACTGATCTCAGGCTTGAGCCGGTTATCGGGCGAGCCGGGACCCCGGGAACTGAAGTCGGCCACTTGGTGGGCTAGATCGGCACGCGATATCTTGATGTCGGCCGACAGGACCACAGTGACCCCTCTCGACAGCTCACCCGTGATGGTGATGCCGTCATCCTTGGAGATCATCACGCCAGGGATGTTGATCGTCGTGGTCGGGGTGCCACCCATGGCGATCGGCGGACCGTCCACGTAGTTGACCACAATAACGGCCACAGCGCCGGCCGCTTGGGCGTTGACGAACTTCGTGGTGAAGAAACACGTGCCGCGGTCGATCAGCGCAATGGTGCCGCTGATAGCCGAAGCATTGGTCAGCGGCCCACAGGCATCGTTGGGCTCGGCGTAGACCACTGTGGCGGTGATGGGCCCCACATCCTCGAGCGGCTTGGAGAAAGCGGCTTCAACCGCCTCGTACACGCCGGCAATGGAGATGGGTGCCGTCACGCTGATGGCGAGGTTCTCGATACCACTGTCGATGCCGGCGGCCACTGAGAGCGCCCATTTGGCGCTGGACGGATCCCCTGTGGCGTAGAAGGTATTGCCGTCGTTGCCGGCTGCAATGGCCATGAAGGTGCCCAACTGGGCCAGCAGATTGGTCATCTGCAGCTCGGTCTCGGAGCCACAACTGAAGTTGCAGCCCAGAGAGAGGTTAAGCACGTCCAAGCGGTCGCTGAAGTCACCGTCGTTGTTGGGGTCGACTGCCCACTCGTAAGCTTGGGTCACCAGCTCCGTGCTCCCTGCACACCCGAAGACCTTCAGGGCGTAGAGATCCGCCTCCGGCGCCACGCCCGGTCCAATGAGGAACTGGGACATGTCGAGCGAGGCCGTGTACGGGCCGGTGTATGTGGCACCGTTGTTCAGCACGCCGAATCCGGCGGCCGTGCCCGCCACGTGGGTCCCGTGCCCGTTACAGTCGAGGGGGTCCGGATCGGGGTTAGGGGTGACGGAACCAGAGCGACCGCCGGCGTCGTAATTATCGCCGGCGAAGTCATATCCGCCCACCACCTTGGCTGTGGGGAACGTTTCGCTCAACCCCGGGGTGCTGGTGATTATGTCCGGGATATTGTCCTGGTAGTCCGTGATCACGCCGGAGCCACCGAACATGGCATGGGTGTAGTCAATGCCGGTGTCAATGATGCCAATGCTGATGTTCTCCCCGGTAGTGCCAGCAGCATTGGGATCCCACACTTGGGGCGCGCCCACGTAGGGCACACTGCTCGTGTTGAGCAGGCGATAGCGGCCCACCGGGTCAACGCGCACCACGCCGGGCAAGTTCATCACGTCAGCCAACTTGCCGGCCGGCACACGCACTTGGATGGCATTGGCCAACTTTTTGAAACTGTACATCTCCTGAGCGCCCAGTTGCGCCAACAGGGGACGCAAAGCCGCCTGTTGGGCCTCGATCTCCGCCAGGCGACGCTGAACGCGCTGTTGCACTGTGCCCGATTGGAGGCTGTACCCACTGTTCACGGCCACCTCGGCCGCGGACGGCCCCTCCAACACCACGTACACGGTGACCATCTCGTTCGGATCCCGGTAGCGTAACGCGGCGGGCAGAGGCACATTATCGTCGAGCACCACAGGCTGGCCACGCAGTTGGAGGGCTTCATCTGGAACAACCAGGGCAGGCTCTTGGGCCGTTGAAATGCGGGGAAGCATGAGCAGGAGCATCAGGCCAACGAGGAGAACACCACCACTGACGACAAGCCATTTTCTGGCAAACATGCACCTCTCCTTTCCTTGACACTTCACGAACAGACCAACATCCACCTGGCAACAATCGCCAGTGGAATTCACTCCTGGCCGATGAACATGGGCGTCTTTTGCCTATCTCACGCTCACCTCCCTTAATGTATGTAGAGATTTCACAACGTGTGGCGGACAAGGAGAGAATCGAAAGCGCGGACGTGTAAAAGGGTGGTAACGTGCGGTGTAAGCTGGCTCTTGCCCCTCCGACCGATCCGATTCTACAACGCCCTGGTAAGACCGTCAAACTTGACGGCAAATTCTGGTCAACAGGCTTGCTTTTTTGTCAGTCTTGTGTATAGTACCCGGCGCGGCTATGCGCCTTCTGAAACTAGATACGAGACGCGTCGGGCGCACCGCGCCATCCAGCAGGAAAGTCAGCCGGAAGAGGAGGAGATCCCATGGAAGTGCTGTTGTTGCAAGACGTGCCCAACTTGGGCCAAGCTGGTGAAATCAAGACCGTCTCCAACGGCTACGCGCGTAACTATCTCATTCCAAAAGGGCTCGCTAAAGTGGCCACACCGGGTGTGAAAAAGCAGGCCGAGCAAATCCGCCGGGCCGCCGAGAAGCGCCGCCAGCGCGAGCGCCAGGATGCCGAGGCCTTAGCTCAGCGCATCGGGGAACTCTTGCTCCGCTTCGAGGCCAAAGTCGGTGAGACAGGACGGCTTTACGGCTCGGTCACGGCCGGCGACATTGCCGAACGCCTTTCGGAAACTCTGGGCGTGGAGATTGACCGGCGTGCCCTTGACCTAGGCCAACCCATCCGCCAGCTCGGCACGTATGAGGTGCCGGTGCGTCTCATGGCCGATTGTATCGCCACTGTGCGGGTAGAAGTGGTTGGCGAACACGGCGAGACGGCTGAGTCCATCGCGGCCGCTCAGGCCGAGGCCCAGGCCACGGGCGAGGAAGGGACTGAGGGATCGGCGTAGACGATTCCTCCGCGCTCACAGGAGTCCACAGAACGGAAAAGGCGGCGTGTAGCCCACGAGGGCCCACCACGCCTGACATCCCACTGGCGTGATGATCCCCACCAACAGGCTGGTGCCGGCAAAGCGGTCGAGCAGGATCAGGGCGAAGAAGAGGCCCAACAAGTACAACTCCAGGCGGGCACTCATGAAAAACCACCAGTCGGGCAGGAAGGCCGCCACAATGCGAGACCCGTCCAGGGGGCCGATGGGAATGAGGTTGAACGTGGCCAGGGAGATGTTGAGCCAGAAGAAGAGGGCAGCAAACTCTCCCCAGGAAATGAAGAGTGGCCCCACGCGCTGCGGTGTGTACGGAATCAACTTTGCTCGCAGCGGCAGGGCCACCAACAGAGCCAACAGGACGTTGGTGAGCGGCCCGGCCAAGGCTACAAGGCCCATGCCCACTTTGGGCGACAAGCGCCGGAAGCGGAACGGATCCACCGGCACCGGTTTCCCCCACCCCAATCCCACGGTCAGGAGCAGCAGAGTGCCCGTGGGCGACAGATGGGCCAGCGGATTGAGGGTCAGGCGCCCTTGGTCTTTAGCTGTGGGATCACCTAACCACGAGGCCACCAAGGCGTGGGCTGTTTCGTGGAAAGTAAAGCTCACCAGAAACGCAGTCAATAAGTAGAGCAGCAGCTCTGGGGCCTCAAGGCCGATCAGCAACATGGGGCACTCCTGACACCGCTTCGTGAAGTCGTGATGTGGCCAGGCGAACGGCCCAAGCTTGGCTCGGCTTCAGGGCCACGTCGGGGCGGATGGGATCCACCCAGCGGTAGTCCTTGATCTCGGACAGTTGAATCACCGGCATGGCGTCGGGAACTCGGCACAGATAACAGATCTCCACCCATTCGCCGTCACCTTCCACCCAGAGCACGTCGAGCACCTCCGGCTGCAACCCTGTCTCCTCTACCACTTCGCGCACCACACAGGCCAGGGGCGTTTCCCCCCGTTCGAGCCATCCGCCCGGTAACCCCCAAGGGTACTCGTTGTGAAAACGGTGCTCGAGCACGAGGATGCGCCCCTTCGGGTTGACGCAGACGGCCGCCACGCCGACCAGGAACTTCGATGAGCCGAGCCAGATGAGACGGCGGCGCACGCCCAGAGGAGCACGCCGCCAGAAGGGAAGCAACAGGCGAGTCCACGGGCTGGCATCGAACCACCGCTTCACGGGTTCACTCCTGAACCGGCACGCTTCTCCGAAGCGGGTGACGGTGGCTCCTCGGCGCCGGCGGAAGGCACTTCGTGCGCCCGTGGATCGTTCCTGCCATCACTCTCTTGAGGCATGTCATCCTCAGGGGGGCGGGAGGAGAGCCGTGTAACACGCACCCGGGTGATACGCTGACCTGAGACCTCCTCGACGCGGACGTGGGCGCCGTCCACAGTCATCTCCTCGCCGGGATGGGGCACTCGTCCCAATTCGCTGTAGATGAGCCCTCCCAACGTGTCACTCCGGTCCGTGGGGAGATCGAGGTCCAGCAAGCGGTTGAGGTCATCCAAGTCCATGCGCCCGCTGCAGAGCACTTCGTTGGGCCTGACGCGTACAAAGGAGAGCTCCTTGCGGTCACGGGCGAGGTCCCGGTCGTACTCATCCCAGATTTCGCCCACAATTTCCTCGAGAATGTCCTCGATGGTGGCCATGCCGGCGGTCCCGCCGTACTCGTCCACGACGATGGCCAAGTGGATGCCATGTCGTTGGAGCTCGTGGAGCAGCTCATCCAACTTCTTTGTTTCGGGCACGAAGAGCACCGGGCGAATCAGGGTGTCACGATAGGCACTGATCGAGCGGTCCGAGCTTCCTGCCCGCATGGCGATTAACATGTCCTTGGCGTACAGGGCTCCGATAATGTGGTCGATGGTGCCCTCGTACACTGGAATGCGGGAATAGCGGTGCTCCACAATGGTGTCAAGGGCCTGCTGGAGGGAGGTGTTGACCGGGAGCGCCACAATGTCCAAGCGCGGCACCATAATCTCGCGCACCGTGGTCTCGTGGAGGTCGAAAATGCGCGCGATCATCTCCCGTTCTCGGGGGGACAAATTGCCGGCATCATCCTCGCCCACAACGCTGGCCAGAATGCGGAGCTCCTCATCGCTCAGCAGAGCGGAGGACGTTCTCCTTTCCTGCCGAGAGGCCCGCGCGCACCGGTGTCTCAGAAACGCCAAGGCAGAGAGGAGCGGGGTCATGAGCACCCCTATCCCCTCCACCAAAATGGCGATTTTGGCCACCACGGTCACCGGCACACGGCCGGCCATGAGCATGAAGACCACTTGGTCCACGGCCCACAGGAGGAACACCAGGCCAACCAAGGTCGTGGGGCGGGAGAACGCCCACAGCTCGGCCACGGCGGCAGTGTACGCCGTCCCCACGGCTCCCCCTAAGCGCACCACCATCAGAATGGCCCGGCGATGCTCAGGGACCATGAGCAAGCGCTGGAGCGAAATGCTGCCGGCCACACGGGCTTCAATGAGCTTGCGCACCTCGTAGTGGCGCACTGATCGGATCATGGCCTCAGCAGCCGAGGCACAGGTGAAAAGGAGGAGAAAGCCCAACCCGAAGGCGAGGTAGAGTGTACTTGAACTGTCACCGTCCAGGAGGTCCATCGTTCCACACCCTGTTCTCGTTTGACATCCTTGTGGCCCCACTGTGAGGAGGTGAAGGGGGCAAAGGGTCGCGCGCGAAGCCGGAACGAGTTCATCAGAACGACAGCGCTCCCTCTTCTGATCCCTCACGGCACACGAAGGGGCCCACACGGGCCCCAGCCGGCACGGTAAGGTGGGCCAGATGGGCTTGCACCACGTGGGCGCCGGCCTCAACAACCACGTGGCGCAACACACAGTTCGGCCCAATGCGACACCGTGGCCCAATGCGCACCAGCCCGTCCAACAGGACGTTGGGGGCAATAACTGTATCCCGTCCCACGTGCACATCTGGGCCGATGTAGACCGTGGCCGGATCCACCAAGGTGACGCCACTGCGCATCAGGGCGTCACGGCGGCGGTTGAAGAGCACCGCAGAGGCCATGGCCAGTTGCACCCGGTCGTTCACGCCCATGACTTCGTTGGGGTCAGAGGCAACCATGGTGTGGACCTGGTGCCCCTCGGCCACGGCCATGGCCACCAAGTCCGTCAAATAATACTCCCCCTTGGGGCTGAGGGGTAACTGCGGCAAGTGAGCCCACAACCACGTCGCCTGGAAGGCCAAGATACCACTGTTGCATTCGCGAATAGCCCGTTGGATTTCAGTTGCCTCCTGGTGTTCCACGATGCCGACAATGTGGCCACACTCATCCCGCACAATACGGCCGTACCCCGTTGGATCTTCGGGTTCAAAAGTTAACAAGGTAACTGCTGCTCGGCGTTGGATATGAGCGTCCAAAAGCGCCTGCAAGGTGGAAGGTCTGATCAGGGGCGTGTCGCCGTAGAGCACGAGCACCACATCATGGTCGTTGGGGACATATGGAGCTGCGTGGGCCACAGCGTGACCGGTGCCCAAGGGTTCAGGCTGCACGGCATAACTGACCCCATTGCCCACTACTGTCTTGACCTGTTCAGCACCATGTCCCACCACAACAACGAGAGTGGTGGGTTGGAGGGCACGCGCTACTTGGATGACTTCAAGGATCATCGGCTGGCCGGCCACATGATGAATGACCTTGGGTACCTCTGAGTTCATGCGCGTTCCCTGGCCAGCCGCCAGCACAATCA
>JAUZRY010000053.1 GCA_030949995.1 Ardenticatenia bacterium
GTCGTTCCAGGGAGGCACCAGCAGCGTCACCTCATGCCCCCTCGCCGCCAGAGCACGGGCCAAGGGCAGAGCACGGACTGAGGCCGTGCCCTTGGGGGCCAAGCCAAAGGGCACCACAAAGGCCACACGCAGCGAGGAGGGCTTCGGCCTCATGGCACGCCCAACATGTCCGGCAGGGAGTTGACGTCGGGCACCACCGCGTGAGCCCCGGCGGCCCGCAGCTCCTCGTCGGTGGCAAAGCCGGTGAGCACGCCAACAGCCTGGGCGCCGGCCCGCCGGGCAGCGAGCATGTCCACCGGCATGTCACCCACCACCAGGGCCTCTTCGGGCCTCACGCCCAGAAGCGCAGCCGTGCGCCGCACGGCGTGGGGGTGCGGCTTGAAGCGCCACGTGTCCTGGCGTGTGGTCACCGCGCCGAAGAAGGGGCGCAGCCGGTATCGCTCCAGGAAGGCGAACGTCTCCCGCCGAGCCCGGTTAGTGAGCACCCCCAAGGCGTACTGGCGGGCCAAGCGGGGCACTACTATGTCCACGCCTGCCACCGGCGCTAGGGTCTCTAAGGTGCCAATCCCCTTGAGGCGGCGGGCACGGTCCGCCAGGGGGCGCAACCACGTGTCGAGGCCAACACGGTCGAGCACGGCCAGCACGTAATTCGTGGGCGTCTCGCTCAACACGAAGAAACGGCACACGAGACGGCGCACCTCTTTCTCGGGGAGTAGGGGAATCATGGCCACCAGCCGCTCAGCCAACGCGCCGCCGCGCTCGCCACCGTGGAGGGCCATTAGCGTGCCGTCCAAGTCGAACAGGATGGCTCGAACGCGGTCCACGTCGAGGCACTGGGCCTGTTGTGATCGGGGCACGACAGGAGCAGACATGGCCCAACCCGCTCACCCTTGACCGGCTTGGGCGCCGTCGGGCACGGCCACGACGATGACACGGTGGGTGTTCGTGGCATAGGGCCAACAACTGACCAGCGTCAAGCGCACGTCGTCCGTGGGCTCGATCCAGCGGGCGTTTTCAAACTGCTGTTCCGGGGGGACGCCCACTTCGCGCAACAGGAGTTTCTGGGCCACGCGGAAGGGATACCATTTCCCGCCAGCGGCGATGTAGACCATGTCGCCGGGCTCCAACTTGTAGAGATCACGGAAGACTTCGCCCTTGGTGTTGTTGTGGCCGGCGATAACCGTGTTGCCCACAGCGCCCGGCAGGGCGCTGTCCCGATGCCAGCCGGCGGCGTACTCGGCCACTTCGTAGGACTTCACCAAATAGGGGCCCTCTCGGACGAGGGAAAACCCCACGGTGACCACCGGATCGTCCACGCCGATGCTGGGAATGACAATGCGGTCAGGGGGCACAGTGGCTGCTTGGGGAAAGGTGCCGGGCGTCACGGCTGGCGCGGGCGCCGAGGGTGTCGCAAGTGCAGTATCCACGGGCGAGCGCAGTGGAATGAAGGGCGCCGGGGTGGCCGAGGGTGAGGGTGTGGGCGTAGACGATGGCTGAGATCGCCCGCTTGGGACAGCCTCCTCTCCCGCCGGCCCGGCGGAATGGCCTCCGCTGTCCAAGTTCGCCAGACGGGAGGGCAGATTCGAGGTAGGCGGTCGAGCAGCTCGCACAGGGGACGCCACCTTGGACGAGGCTGCCCTGGAGGGAACAGCGCCCACCGTCTGCCACGTCAACAGGGTGAAGACGGCGAAGGCGGCGGCGAAAGGGCCCAACGTGGCCGTCCACAGGACCGGGGAGACGCGGCGTTCTACCAGGGGACGCGGGGAGCCCAATGGCGGCAGGGCCACCGGCAACAGCCCCTCCCCTCCTCGTCCGGGGCGCCGATCCGCCCGTTGAGGCCGCAGCCACTGGCACTGCGCCCACGTGACACTAAGGCAGAACTGGGCCTGCTGGCGTCGGGATCGAGCGCACGGGGCACCCAATGCCCAACATCGGTGTGCTTCGTGGGGGCGGTTGAAGTGTCCTCCCCGGCCCTGGTCCGTGCCCAAGTGAGGACATACCACGCGTTCGACGCCCATGCTGCTCCTCCCGCGGCCTGCGATAGATACGTGGTGGGACAGTATAGCGTGCGGTTTTGAGGCGGACAAATGAAAGCGTGTAACGCCTGTCCACATCCTCCTCACCGCTGCCCTGAGGCCACCACTTGCCCAGGGGACAGCTTCAGGTATACTCCACACAGCGCGTCGGCCGGCGAACACGGCCCTGTGGCCCCGCGGTGGCGTCGGCACATTGAGAGCTAGGAAGGACGAAAGAGGGAGAGCACAACACGAGAGGAGGAAACCGTCATGAGCACGCTCAATGCCGGCATCAAGTTGACCTGGTTAGGGCATGCCACGTTTCTTGTCGAGAGCCCCTCGGGCAAGCGCCTCCTGATCGACCCGTGGGTGGACGGCAATCCCGCCTGCCCGGACCGCTTCAAACAGGGCGGCATTGAGGCCCTCGACTTGATGCTCTGCACCCACGGCCACTTCGACCACATCGGCGACGCCCCTCCGATTGCCAAGGCCACCGGCTGCACTGTTGTGGGCATCTTCGAGCTGATCAATTGGCTCCAGAAGAAGGGGGTGGCCGAGGAAAAGTGTATTCCCATGAACAAAGGGGGCACAGTCGAGGTGCAGGGCATCAAAGTCACCATGACCCATGCCGTGCACTCCTGTGGCATCCTGGACGGGGATCAAATTATCTACGGCGGCGAGGCAGCCGGCTATGTGATCGAGTTTGAAAACGGCTACAAGGTCTACCACGCGGGCGACACGGCCGTCTTCGGCGACATGGCCCTCATCGGGGAGCTCTACCGGCCGGACCTCTGCCTCCTGCCCATCGGCGACCATTTCACCATGTCTCCCCAAGAGGCGGCCAAAGCCATCCGGCTGCTGAACGCCAAGGCCGTCGTGCCCATGCACTTCGGCACCTTCCCGCTCCTAACGGGCACGCCTGATGCGCTGCGCCAACTGACCGCCGACATGGCCGACCTGCAAATTTACGCCTTGGAACCGGGCCAGACGCTGGAGTGACCCCAAACGGCTTCCGGCCTCCGAACACCGGCACCGCGGGGGCCGGAGGTCGTCTCATGTGCTCACCGGAACCGAGGAGGAATGCCACCGTGTTGGCCACAGTCCATTCCTGTGCTGTGATCGGCGTGCAGGGTGTCCCCGTGCAGGTGGAAGTTGACGTGTCGCGCGGCCAAGCCGGCCTGGTGACCATTGTAGGCTTGCCCGACGCGGCTGTGCGGGAAGCCAAGGAGCCGTGCGGGCCGCGCTGCTCAACAGCGGGTTCCACTTCACCAGGCAACGCCTCACCGTCAACTTGGCCCCGGCTGACTTGCGCAAGGAAGGAGCTGCCTACGATCTCCCCATGGCCGTGGGGCTCCTGTTGGCCACAGGCCAGGTTGTGGCCTCGGTGGAAGACGCCATCTTCGTGGGCGAACTCTCCCTTGACGGCGCTGTGCGCCACGTCAGCGGCATTCTCCCCGTGGCGGCCGCAGCCAGGGAGGCGGGCTTCCGCAGGCTCTTCGTGCCCGCGTGTGACGCCCAAGAGGCTGCCCTCGTCTCCGATGTAGCCGTGTACGGCGTGCCCAACCTCCGCGCCCTGGCCGATCATGTGCAAGGCGTTCACCTCCTCCCCCAGCAGGAGCCGGTAGTCGCCTTGCCCGACAACCACCCCCTGCCCGAGCACGCCGTGGACTTCAGCCACATCAAGGGGCAGGAGCACGTGAAGCGTGCCCTAGAAGTGGCCGCCGCAGGCGGCCACAACGTGCTCATGAGCGGACCTCCTGGCGCCGGCAAGACAATGATGGCGCGCGCCATGTCCGGCATTCTCCCCCCCTTGACCTTGGACGAGGCCCTGGAGGTCACGGCCATCTACAGCGTGGCGGACCGCCTGCCGGGCGACACGCCCCTGATCCAACACCGGCCGTTTCGCGCCCCACACCACACGATCAGCCACGCCGGCCTCGTGGGCGGCGGGCGCTGGCCCCGTCCGGGCGAGATCAGCTTGGCCCACCGGGGAGTACTCTTCCTGGACGAACTGCCCGAATTCGGCGCCCGCAACTTGGAAGCCCTACGTCAGCCCCTGGAAGACCGGGTCGTCACCATCAGCCGGGCCCAGGGCACGCTCACCTTTCCGGCCAACTTCATGCTCATTGCCGCCATGAATCCCTGTCCGTGTGGCTATTGGGGCGATCACGCCCACGAGTGCACCTGTTCGCCCGCAGCAGTGGCCCGGTATCAGAAGCGCATTTCCGGCCCCCTGTTGGATCGTTTTGACATGGCCGTGGACGTTCCCCGCGTGGAGTACGACAAGTTGGCCGACCATCGCTTGGGAGAGCCCAGCCACGCCGTCCGCGCGCGCGTGGAGGCCGCCCGCCGGCGCCAACAGGCACGCTTCGATCACCTGCCCCACATCGCCTGTAACGCCGACATGGGGCCGGCCGAAATTCGCCTCTACTGTCAACTCGACGAAGCTGGCCAAACCCTGATGAAGACGGCGATGCGGCAGCTCAACTTGAGCGCGCGCGCTTACCACCGAGTGCTCAAGCTGGCCCGCACCATCGCCGACTTAGATCACAGTGACCACATCGCCACCCACCACTTGGCCGAGGCGCTCCAATACCGGCGGCGCCATCACCCGGGTGGCTGAAGACGGCTTAATACGCCGCCAACTCCCGCGCTGCTGCCGCGATCCGGCGGGCATTGGGATACCAAAAAGTGGCCAGGGGCCGCACAGAGGGCGTCGGCGTGTCGGGCGACGTGAGGCGCACCACGGGCGCGTCAAGCCATTCAAAGGCCCGTTCCACGATGCGGGCAGCCAGTTCGGCGCCGAAGCCGGCCGTGCGGTTGGCCTCGTGGACCACAAGGACTTTACCCGTCTTGCGGGCCGAGTTCAACACCGTCTCCTCGTCCAGGGGCACTAAGGTGCGCACGTCCACGACTTCCACGTCAATGCCCTCACCGGCCAACATCTCCGCGGCTGCCAGGGCCTCAACGACCATGGCTCCGTAGGCCACAATGGAGACATCCTCCCCCTCACGCCGCAGGGTCGCCTGGCCCAAAGGGACAGTGTAGTAGCCCGCCGGCACACTTCCCTGTCTGTGGTAGAGAGCTTTCTGCTCAAAGAAGAGCACCGGGTTGGGGTCCTCAATGGCCGCCAGCAGGAGCCCCTTGGCATCGTAGGGTGTGGCCGGCACCACGACCTTCAATCCCGGCGTATGGGCGAACCACGCCTCGGGGCTCTGGGAGTGGAAGGGCCCCGTGCTGCCATGAGGGTCAATGATGGCCCCGGAGGGCGCGCGGATGACCAGGGGCACAGGCCACTCAGTGCGGTAGTGATACTTGGCCGTCATGTTAACCAACTCGTCCATGGCCGAGGCGATGAAGTCAGCGAACTGGATCTCGGCCACCGGCCTCATGCCGAAGAGCGCTGCTCCTGTGGCCGCGCCCACGATGGCCGTCTCGGCGATGGGCGTGTCCACCACGCGGCGGGGGCCGAAGGCCTCCAGCATCCCCTTGGTTATGCCGTAGACCCCGCCGTACTCCACATCCTCGCCCAGCACCACAACGCGCTCGTCCGCCCGCATGGCCTCGAAGAGCGCCTCACGGATGGCCGCGCGGTAGGTCAGCTGCCGTTCGGTCCCAGTTGGCGTTGGCGGGGCAGGACGATCGTCGGACAGCGCGAAGACGCCCTCCAGCGTCTGCTCCGGCCGGGGCAGGGGGCTGGCCAGGGCGAAAGCCACAGCGTCCTCGATCTCGGCCTCGATCTCGGCTTCCAAGCGGGCCTCATCTTCCTCCGACAACATGCCTTGCTGTCGCAGGGCATGGCGAAAGCGTTCGATAGGATCACGGACTGCCCACTCGTCCCACATCTCCGACGGCACGTAGTGGGCCGGATCGGTGACGGAGTGGCCGGCCATGCGCATGGTCACGGCCTCGATAAGCGTGGGCCCTTCGCCGTTGCGGGCCCGCTCGACGGCCTCCTGGGCGGCCCGGTAGACGGCCACGACGTCGTTGCCGTCCACACGCACGCCCGGAATGCCGTAGCCCCGCGCGCGGTCGACCAGGTGACGCAGGGCCGTGTGTTTGTGGACCGGCGTCGAGAGCGCCCATTGGTTGTTCTCCAGCACGAAGACCACGGGCAGACGGCGAGCAGCCGCCATGTTCACCCCCCTCGTGGAAAGAGCCGTGGGCCGAGGCCCCATCCCCGAAGAAGGTCATGACTACACCTGGCTCTCCCTCGGCCCAGAATTTCAAGGCCACGCCCACGGCCACGGGCAACGAGGCAGCCAAGTTGCTGATCATGGAGACAATACCCCGATCTGGATCGCCCACGTGTAGGCCACTGTCCTTGCCCTTGGTGCTGCTGTTGGCCCTTCCCATGTACTGACAGAAGAGCTCCCGGACGCTCACACCCCGTGCTAACAATGCGCCCAAGTCCCTGTACAGGGGCGCGACCACATCGCCCGGCCCAAGCGCGCACGCCGCGCCCACTGAGATCGCCTCCTGGCCTCGGCCAGTATAGACCCGCCCCACAATGGGCGAGTCATCCTGGTGATAGAGCGCTGTGGCACGCTCTTCAATCCGCCGCATCTTGAGCATGAGCGTGAACAGTCGCAGGTACTCCTCGCGATCCAGGTCACCGTTGACCACAACTCACCTCCCGTTCGCTGGATGCTATTTGACCGTTCTCGGCATAGAGGTGACGAGAGCCCTGCTCGGCCATCTTCCTCCAAAGGTCAAAAGGCCAAGGCGGAGGGCTTGACACGCAACCGGGAATTATACACAATACCTCAACCGGGTAAAGCTCACGAGCACCGTCTGCTCCCCCACACTTCCGTATGCCACCACAACCGCAAGGGCTGGCGGGGACACCATCATCCGAGCCGGCAACGCTGCCGTCCGCCGAGGTCCGGCATCACCCCGGAGGGAGATGGGCCTGAACGCCTGCACGACACGAGGAGGGAAACCCTTGGACGAGCTGCAGCGCCGGTTGAGCCAGACCATCCACCTGTTGGGCGATCTGCTAGGCGAGACGATCATCGAACAAGAAGGTCGCGAGGTGTTCGATCTGGAGGAGCGCATCCGCGGGCTCACCAAGGCCCACCGCGCCGGCGACGAGGCCGCCGGCCGGGAAGTGGCCTCCTTGGCCGACACCTTGGTGCAAGACCTGCCTCGCACCCTAGCCATCCTGAAAGCGTTCACCACGTACTTCCAGCTTGTCAACCTGGCCGAAGAACAACAGCGGGTCCGGGTGTTGCGACAACGAGCCCGCCTCGCCGCCCAGGAAGGCCATCCCATGAGCGAGACCGTGGCCGAAGCCATCCATCGCCTGCGCGCCGAGAGGGTAAGTGCTGACGAGCTCCGCACCTTGCTGAACCGGCTCTACGTTATGCCCGTGTTCACCGCCCATCCCACGGAGGCCAAACGCCGCAGTGTTCTGATTAAACTCAAGGCCATTGCCGACGCGCTCCACGAGTTGGACCTCCACGACCTACTGCCCGAGGAGGAAGCTGAACTCGTGCGCTCCATCCGGGAACACATTGTGGCCCTCTGGCAGACGGACGAGACGCGCGCTCGCCCGCCGACGGTGATGGATGAAGTGCGCAACGGGCTCTACTACTTCGAGACCACCCTCTTCGACGTGATTCCTCAGATCTACGAGGAGGTTCAGCGCGCACTGGAAGCTGCCTATCCCGGTGAGGTGTTCCACGTGCCCCCGTTTCTGCGCTTTGGGTCGTGGATGGGAGGTGACCGTGATGGCAATCCCTTTGTCACCACGGACGTGACGCAACAAGCCCTGCGCGAACAGAAGGCCCTAATCCTCCAATTGTATGCCCAGGAAGTGGAAGCGCTTCACGGCTTGTTGAGCATGGCCCACACTCGTGTGGGCTTCTCCGAGGAGTTGCTGGCCAGCATTGAGGCCGACGCCAAGCTCTTCACCGATGAGGAGCGGGAGGAGATCATAGGCCGCTTTCGGCTGGAGCCATACCGGCAAAAATTGGCCTTTATGCACCGCCGGCTCATGGCCACCTACCACGCCAACGAGCAACCGTGGGAGCATGAGCACCTGCCCTCCCACGCCTACCCTGATGCGGAGAGGTTTCTGCACGACTTGCGTCTCATCCAGAAGAGCTTGGACCAGCATCGGGGAAAGGCATTGGCTGAAGGCCAGTTAGCCCGCCTGATCCGCCGGGTGGAGGTCTTCGGCTTCCACTTGGCCACGCTCGACATTCGCCAACATTCAGAGCGACACACCCGCGCTGTGGCCGAGATCTTCGCCCGCTACCACCTGGCTGACGACTACACTCGTCTCCCCGAAGAGAAACGAGTCCGGCTCCTCTCAGACGAGATCAAGAGCCCCAGGCCGCTGACAGCTCAGCTCGATTTCAGCGAGGAGACCAATGAAACCGTAGCCATCTTCCGGCTGATCCGTGATGCCCAAGAGCACGTGGCCCGTGAGGCGATCCAAACGTACATCATCAGCATGACGACAGCCCCAAGTCACGTGTTGGAAGTGCTGCTCCTGGCCAGGGACGCCGGTCTCTTCGGACGGCTGGACATCGTGCCCCTCTTTGAGACGATTGAGGACTTGCACGCTGCTCCCGACATCATGGAGGCCCTCTTCACCCATTCTCTGTATCGGCGTCACCTGAGCCTGCGGGCCAATGCTCAACAGGTGATGATCGGGTACAGCGACTCCAACAAAGACGGTGGTTTTCTGGCCGCCAACTGGGAACTCTACAAGGCCCAACGGGCCTTGGCCCACGTCTGTGACGCCCACGGGATCGAGTTAACCCTCTTCCACGGCCGTGGAGGGACTGTGGGGCGTGGTGGGGGGGCCGACCAACCGGGCTATCCTGGCCCAGCCTCCCGAATCCGTCCGAGGCCGCATTCGTCTCACCGAACAGGGGGAAGTGATCAGCGAACGATATGCGAACCCGGCCATTGCTCACCGCCACGTAGAACAGATCCTGCACGCCGTGCTGTTGACCAGTGGGCGGCGCCCGGTGTTCCCACAAGAAGAAGAGTGGGCCACAATCATGGATGAGCTGGCCGCCCGTGCCTACGCAGCATACCGGGAGCTCGTGGAACACCCGCTCTTCCTCCGGTACTTCCACCAGGCCACGCCCATTGACCATATCGCCCGCCTCAACATCGGCTCACGACCGGCCCGCCGGCGGCCCACAGCCGGCATTGATGATTTGCGGGCCATTCCCTGGGTGTTTGCCTGGACCCAGTCGCGCGTAAACTTGCCGGGGTGGTACGGCCTGGGTACTGCTCTGGAGAGCTGGAGCGATGAAGCGCCCGGAGAGCACGTCGGCCACTTGCAGGCCATGTACCGTCAGTGGCCCTTCTTCCGCACGGTGATCGACAACGCTCAGATGAGCCTGCGCAAGGCCGACATGGCCATTGCCACCCTCTACGCCACCCTGGCGGACACGGAGGTGCGCCGCACTGTCTTCGAGGCCGTTCGGGCTGAGTACGCGCGCACCGAACGCATGATCTTGTTGGTTACCGGCTATCAGGACGTGTTGGACAACGAGCCGTGGCTCCAACGTAGCATTCGCCTGCGCAATCCCTACGTAGACCCGCTGAACTACATTCAAGTGGCCTTGTTGGGCCGGCTGCGCGATGACTCGCCGCCAGAGGAAGTAGAAGGGCTCCAGCACGCAGTGCTTCTCTCCGTCAACGGCATCGCTGCCGGCCTGCGCAACACGGGCTAGCGAGGCGGTTCCTGTGCGCTTACATGCCATGCACATCACCACAGCAGAAGGGTTCCGTCTCGAGGCCACGCTGGACATGCCCGATGGCCTATGGCCCCTGGCCGGGTGTTGTCCTCACCCACCCGCACCCGCTCTACGGTGGCACCAAGGACGTGCCCCTGATGGTGGCCTTGGCCGCCGGCCTGACGCGCGGCGGTTTTGTTGTGCTGCGCTTCAACTTCCGGGGCGTTGGGCACAGCGAGGGCACATTCTCCCCCGACGAGCGGGTTGTGTCCGACGTGGCAGCGGCGACCACGGCGCTGCTGGCTCATCCGGAAGTGGATGCCACCCGGTGTGGACTGGTAGGATACAGTTTCGGTGCATGGGTGGGGCTACGCCACTTCGCCGCCGACGGGCGCCTGCAGGCCTTTGCGGCCATTGGCATGCCCCTCTGGGATCAATCGCCAGCATGGTTCCGCGATGATGGCCGGCCACGTCTCTTCGTGACCGGTGACGGCGACGACATCTCGCCCGCGGACGCCTTCCGCCCCCTGCTGATGGGCACCGAACGCGCGCGGCTGGACGTGATCTCCGGCGCCGATCACTTCTACCGCCCACCGCACGAGGAGACAGTAGTTACACGTGTCGTGGCATTTCTCGCAGAAGCCCTGGCCCCTCCACCATGAGGGCTACGCCCACAGCTCCGCCCCTTCCAACGCCGGCAACAGTTGTTCTCGCACCACAGTGGCCCAGGCCATGCGCCGGACAAGGGATTGGCCGTTGGCCAGAAGGCGGGTGAGCTCCTGGGCATTGCGGGGCAAACGCGAGGCGATCTCGGCCGCTGTGGCCTGTGCTGTTTTGGCCTCCACCAGTTCCCGTTCCGCCTGCCCGATGGCCAACACGTCGGGGAGGCTCTCGGCCCGGCACCTCGGGCGGGAGGCTCACATAGTCGGTCACGAGCACATTGGCCGCGTTCTCCCCACCGGCCCGCCGGAGAAAGCCCACACACCCACAGACGTTGCTCAGACAACAGAGGGCACCAGCCGCCAGCGGCTCCACCTGGGCAATGCCGAAGGGCTCGTACGCCGACTGACCGAACTCCAGGTCGGTGCCCCATCGCAAGTCCTCGAAGCGCATCTCCGCCGGCATCCGGCGACCACAGCGCTCGGCACTCCACCCGAACTGGTTGACCAGCACGATCCGGGTAGCTCTGGCCACATGATTGTACTGCTGGACCATCTGGTAGTAGGCCACCTCGGGGCCCACCAAGTCGCCGTTGTCCGCGCGATGGTTGACTGGCCAGCCGTAGTCCGCCTCCCACCGGCGCACGTCCTCGGCCCGTCGTCCTGCGGGCAGGGCCGAGCTGAGGGTGAAGAGGACGGCCGACTCACGGCGCTCGGCCAGCAGACGGTCGAGATGGGCCATGACCTTCACGTCCCGCCAGAGCCCCTTGCTGGGCACTAGACGGGCCACGTGGGAGAAGACCCATGTAGGCCGAAAGCCGAAGAGGTTCTCGGCATACGCTTGGAGGCGCGCCTTGCTGATCCGTTTTTGGGCCAGGTCCACAGCCTCATCAGGCACGCCGTTGTAGACGAGGTGAACCGGCCGACGGGCAAAGCTTGGGGAGAGAAAGCGTAATTCGTCGATCACCAAGTCGCCCACGCCCAGGAACAGGTCAAGAGCACCGGCGGCCTTGAGCAGCGCGTGCTTGAAGAAGGCGCTCTGATCGCCGAAGACATCTTCCACGTAGAGCCCACGAGCACGAGCACGCTGCATGGCGTTGTAGAACCGAGTATCATGGCCGGGGTGGTTCTCCACCAAACGCCGCGCAGTCGCCACTTCGTGGGCGTAGAAGGCCGTCCGGTAGGCCCCTGGAGCGCGCATCACGGCGCAGAAGAGAGGGGGCAACCCCAGCCACTCGTGGGCGATGAAGAGCACTCGCTTTTCGGGGTCAGGTGGCCGCATGGCCGGCGGTCGGGGATGTTCTCCACTTCCAATGAGGGCTTGCACTGCCACGAGGGCCGGCTCGGCAACACGCACATGCTGCTCGTACTCGGGATCATGCTCATATCGGTCACTTTGAACGCCGAAGTGTTCCCACAGATGATACTTGAAACGCTCAACCACGTTGGGCACGATCTCCCGCGGGTCTACGAGGACCACTTCGTGCTCAAAGGGGCCAAAGCGACGTGTGCCGTAGAGCAGGTGAACGTGGTAGTACAGCTCGATGCGCTCGAAGGCCCGCGCCAGCTCTGCGTCTACATCAACAACGCCGTCCACGGCCGAGTAGCGAATCCGCAAGCCATTGTGGGACGCCAACAGCCGTTCGCGAGCCGTCGGATCGTGGGCATCAAACGGGCCTACCAGCACTGTACGGCCAACAGCTTGGACGTAACCGGAATCGGCCAGCAGGTGATGCAAAACGGCGCCGATGCCGCCCACCTTGAAGCCCGCCTCGTGAGTGGCGTGGACGACAACGTCAAGCTGTGGGGCCATGTGTCCCTCCAGCAGGATCCTTCAGGCACGCTTTTCCGTGTGGGGTTCGCATGGCTGCGACCGCTCTCAGGGCACAGTGAGACGGATAGTCGTGGCACGGTAGACCGGTGGAATGGAAATCCCTTTGGCCTCCAGGCGCCACAGGGGCACCTCGTGCTCTTGAACCAACGACCAATCAAACCACCGCGCTAGCTCCCTCATCCGGGTGGACCTGCTCCATGGCCTCCCACCAGATGAGGCCATCGGTGCGCTGGTAGTGCCAGAATTCTAACGCCGTTTTGTTCGTGCGCCAGTCGAAGTCTGGGGCCTCGTAGGAACTGATGCGCTGCCACCCGGCATCCTCGGCAAGTTGGGTGAAATCCACGTAGTAGCCCGACACGAAACCCCGGGGTTTACCCCCTTGGCCCGGTGCTTCGACGCAGCGGGCCTGATAGCTCAAATCCCACGGGGATTCGGTGAGGGGTTGGCCACAGGAACCATCTTGGGCGGCACAGCGAAGCCAAACGCGCCAGAAGACATCATCAAACCGGTCCTCACGCACAATCTCCAAGCGCGGGAATCCGTTGTGGTCAAAGCCCGCGTCGAGCAGAATGTCCACGGCACGCCCGGCCTTGTGCCACGAGAGATAGTCGCTGCCATCCGAGGCACGAAGTCCACGGGGCGCAGCGCTTCGCTCACCTCAGCCAAGAAGTCGTAGCCCACCTCGTCGTACAGGCGCTCTCGCAGGGCCAGGAAGCTGGACGCCACCAGGCTGTTGAGGCGAGGAATGCTCGTGTGCCAGTTCTCCAGGCGCACAAGTTGGGGTGAGCCCAAGCTCCGATCGTTGGCAGGGCCAGGGGGCAGGGGAGCCAAGCGCTCGGCCTGGCGGCGCAGCAGTGAGTCCTGGACCATGACCCACTTGAAATCCCGGACCGGCTCCTGAAAGGGCCAACCTACACGCCTCGGAAGGAGGTCATCAGGGCCTCCGGTCTGATCTGTTGGGCTCTCGGCCTCGACGATCACGGTGTGAGCGGCCACTCTCACGGCTCTCAAGGCCAGCGCCAGCGCAGGGCTTTACTGCCGTCAGGGGGACGGGGTCACCTCCGAAGCTACGCCGACCCCCCTGATGCGCTCCCACTGCCCGGTGTACATCGGCCGACGCGCGCATCGCTGCCGCGATCGTCTTTTGCACGACGGCGAAGCCGGCGGCGGCCGATCAGAGGGGAGCCAACGGGGGCGCTTGAACGCCAGGGCTCCGGTGAGGAGCGGCGTGACCTCGCCGGTGGCCGGGCTCACGAGGAAGATATCGTGTGTGCCCGCGCGGGTGGACACGATGGCAATGGCCTGTCCGTCCGGGCTCCAGTCGGGGTCGAAGTCGTGGGCAGGGGAATCGGCTGTCATGTTCTCCAGGCGACGACGTACCAGGTCCACCACGAAGATATCCAAATCGCCAGCGCGCGTGGAGGCGAAGGCCAGCCGTCGGCCATCAGGGCTCCAGCTCGGCCAGCCGTCAAAGTGGGGATCCCGGGTCAGGCGTTCCTCCCGGCCTGTGATCAGATCAAGCACGTAGATGTCCCAATTGCGGTTTCGGCGGGCAGCGTAGGCTAGTCGTCGGCCGTCAGGGCTCAGTGCCGGCCAGCGTTCATCCCCTGGGGTAGCCGTCAAGCGGAGAAGCCGTTCGCCATCCGCCGAGAGGGCCCACACATCATCTTGGCCAGCCGTGCGCCGGGCGAAGACAAGCCACGGGGAAAGGCGGCTCCCCTGTGCCCGAGCCGATGGTGTGGCAAAGGGTGTCGCCACGCCTCCGAGGATCAACCACCCGAAGAGCAACGCACACACTGCCATCTCCACACTGCAACCCGTCGCCAGCACATTTGAGAGCTCACCTTCGACTCCCCCACATACCCGTTGCACGAACTCGGCGTGGGGATTATACAGACGTTTCTGGACCACGTCTACTGAGGCAGAACGGTTTCCCCGTGGCTGTCAACAGGCCGGTCCTAGTGGAGGCACTGTGCCAGGAGAAGCCCCCCCTGGTTCCATCACCGGGATTGATAAGTTGGTGGCAAATATCTTCATTTATTGGACTGTTGACAAACTCGACCGGATGGTGGTCGAAGTGATCCTATCCCAGCACACGGCTGGGCTCGGGGAACGCTGTCTTGGACCTTGACATCAACAAAGGAGCATCTCCTGTGGAAGTGAGCCAACCGACCGCACGGGCGGCGGCTGAAGGCGCTGGCGGTGTACTTGAACCAGAGCCATCATATTCCCGGGGAGCGCACCCGAGAAATCCTGGCCGACTTGTACGGACAGGCGCCCGGAGACGCCGATCGTGGCGGGGGGAAGAAGGGTGGCCGAGCGGGTGAAGCCGGAGGCGGCGAAAAGGTATCTGGTGGCGACCGAGGAGGCGATCCATAGTGACGAGACGGGGATGCGAGCAGCAGGGAAGTTGCATTGGACGCATGACTGACACCACGCGATGGCCTACCACCCGGCTGTGTACGCCAAACGAGGGCGGCAAGCCCTGGACGAGAGCGGCATTCTGCCTCGGCGGAAGGGGAGTGGTAAGGAAGCCGTGAAGCAAGCCCAAAGAGAAGGCCCAAACCGCTTGCCCGCGAGACAACGGAGCGCTTTCGAGGAACGCTACCACCGGTTGATGGAGCAGGGGCTTCAGATGAATCCACCGCCTGAAGCCCAGGGATTCAAGCGAGGGCGGAAGAAGCAGAGCAAACCCAAAAAACCTGCTGGACCGACTGAAGGAGCACAGCGCGGAAGGGGTGGCCTTTATGTACAATTTCAAGGCGCCCGTTGACAACAACCTGGCTGAACGGGATGTACGGATGGTGAAGTTGAAACAAAAGGTCCTGGGAGGCTTCCGCACGGAAGCAGGAGCGCAGGCGTCCTGTCAGATTCGCCGTTCCACTTCCACCTGCCGCAAGAATGGGCAGCAGGTGTTCGAGGCTTTGGTGATGGTTTTAGCGGATGTTCCTTTCTATCCTGAATTCCACTCAGCCTCCCTGCCGTCCTAGCTGATAATTACAGCGTGGACTTTGCGCTTGGTTTGTGCCTCCGTCAACTTTGACACCAGGTGATGTCACCTATAATCTACCGTGGCTTCTCGGCGTCATACCCCTGCTGTGAACGCTGCGGGTGCACTGGGGATGACTGCCGGCACGTGTTCTTCGGGTGCCTTTTCGAGAGCACCCGTCCACATCACACCACGGGGAATGTCTGGAGATGCAACGACATCTTGGCGTACAACTGCTGGCGATCACCGTGTTGGCCGCCATCGCCTTCTGGGTCGCCCTCCCGTCCACCACGATGATCCGCATCATTCAGTCCCTGAACGGATAACCTCATTGAACGTGACGCCAGCTACCGGCGTGGGTTGGAGCCTCAAGGCAGGCTTCAAGTGGTGTTGGAAGCCGAGCGTGCCGCCCGGCACCGAAATTGAACTTGGCGCGAGCATGCAGGCCGTGCGCGACATCATCGACGGCGCGTCAATGCGCGGGCACGACGGGCCAGTCATCCAACGGCCGGCAGTTAACCTGATGGTGATCAGTGGGCTTCGCGGGCATCGAGGACTAACCGCGCGATTGCCACGTTTGGTGAGACGGACCTCTTGGGTTTATCGACGCCGGTTTTCCCTCGGAAGCCCCACAGGTGAGCGAGCAGGTCTGTTACGGCTTTTCGGAACACAGGCCCCCGTGACCGATACGACAACGTGCGGGGTGTACCACTATTTTCCTGGGTACGGACTTACGCTCGGCCGAGATCGCCTTTGACCCGAACACCAATCGGCTTAGATCGCGTTGAGTTCAAGTCCGGTGACCTCGGCGCTGGCCGGGATTCACCACAACAACGTGGGCGGATCATAGCTGTACACTGGACAAGGTGGTGATCCAGCACGCCGGTCATCGGGACGAGATCCCTGACGGTCAGGCGTTATCGAAGGTGACTTCACCCTGAGAAACCAACCTTGGTCATTTCAGCTCGGTACGGCGCGCCGCCTGAAAATCGACAGAAGTGCGAGCTGTGGGAGCCACCTGCCCGGGCGAGGATTCCATCCAGCGCAACGTGCGGGCCGGGTGATCGGCGTCTTGTCCGTGGTGGCCTTCCATGTTCCGCCTACTATCCAGCTTCCTGGCCTGTTGGCCAACGTGACATGGTTATCTACGGTGCCATCGCGTTGGCGGCCCCTTTCAGCTCATTCCGGTCACGCTGACATTGGCCGGGAGCCCTGCCGGCTTCGTCCCTCTCCGTAGCCGCCAGCCGTGGACGCCCGCTTATTCCTCATCTTCAGACACATGAAGGAGGGCTCCGTGCCGGCCCGGTCGCTTGGCGGCCGGATCACGCTCCGGTTTCGCGCGCTTGGCAGCATCCGTGATTCCAACGTCTCCGCGCTGATCACGTGCGCCGACTGTTCTGGTTTGGGGCCACATTGTGCGCCAGCATTGTTAAGGGCTTTACGCTCACCCGGCGTGGAGTCATGGTCTCCCTGTTCACCGCAGTGACAGTGCGCGCACCCTGCGTCCGTGATGAGCTCGGGGCTCGTGCGCAACCGCTGGTGGACTTTGGCGTCGGGGACGGCATCGAACACAGAGGGAGGAAGTGTATGGCTGTCGCTTGAACAAGGTGATGATCGTGACCGGACGTGGGGCCAGAGACGAGTGCGACCCGCCGAACGGAACTCCTGTGGTGAACTATTGGCCGTAGGGCCAGTGGACCACGTCCACCGGCTAGCGAGCGAAGCAGGAAGCCACCGGCTGGTTCAACGTGGTGGCATGGCGTGACTGGCCGAAGAT
>JAUZRY010000054.1 GCA_030949995.1 Ardenticatenia bacterium
CAGCCGACCTCATGTGGCCATTGTTGGCCGCCTTCCGGGCACACAGATTTACCGCAATGTGGCCCGCCACCGGGTGGAGACGTGTGGTCACGTGTTGGCTGTCCGCGTGGACGAGAGCCTCTACTTCGCCAACACCCAGTTTCTCGAGGACTTGGTGCTCTCGCTCGTGGCCCAGAGGCCGGAGGTCCGTGCTTTTCTGCTCATTGGTACGGCCATCAACTTCATCGACGCCAGTGCTCTGGAGACGCTGGAAGACCTGGCTGAGCGCTTACGAGATGCCGGCGTGGAGATGCACTTCGCCGCTATCAAGGGGCCGGTGATGGACCGGCTCCAGGCCGTTGGATTTGTGGATGCCATTGGCCGAGATCACTTCCACTTGCACACGCACGACGCCATGCGTGCGCTGGGATGTGTGTCGGACGAGGAGGAGCCGGCTGTGCCGGTACTCACACCACAGCGGAAAGGAGCTTTGACATGACCCCACACGTTCTCGTGCTCGGCGGTGGACCAGCCGCGTGGGAGGCAGCACGGGCGGCCTCGGTCTTGGGCGCCCAAGTCACCGTGGTCACCGAGGGCCCATTGGGCGGGCGGGCGGGATGGCATAGCCTGTTGCCCAGCAAAGTGTGGCTCCACCTGGCCGAGATGCGGCTGGCCCAAGCAGAAGCACACCACGTCGGGCTGGACGGAGGGCCAGGTGCGCCCGCCGCGCCGCGCGTGGTGGCCCGTATCCGGGACGTGGCCCGGGCGTGGAACAGCGCTCGGGCTGACGCCTTGCGGACCCAAGGGGTTCGAGTGATCGAGGGCGTGGGCACATTTCTCTCCCCCTCGGAGGTAGCCGTGCGCCGGGCGGATGGGACGGAGGTCGGACGTCTCACCGCCGACGCCTTCGTGGTGGCGACGGGGTCAGTGCCGATTTTCCCGCCGCAGATGCGCCCCGACGGGCGACGTGTCATTGCGCCCCGGTTCGCCTCCCATTTGGAAGAGCTCCCCCGATCCGTGGTCGTCGTGGGCGGTGGGGCCACGGGCAGCGAATTCACGTTCCTCTTCAACGCCTTGGGCTTGGACGTGACGTGGGTCGTAGACGAACAGGGTGTGTTGCCCATGTTCCACTCCCGTGCGGGGCGAATGTTGGCCGAGGCCATGTCCGCGCGGGGCGTTCGCCTGCTCGCGGGCACGCGCGCCACCAGCATCGAGCCGGCCGCTGACGGCATCACGGTGAGCTTGGCCGACGGCCGACAGGTCGGGGCGGAGCTGGCCTTTATCGCCGTCGGACGCCGGCCCGACACGGACCGATTGGCCTTGGAGGTGGCTGGCGTTGCCGTGCGCGAGGACGGCGCTGTGGCCGTGGACGCCTGGGGACGTACCACTGTGCCCCACATCTTCGCAGCCGGCGATGTAACGGGCAAGCCCATGATCGCCAACCGGGCAATGGCCCAGGGATATGTGGCCGGCACGGTGGCCGCCGGGGGCACCACCCCGCCCGTGCGCGAGGAAACAGTGGTCTTCGCCATCTACACGGAACCCCAAGTGGCCCAAGTAGGCACACTCCAAGGAGAACAGGTGCGCACGGTCACCGTGCCGTTCACCGAGTCCCTGAAGGGGCTTGTCGTGCCGGGCGGGAACGCTGGGGTCCTGGAGTTGGCCTACCGCGCGGATGACGGCCACGTGGTAGGTGGCGTGGCCGTCGGCCCCCACGCGGCCGACGTGCTGACGCCCGTGGCTCAGGCCATTGCCGCCAACATGACGGTGCGCCACTTGGCCGCGCTCTTCCCGGCCCACCCCACGCTGAGCGAAGTGGCCTTTGTTGCGGCCCGGCGTGCCCTGTGGCCGTGATGCTCTCAGGGAGCAGAGGAGAAGCCCCCCCCACGAACCGCATCGCCGGCTAGGGGAAGCCCTTGCAGCGCTCGGTCGAGCACTTGGATTGTGTGCCATACCGGCAGAAGATGACCGAGCTGGTCCAAGTGCGCGCCGATCTGCACTAGACAGCCCACGTTGCCCGTGACCACGGCATCGGCTCTGGTGTCCACAATGAGGCGTGCCTTGCGTTCCCCCAATTGGCGGGCAATCTCCGGCTGTTCCACGTTGTACGTGCCGGCCGAGCCGCAACAGAGCTCAGGTTCGGGGAGCTCCTGGAGCGTGAGGCCGTCCACGTGGCCGAGCAGCGCGCGGGGGGCATCGCGGATGCCCTGGGCGTGGGCCAAGTGGCAGGCATCATGGTAAGCCACGGTAACCGGCTTGGGCAGCGGGGGCAATGGCCTGGGGCCGAGTTCCACGAGGAACTCGTGGATGTCCTGGACCCGGCGGGAGAAAGCCCGTGCGCGTTCCTCCTCCGGCCGGCCCCGGAAGAGCACCGGATAGGCCTTCATGCCCGACCCGCACCCGGCCGCGTTGGTGATGATGGCATCCACGTCGTCAGGGAAGGTGTTCAGCAGGCGGCCGGCCAGCTTGCGAGCCTGCTCACCCTCGCCGGCGTGCATGGAGAGGGCACCGCAGCACCCCTGGGCCTTGGGTATGACCACCTCCACGCCGTTATGAGCCAACACGCGCAACGTGGCCCAATTGATCTCCGGTGCGATGACGCGCTGAACACATCCCACCAACAGGGCCACGCGCGCCTTGCGCTTTCCTTGGGCTGGATACACCTCGGGCAGCGGCGGCGTGTAGGGCAACGTGTCGGGCACGAGGGCCAGGGCATCGGCCAAGGGCAGTGACACGCGGCTGCCAGGGCTTGACCAGGCGGCCAAGGGTGACAGCCAGGCGGAACCGGCCGGGGTAGGGCAACGTGTGGCTCACCGCCAGGCGGCGAAGGCGATCGGCCCAGCGCAGGGGGCGGCGTTCGGCCACTTGCTCGCGGAAGGCCATCAGCAGGTGCCCGTAGGCTACGCCCGAGGGGCAAGCCGGCTCACATGCCTCACAGCCCAAACAGCGATCGATGTACGGCCACGCCTCCTCGGCTGCCAGTTCCCCTTCGAGCACTGCTTTCATCAGGAAGATGCGGCCGCGCGGGGGAATCCATCTCCTCTCCCAACAGGCGGTAAGTAGGACAGGCCGCTAAGCAGAAGCCGCAGTGGACGCAGGCGGTGATGGCTTCGGCCATGACGGGGCCCAAGGGGCCCCAGCGGTCGGTAGGGATGTGGTGTTGCATGGTTAGACCTCCGGGAAGCGAGCTTGGGGGTCCAAGGCCCCTTTGACGCGGCGCGCAAAGGCCATGCCCGGACGGTGGCCCAAGAAGGGGGGAAGGCGTCTCCCCTCGAATCACCAGGCCGGAAAGGCCCAACCGTCGGAGCAGTGGGTCAAGCTCGGCCGGAGCCTCCGGCGTGGCCAGCCAGAGCACGTTGCCTCCCGCGCTGTACCGGCGGCGCGATTCTACCCGCCTGAGGTGCTCTTCCAGGGTGGGTACACGCTTGGGCGTGATGGGCACTTTGACCAGAGTCCACGCTTCAGGCACCCAGTCGAACTCCCGCACCTGCTCCCACACGTGCTCTTCCTCTGCCCCGTGCCAGACCTCCACCTGGGTGTCCAACAGCTTCCGCAACCGTTCGATTCTGGGTGGCAGCGCGTGCTCGGCGCCGGCAATGCGCACCCAGAGGACCAGGCCGTTATTTACCGGTTCTAACTCGATGGCCTCCAGGTCGAGGGGACGCACCCACAGGTCGAAGAGGGCGTGGAGACCAGCTTCCACGTCAGTGAAATGAGCGCGGCAGGTGGCGTAAGCAGACGGGCGAGGAAATACCTTGAAGGTCACTTCGACCAGAATTCCCAGCCGGCCAGCGCTACCCACCATGAGCTTGGGAAGGTCGAAGCCGGCCGCGTTCTTGACCACTTTGCCGCCTCCGCGCACGAGGCGCCCTTCTCCGTCCACAAAGCGCACGCCCAGGATGAAGTCCCGCAGGCCACCGTACCGGTAGCGCATGGGGCCGCTCAGGCCGGCAGCGACAGCGCCGCCCAAGGTGGCGCCGGCACGGGCCAACGGCGGATCACAGGGCAGATACTGACCGTGCTCGGCCAACAGGTGCTGCACGTGCTCCACCGGCGTGCCGGCCAGGGCGGTGAAGGTCAACTCCTGGGGGTCGTATTCTAGCACTCCGTCAAGGGCAGTGGTCTCCACAACGGCCGCCCCGGCGGGGGGCGCGGCCAGGGCCGGCTTCGTCCCCCGGCCGCGCGCGAAGATGCGCTGGTGGGCGCGCACGATCTCCTGAAGTTCGGCGATGTCGGCAGGGCGGTACGTGGTCACGGGACGCTCCTTTTACGGGAACATCTTGCCTCGATTCGCCAACTCGTGCGGATCCATGGCACGCCGAAGACGGCGCATGACTTCCACGTCGTCGGGGCCGAACATGGAAGGTAGGAAGTGGCGTTTCTCCATGCCCACGCCATGTTCGCCCGTGATGGAGCCCCCCAGCCGGATGCACATCTCCAGTATTTCGCCGGCCAGTTCCTCGGCCTTGTCCAGGGCACCCGGCTCACGGCCGTCGTAGAGGATGAGGGGGTGCAGGTTGCCATCGCCGGCGTGGAAGACGTTGGCCACGCGCAAGCCGTACACTCGACTCAGGCGTTCAATTTCAGCCAGGGCCTCGCCCAGCTTCGCGCGGGGCACCACGCCGTCCTGCACCACGTAATCAGGGCTGAGGCGGCCCACGGCTGAAAAGGCGCCCTTGCGCCCCTTCCAGATGCGGGCTCGCTCCTCTTCCGTCTGGGCAACGCGCACCTCGTAAGCCCCCGACGAGTGAATGACGTCCAAGAGCTGGTCAAATTCCGCTTCAACCTGGGGCTCCTCTCCCTCGAGCTCCACGATGAGGAGGGCAGCCGCGTCCTGGGGATACCCGGCCTGGACGGCCGCCTCGGCCGCCTCAATGGCCAAGCGGTCCATGATCTCCATCGCGCCGGGGAGAAGCCCGGAGGCCACCACGAGGCCCACGGCGTGGCCGGCTGCCTCCAGCGAACGATAGGCGGCCAGCACCGTGCGGTAGGCCTCCACCTTGGGCAAGAGGCGCAGTGTGATCTCCAACACCACGCCAAAGAGTCCCTCGTGGCCCACAAAGAGGCCCACGAGGTCGGGCCCCACGTGCTCCACGCTCTCACCGCCGATCTCGACCACCTCCCCGTCGGCCAACACGGCCTTGAGCCCCAGCACGTGGTTGCTCGTCATGCCGTACTTCAGGCAGTGGGCGCCGCCCGAGTTGAAGGCCACGTTGCCGCCGATGGTACAGATGGGTTGGCTGGAGGGATCGGGGGCGTAGTAGAGGCCGTAGGGCGCGGCCGCACGAGAGACCTCCAAGTTGACCACGCCCGGCTCCACCACGGCCAAACGTTCCTGGGGGTCGAGGCGCAGGATGCGGTTCATGCGGTTCATGGCAATCACCACGCCCCCCTCCACGGGCAACGAGCCGCCGGAGAGGCTGGTACCACTCCCCCGAGCCACAAAGGGCACCCCCTCCCGGGCGCAGAGGCGCACCGTCTCGATCACCTCTTCAGCCCGTTCCGGCAACACGACGGCCAGAGGCCTGGCACGGAAGGCAGTCAGGGCATCGGACTCGTAGGGCAGCAGTTGAGCAGGGCGGGTGAGCAGGCGATCAGGGGGATAGAGCTCGGACAACACCGTCAGGAACGTGTTGGCCGTCATAGTCCACCTCACTTTCAGGCTCATGCCTTCAGGGGAAAGACGCCCACATCAGCCATTGTGTCTGTCGGAACGCCCACAGTGGCCAGGTGGCCTGTGGTGTGATGAATCGCACACCACGCCCTGAACATCATGGGGTGCTGCGACCGGCGGTACTGGTACTCGGTAGTATACCCTCCTCCGGCGACGGGGGCAATTGTGGCAAGCGTGTGTCACGGAATGTGGTCTACCCGCTTAAACCGCTCACCACCAAATTCGCCCCAGTGATCGTTCCAAGGGCAGAGCCTTGTCCATCACCATTACCCAAAGCCCTTGCCAAAGCATCCAAAATGTAAGCCAGGCACGCAACCATCAAAAGACGGCTCAAACGCACCGGTTCGGCCAAATGGCTCTTGGGCAAATGGAAACCGAGGCTCTTTTGGCCGGAGGAGAGGGTTTCCATACGGTAACGCCGCCGATAATAGTGGCACACCTGATAAGGGTACTTGAGGTTGGTCATCAGGTAGATGGGGCCGTGGTCTCGTCGGCCTCACCAACCAATGAGGTGCACGGTGAGCGGGGCGTCTTGCGTCAAGCCCACTCCCTCCCGATGAAACTTCAGTACTCTCCGCGAGTCGAAGGTGAGTGAAGGCGAATCTGGAGCCGGATGCGCGCGTAGCTGTCCCCCGCTTTCAGTACTCTCCGCGAGTCGAAGGTGAGTGAAGGACCGACTACACGCGGCGCATTCAGCCGCTGGCCCGCCTTTCAGTACTCTCCGCGAGTCGAAGGTGAGTGAAGGGAGATGGAGCGCGAAGCTGAGCTGAAGTACCGCGTGACCTTTCAGTACTCTCCGCGAGTCGAAGGTGAGTGAAGGTTATGCGAACCGTGCTAACCACGCGCGGCTAGGGCCTTTCAGTACTCTCCGCGAGTCGAAGGTGAGTGAAGGAGACCACAGCCTGTAAACCGCTGGCGCGGCTTCTAACTTTCAGTACTCTCCGCGAGTCGAAGGTGAGTGAAGGATCGGACTGAGCGCGCAGCTGATCGCTGGGCTGGCACCTTTCAGTACTCTCCGCGAGTCGAAGGTGAGTGAAGGTTAGCTCGCACTGCGTCCACGCAGTGCCGCACTGCTTTCAGTACTCTCCGCGAGTCGAAGGTGAGTGAAGGGCCGTACTCGCGTTTCGCAACCGTCGCGCTCTGTGACCTTTCAGTACTCTCCGCGAGTCGAAGGTGAGTGAAGGGTCTGCCGACAGGCTCCCAGTGCGCAGGTTCGTGTGTTCTTTCAGTACTCTCCGCGAGTCGAAGGTGAGTGAAGGCGCGGAGCGAGGTGTGCTGGCCACGTGTAGCTCAGCTTTCAGTACTCTCCGCGAGTCGAAGGTGAGTGAAGGTGCGACTAATCGCGTCGCACGGACCGTCCGTGCAGCGCTTTCAGTACTCTCCGCGAGTCGAAGGTGAGTGAAGGACGACGGCAACCCGCCTAGCAGCACCGACGAGCCCAGCCTTTCAGTACTCTCCGCGAGTCGAAGGTGAGTGAAGGGTGGACGTCCGCGACGGTTCGACAGCGCCGTCGTACGACTTTCAGTACTCTCCGCGAGTCGAAGGTGAGTGAAGGGCGCACAGGCGCGTCCGAGCGATGTGAACGCGCCCAGCAGCCTTTCAGTACTCTCCGCGAGTCGAAGGTGAGTGAAGGCGTTGCGTTCGACATGATGTCGCGCGTCTCACGTACGCCTCTTCAGTACTCTCCGCGAGTCGAAGGTGAGTGAAGGTGCCGACGGCTCCGCCGCGTCGGCAGACTGCCAGCCTTTCAGTACTCTCCGCGAGTCGAAGGTGAGTGAAGGTCAGCGCTCCGACGCTCGACGGCACATACTTCGGCGATCCCTTTCAGTACTCTCCCGCGAGTCGAAGGTGAGTGAAGGTGAGATCTTCGTCCGCGGACCTGCCACGCCGTATCCCCTTTCCAGTACTCTCCGCGAGTCGAAGGTGAGTGAAGGAACGGAGCGTCGCCAGCGTGACGCGAGTCTCCACGGATCCTTTCAGTACTCTCCGCGAGTCGAAGGTGAGTGAAGGTCTAGCGATCAGCAGTCGTCATCATGCAGCGTCAGCGCTTTCAGTACTCTCCGCGAGTCGAAGGTGAGTGAAGGCGGTGCGCTCGCACGTGGCCGGAGCGCATACCAGTCACGCTTTCAGTACTCTCCGCGAGTCGAAGGTGAGTGAAGGGTGTTCGCGCGAAGATTCGGCGTATCTGCAGCTACTTTCAGTACTCTCCGCGAGTCGAAGGTGAGTGAAGGTATGTAACACGCGTGGAAGCAGACGTCGGACCACGTCGACTTTCAGTACTCTCCGCGAGTCGAAGGTGAGTGAAGGCGATTCGTGCACGTCGCTACCGTAACGTCGACCTGCGCCTTCAGTACTCTCCGCGAGTCGAAGGTGAGTGAAGGCTCGGACGATCCGCGACGTCTCGCGCCGCGTCGACTGCGGCTTTCAGTACTCTCCGCGAGTCGAAGGTGAGTGAAGGCGCTCCGTACGCGCAGCACGCGGGAACTCGCAGCGTCTTTCAGTACTCTCCGCGAGTCGAAGGTGAGTGAAGGCATCGTGTGAACGTGTCACCCTGGTGGACGCAATCGTCACTTTCAGTACTCTCCGCGAGTCGAAGGTGAGTGAAGGGTGGCGACTCGGGTCGCGTGAGCCGGAGCGCGATGGTCTTTCAGTACTCTCCGCGAGTCGAAGGTGAGTGAAGGCGTCCCAGTGACTCAATCGCGAACCGATACCTCGTCTTTCAGTACTCTCCGCGAGTCGAAGGTGAGTGAAGGAGGTGTACAACGCTCATGAGGTGCGACTGCTTTCAGTACTCTCCGCGAGTCGAAGGTGAGTGAAGGGCTGTTACGCCGCTGTCGACAACCTCGTGGACCGCTGGCTTTCAGTACTCTCCGCGAGTCGAAGGTGAGTGAAGGCTCACCGCGTCGCCGCAGCGTCGTCGCAGTCTTTCAGTACTCTCCGCGAGTCGAAGGTGAGTGAAGGCTCGACACGCCGGCATCCCCGGCACCACGTCGCCGTCGCTTTCAGTACTCTCCGCGAGTCGAAGGTGAGTGAAGGGCGGCGTATCAGTGCGGACGGCACGTCATCGTCGTGCGACTTTCAGTACTCTCCGCGAGTCGAAGGTGAGTGAAGGCACGTGCGCTCTCGTCGCGCCTGCGTGCGAGCTCTCGACTTTCAGTACTCTCCGCGAGTCGAAGGTGAGTGAAGGTTGTACCTTGTGGAGCGACCGGGCGACGTGTGCGTCCTAGCTTTCAGTACTCTCCGCGAGTCGAAGGTGAGTGAAGGCTGGACCTCGGGAGTCATCGATCCTGAAACTCGTCTCTCCGCGAGTCGAAGGTGAGGAAGGAACGTGCCAACATCTCCGAAGACTTCTGGCTTTCAGTACTCTCCGCGAGTCGAAGGTGAGTGAAGGCCGTCATACCGGTGTCGATAGCGTACGAGTCACGTCTGCTTTCAGTACTCTCCGCGAGTCGAAGGTGAGTGAAGGCAGTCACAGTCGGCGAACCTGCGACCGCCGCATTCTAGCTTTCAGTACTCTCCGCGAGTCGAAGGTGAGTGAAGGCGTGCGACTCAGGGCGAGCTGCGCCCGGCGGTCCAGCTCGCTTTCAGTACTCTCCGCGAGTCGAAGGTGAGTGAAGGGTCAGCAACGTTACGTGGAGCGCTCGTGGATTAGCGCCAGCTTTCAGTACTCTCCGCGAGTCGAAGGTGAGTGAAGGCGGCTGTTCATGGTGCCCACCGACGCCATGCGTTCCGGCTTTCAGTACTCTCCGCGAGTCGAAGGTGAGTGAAGGGCGTGCCGTTGGCACTGGTCCGCCATAAAGTGCTGCGCTTTCAGTACTCCGCGAGTCGAAGGTGAGTGAAGGGCGCGAACACTCTCTGACGTCCTGCGACACTTCGATTCCTTTCCAGTACTCTCCATAGTCGAAGGTGAGTGAAGGTCCTGTTGGAGATCGTCGTCGTTGCGGGGAACTTCGACTTTCAGTACTCTCCGCGAGTCGAAGGTGAGTGAAGGGACGTTGCGACCTTATGGCCCAAAGTATACTTGGGGGTCGTGAAAATGTCAAAAAGGCGTTCAGAAAACCTCTCAGCGTGTGTTGGGAACGATGAAGATGTTAGCAGAATGGGCCAAGTTCGCAACCCGGTGATCTGCGTATATACCCACCGGGTTTGCGAACAGATTCGCCAGCGGAGACAGGGAGTTTTACGAATATTTGGTATGATATGAATAGAATATGGGGACATTGGTAACACGCGAGCTGTGGAAACAGGTGTCGATTTGCGGCGGGACCGGC
>JAUZRY010000055.1 GCA_030949995.1 Ardenticatenia bacterium
GGGCTGTTGGAATAATATGTTATGAATATTTTACCATCGACTTCCCCGGCCGTCAAATACTTGAAAAGTTTAGCTTTCTTATCCAACTCTCCACATGTCCACACGTGATTTGGTGATGCTGATCGCCATTGAAGGCCTTCACCGTTATCTTCTGTTCGGGGGACCACATGTCCCCACGCGTGATGGCTCACGCTAGCATTCCGCTACTGCTTGCGCCGCCGGGCCAAGAGTGCTCGCATGCGGGCGTGTCGTTCTCGGGTGATAGGGTAGAACCAGGCCGTCACGACCGCGCTCAGCAACAGCACAGCGCCTGTCGGCCCGGTCAGCACTCGAATGGCCTGCAGCGCGTCCAGTGGCTGCTGAAAGCGCACCGCGTGCTCCGGCGGGGCCTGATAGCCGAACCATCCCAACACCTGCAGGGCGAGGAAGATGGCTCCGGCTCCTGTCAGCTTGCGGATAGAGTTCTTGACGCCGTAGTAAATTCCTTCCTGACGACGGCGGGTGCGCAGTTCATCCCACTCGATGATGTCGGGAAAAATGGCATCGGGCAAGACGTGGGCCGTGGCGACGCTGATGCCGGCTAAGATGGCCATGCCTAACACCACTTGCACCCCCCTTGGGGCACGAGGTACAGAGCCACCTGCACAGCGGCCCAAAAAGTCATGCCCACAATGTAGGCCTCCCGTTTTCCCCATCGGTGGGCCAAGGCGTTCCACACGGGGAGAGCGACGACGGCGGTCACCAGCAACACGCCGAGCACGGCCGACCCGATGGCCAAGTTCACCCCCACCAGCGAGACTTGGGTGACCAAATTCCCCTGAGCTACCCAGTAGAGCAGATAGTAGGGCAACATCAAGGCCACCAGATCAAAGGTGACCCAATTCAACATGTAGAGCACCACAGCAAACCGGAAGGGTACATTGGCCCAAGCTGCCCGCAGGGTGTCGGCCAAGGAGGCCTTCCGAGCCACAGTGGCTACGTCGGCACGGGGTTTTCGCGCACCACGGCGAAAATCAACAGGAAGGGAATTACCGCCATCCCGCCGCCACCACCTCGGTCTCCATGCGGCGCAGGCTGGGGAAAGCCAGCGGATTGAGGGCATTTTCAGCGGCGAACAGCAAGCTGGCCTCGCGCAATACGGCCCGCACTTCAGGGCCGGCGTCGTACAGCAGGCTGAACAACCGCCCGTGCTCCCAAGGGGGGGGCTGAACCTTCAGCGTGTGCAGGTGGTCCAACACACGTTCTCGAGACCAGCCTTGGGAAGGCAAGGGACGCACGGGGCACATGGCACACCTCCAGCAAGGTCTCTCGGAGGAACGGTCAGAGCCATGCGCACATTCCTCTTCGGAACACAACGCCTCGTCCCGGGTATGCTTGCGCACCCCTCAAGGGATAGGGTGATTTCATTATATATGGGAAGACGCCATATGAAAACACGCCCGAGCCCGACTGTTCCGCTACAGGGACTCACGGTGGAACGGTAAGTATCCCCAAGAGGGCAAGTGCTTCCTCTACAAAACTGCCGTGGCGGAACACTCGGAGCACACGAACAGAAAGATGAGCTTTTCGACCGAAAACGTTGACAATCTCTCCGCCTTCCACTATACTGGAAGCCAGGATACTGGGAACTCGTACAGGGTGTAGTGGTACCATGCCCGCACCACAGTGGGCCTACGGTGTCGATGGTGACATGAGGAGGTGCATATGTCCACGACGTCAGTTTCCCCCCTTTCCCCGCATGATGAGGTGTTGGACCAGATTCTGGCCCGTCTTGACGCCCTCGAAGCTACTAGCCGTCTCCTGGCCCAAGCGGGGCGTGACGGTCCCGCCCTGGTGGGTGCTCTGATGGACGAGCTGGACTACCGGTACGCCGAGGGGGCGCCCATGCCCGACGTGGACGTGCTCCTCGAGCGCGCTCCCCACTTGGCGGCCCAAGCAGTCAACCGCCGCACGCTGGAGGCCCTGGAGCACATCCTGAGCCGGCTGGACGCCCTGGACGAGGCCACCCGCCTGCTGGCCCAGGCGGTGCGCGACGGGCCGGCACTGGTGGGTGCCCTGATGGACGAGCTGGACCACCGGTACGCCGAGGGGGCGCCCATGCCCGACATGGACGCCCTGCTCGAGCGTGCTCACTGTCGGCAACGCCGGCGATATCGCCGGCACCGCCGCGTTGACGGCCCTGGAACACATCCTCAGCCGGCTGGACGCCCTGGACGAGGCCACCCGTCTCCTGGCCCAAGCGGTGCGCGACGGGCCCGCTCTCGTCAGCGCGCTCGTGGACGAGGTAGATCGCTTCGCCCTTCGTGAAGAGGTGGATTTGGACGCGGCTGCGACAAACGTGGTCGATGCCCTCACCAGACTGGTTCACCTTGTACAGAGTCCGGCTTTTCAAGCCTTGCTCGACGCGCTCGATCCGACAACATTGGAGTTCGCTGCACGGGCAGCTCAGGCCACCCGAGAGACCTACACGGAGCGTCAGAGAATTGAGCAAGTCGGGCCTTGGGGAATGCTCCGGGCTCTGTACAACGCTGACGTGAGGCGCGCGTTGGGGTTTGCTCTGGCCATGCTCAGGCGCCTTGGGCGGGCGCTCTCGGCATAGCCAGGTCATGGCCAGCTCATATGTCGGTTGTGTGGCAGTACAGGCGAAGGAGGAGGTGACCACATGCAACATCAACATCAAGTGCTTATTGTCGGTGGAGGAACGGCAGGTATTACTGTGGCCGCTCGTTTGCTGCGCGCCCGGCCGGATTTGGACGTGGCAGTGGTCGAGCCCTCAGAGCGACACTACTACCAGCCCATTTGGACCCTCGTGGGTGCCGGTGCTGTCCCGAGAGAGGCGAGTGTGCGCGATGAGTCTGAGGTAATGCCGCCGGGCGTGACGTGGATTCACGATGCGGTGGCTGCGTTTGAACCTCAGGCGAACGGCGTGGTGCTCACGAACGGTGACCGGGTCGAATACGAATATCTGGTCGTGGCCGCCGGGATTCAGCTCGACTGGGATGCTATTCCCGGCCTGGCCGGCAGTGTAGGCCGTGGGGGCGTGTGCAGCAATTACAGCTTCGAGACGGTTAACAGCACGTGGGAGGCCATTCGCACCTTCAGGGGGGGCACGGCTATTTTCACCCAGCCCAACACACCGGTGAAGTGTGGAGGGGCCCCTCAGAAGATCATGTACTTGGCTGCCGACTACTTCCGGCGCCACGGCCTGGCCAACAAGACGCGCATCATTTTCGGATCGGCCAGCGGGAACATTTTCTCGGTGGAGAAATATGCTCGCACGCTCGGTTCTGGTCACATCCAGCGCCACGGCATGAGTGCACTACCACTCACGACGTTGGGTGGAGTTGCGCCCTGAGCAACGCGTCGAGGCGCTGTTTTTCGAGCACGCGTGGGAGACCGGTGAGCGTGTGACCTTCACCTATGACATGATTCACGTCACGCCTCCCCAAAGCGCTCCGGATATCATCAAGAAGAGCCCGTTGGCCGACGACGCCGGCTGGGTGGACGTGGACCCTTACACACTTCAGCACACACGCTATGCCAACGTCTTTTCCCTGGGGGATTGTTCCAGTTTGCCCACGTCCAAGACGGGGGCTGCCATCCGCAAACAGGCACCTGTCCTGGTGGAAAACCTGCTGGCCGTCATGGACGGCCAGGAACCGTGTGCCCGTTACGATGGGTACACCTCCTGTCCCCTGGTGACCGGCTACGGGCGCCTGGTGCTGGCGGAGTTCGACTATGAGGGGCGGCCACGCGAGTCGTTCCCCTTCGATCAAAGCCAGGAGCGCTACACTATGTACTTGTTGAAAAAGTATGTGCTCCCTGAGATGTACTGGACGGGCATGTTAAAAGGCGTAGCGTAAAAGAGTCCAAAGGAGGACGCGATGTTGCTGCGGTACTTTTATGATCCCAGATTAGCCCATGCCTCCTACCTCGTAGGCTGTCAGTCGACAGGAGAGGCCATCGTCATCGATCCGGGGCGAGACGTAGAACCCTACCTCGATGTGGCCGAGGCCGAAGAGCTGAGCATTGTGGCCGCCTTCGAAACACACATCCACGCCGACTTCCTCTCCGGCGCCAGGGAATTGGCCGAGCGAGTGGGCGCTCACCTCTACCTCTCCGACGAAGGGGATGAGAACTGGAAGTACACCTACGCCCCCAATTACGACCACACCCTGCTCGAGGATGGGGATACCTTCACCATCGGCCGCATCGTGTTTGAGGTGCTCCACACGCCAGGCCACACGCCGGAGCACATTTCCCTGCTCCTGACCGACACCGCCGCTGCCGACACGCCGATGGGCATCTTCACCGGCGATTTCGTCTTCGTGGGCTCCATTGGCCGCCCCGACCTGTTGGAGAAGGCCGCCGGCATCAGTGGTACGGCCGAGGAGGGCGCCCGGCAGATGTTTCGCTCTTTAAAACGTTTCAAGCAACTGCCGGATTACCTTCAAGTCTGGCCGGCCCACGGGGCGGGCAGTGCGTGTGGCAAGGGGCTGGGTGCCATTCCATCGAGCACCGTGGGTTACGAGAAGCTCTTTAACCCTGGCCTGCGCTTCGACGACAAGGACGCCTTTGTCCGCTGGCTTCTGGCGGACCAGCCCGAACCACCTCGCTACTTTGCGGTTATGAAGCGGCTCAACAAGGAAGAACGCCCTGTGCTCCACACCTTGCCTCGCCCTGAACATCTGCCCGTGGACCGCCTGGAGTCCGTGTTGGCTGACGGCGCCCTCGTTGTGGACACTCGTCCGGTGACATCCTTTGCCGTGGCCCACATCCCCGGCACGATTAACATCCCCTTCGATTCCAGCTTCACCACGTGGGCGGGCTGGTTCCTACCCTACGACCGTGATTTCTACCTGATTGCCGATGACGAGCGCGTGCCCGACATCGTGCGCGCCCTCATCAGCATCGGCTTGGACCGGGTGGCGGGCTACTTCCGCTCCACGGTAGTAGAGCAGTGGCTGAACATCGGAAACCCTGTCCAGAAGTACGACGTCGTGCTGCCCCAAGAGATTGCCGACCAGATCATGAACGGCGATGTGTTCCTGGTGGACGTGCGCAACGAGGCCGAACGCCACGAGGACGGCGCTATTCCCGGCTCGTTCCACATCATGTTGGGATACTTGCCCGAGCGGGTGGCCGAGTTGCCCAAGGAGAAGCCCATCGTGGTCCAATGTCGCACTGGTCATCGCTCTGCCATTGCCGCCTCAATTCTCCAGGCACACGGCGTCGGGCGAGTGATCAACATGCTGGGAGGCATTCGCGATTGGAAACGGGCCGGGCTCCCCGTGGAGAATGGGCACTAGGGAGCGAGAGCGCCCGGGCGTGGTAGATCCCGCGCCCGGGCGCGTTGCTCGTCCTGCTTTCGAGGGCCCCTCAACCTACGTTGGAGATGCCGGCGATATCAGATGGGGCTTGGCCGGTGATGGGTCCGCCGCTGCGTCACCCTTGCACAGCCGTTGGTAGCGCACTTCCACGCCGACGGCCACTTTCGCCAGGATGGTGAAGACCCACGCCCCCAGCGCCCAGATCCCCAACGTCACCGTCCACTCCACCCACGTGGGCGCGTACTCCACGAACATGCGGCCCCACGGCTCGGGCACGAAGCCCGGCACGATCAATCCCATGCCCTTCTCGATCCAAATGCCCACGAAGAGGAGCGCGGAAGCTGTGAGAAGGACGGGAGTGCGCTGGCGCAGGGGTGGCACGGTGAGCACCACGGTGGCCAAGGTGACCAGGCTCAACGAGAGCCACATCCAGGGCACTAGGGCCCGGTGGCCGTCGAGTCCGAAGAAGAGGTAGATCGCACTTCGGCTGTGTTCGGTCGGCCAGTAGAATTCCTTGAAGAGCTCTGAAATGAGCATCACCAAGTTCACTTGGGCAGCGCCGGTGACCACCAGGCCCAACTTGTGGAGCGTGCTGTCGGCGATGGTGTAGGGCGTCGTGCGGCGGATCACCGTCAGGATGATGATCATCAGTGCCGGACCGGCTGCGAAGGCCGAGGCCAAAAAGCGTGGCCCCAACAGAGAGGAGTTCCAGAAGGGGCGGGCCGGCAGGCCGGCGTAGAGGAAGGCCGTCACCAGGTGGATGGCCACGGCCCAGACGAGGGAGACGAACACCCCGGGCAGGTACACCCGGGGATTGGGCCGGCGCCCTTGGTAGTGGTTGTAGAGAATGTAGAAGGGCACGGTGAGGTTAATCACTAAGTACCCGTTGAGCACAATCACGTCCCACGCCAACATGGAGCGAGGCCAGTTGAAGATACCTAGTATCGGCACCATGTGCCAGAGGCGGGCTGGTCCCCCCATGTCCACAATCACGAAGGCCAGACACATTACCAATGCGGCTACGGCCATCCCCTCACCGAAGAGCACGGCGCGCACGAAGTCGGTGTCCCGGAAGATGTAGGTGGGCAACACCAACATGAGAGCGGCTGCGGCCACGCCCACCAGGAACGTGAAGTTGGAGATGTAGAGCCCCCAACTCACGTAATCGTACATCCCCGTCACTGCCAGCCCCTCGCGGAGCTGCACGGTATAGGCGTAGGCTCCCAACACCATCATGAAGGTCAGAAAGCCCATCCACACGTGATAGCGCAGGCTGCCGGCCGTCACGTTGTCCAGCGCATCGCGGAAGAAAGCCACCAGAACGCGCATGGTGTGCTCCTCAGTCCATGTAGTACCAGAACTTGGGCTCGGTGCCCAAGTCCTCCTTGAGTCGGAAGACCTTTTTGTGCTCCAGGATCCAGCGGATCTCGCTGTTGGGGTCGAGCAGGTTGCCGAAGACGCGGGCACCAGTGGGGCACGCGTCCACGCAGGCCGGCAGGCGGCCCTGGCGCACGCGCTGGATGCAGAAGGTACATTTCTCCATCACCCCCTTACGGCGCAGGCGGTTGCCCAGATAATGCTGGTTGAGGTTGATCTCGTCCACGGGCACGTGGGGGGTGCGCCAGTTGAAGCGCCGACCGTCGTAGGGGCAGGCCGCCTGGCAGTAGCGACACCCGATGCACCAGTCATAATCGACCACCACAATGCCGTCGGGTTCCTTCCAGGTATGGCCTGCACGGGGCAGACGTCCACGCAGGGGGGGTTCTCACAGTGATAACATTGAGTGCCCACGTACATCTGGCCTTCGGCGGGTACCTCGTGATAGAACATGTCGTTGGCCCGGGCCATGCTGAACCCCCGGCGGGAATCTCGTGGATGCGGATGTAGCGCATGTCCGTGCCCCGGTCCAAGTTGTTTTCCTCAATGCAGGCCCGGATGCACTCCAAGTAGCCCCGACACTTGGAAATGTTAAAGGCGTACCCGTAGAGCACGCCCTGGATGGGGCCCTGTGTTGAGATGTGAGGGCGCTTGCCCGTCTCCAGCTCATAGAGCCGTTCCAACCGCTCGATGGTGGCCCGCTTCTCCTCGTCGGTCATCAGGCGGTAGTGGCGCTTGAAGTACTCTTCGAGGGAGAGTTTCGCCTTCTCCCGTTCGCGGTCGCTCCGGGCGCCCACAGGGAGAAGCGCCCGGCAGGCTGTCTGCAGGAACCCGAAGCCCAACACCAGCCCGATGGCCAACAGCTTGACGGCCGTGCGCCGGTCCACCTCCCGGCTGAGCATGTGTTCCAGACGGGAGCGGTCGGGCGGTTGGTTGTCGGGGAGGGTGATGTGTGCTCGTTTCTCGATATCATCGGGCAGGGCGAAGAGGCGTTTCAGCTCCCCCCACGTGAGCCTGTCGTGCTCCTGTGGAATGCGTTCCGGGGACACATCATCCACGCCATAGGTGGCGAACATGCGGCGTACCAGGTCCTCCACACCGATTTCCCGGGCGCTGGGCAGCCGGTTGCGCGGCCCGTGAGCCGAAACGCGGCCGTTGCGAGGTTCGCTCATGGTCCTCCTCCTCGTCCTCGGCTGAAGTCCTTGGGGGGCACGGCGGGCCAACGCACATCCCACCGGGGATCGTGAGGGTTGTGGCAATCAGCACAATTCTGAAGCACGCGGGGCTCGGCCCAGCCGCCCACGCGCTTGCCGTGGGCGCCGCCCAGCCACTCCTCCACGGCCGAGGCGTGACATTGGGCGCACTGTTGGTAACTGGCGTCAAACTCCACGACCTCCCCGGTAAGCGTGCGCAGTGTGTCTACCGTGGTGGAGTCTGCCTCGCCCTCGGCGTTCACGTTGTGGCACGTTTCACAGGTCATCGTGGTCTGGTCGCCGTGGTTCAGGGTGATCTCCCAATGTTGAAATTGCCCTTCGGCCTCGCTTTCGGCCTGTAACTCGTCCAGCGGCTTGACGTGGCAGGTGGAGCAGGGATAAGCGGTCAGGTCCTCCACGCGGGTGAGCACATAGGTCTCCACCGGAGGTGCCTCGATGCCGCCAGCGGCCGTTTGGAGAAGACGATACTGCTCAAATTCCAGGAACGGCCGGCTGCTCACCTGGGGCATGGGCATGGCCTGCTGCTCGGCCTCTTTGAGGCGCTCCTCGACGGAGGGTCCCTCGATCTGCGCACGCTCAGCACAGGCTGTCATCACCATAACGGCGGCTGTGAGCAGGGGGATCAGGAAGAGGACTGGCCACAGGCGTGAGATCGTTCTCATGGTGAGGCCTCCTCGCGTTGCCAGATCGCCTCGGTGCGGGCTGGCACATGGCATTGCAAGCAGTTCTCTGCGCTCCAGGTGGTCCACGCGAATCTCCTCCGGCGCGGCCGGTCCCACGTGACATGCGGCGCCAGTTCTCGCGCATTTGGGGCACGATCTCGTGGGGGACCGGCGGCGGCGCGCCGCCGTCAAAGGCCGGCTCTGGCAGCGCAGGCGGAGGTGCCGCGACGAACTCGTTCTGGCCGAATAACTCCGTGTCTTGGGCTGGCACGTGACATTGGGTGCAGCTTGTCAGTTCCGGGTGGGGCGCGACGGGCGCGTAGGCGTCCATGGGAGGAACGTAGCCGCCCGTTTCGTGGCACTGGAGACAGTCAGCACCACCTGTGCTCATGGGGTTCTCCACATCGTGGGGCACCCACGGGGGCGCTCCCGGAAAGGTGCGGCGGGCGTAGTATGTCGCCAAGGTGCGCTCCTTGCCGGCCACAGGAGTGGAGGCCAAGTAGGAGCGCATCAGCTCCAAGGAGTAGAGGCTTCCGGCTTCCACATGTTGCCTGGCCGGCGCCGCCGACTCGGCCGACTTGTGTGGCGGATCCAGTGCGGTGGTGGTCTGGGCGGCGAGCCAACTGGTGCCGAGGACATACGCGGTGACGGCCATCAGCACCACGGCCAGGCCAATGGAAATCAGGCGGTATTCTGTCCGCAGCCAGTGTGAGGTGTTCTCCGGTGGGGGTGGGTGAGCGGCGTTCATGACGATACCCTCTCAACACGCACGGCGCACTTTTTGTAGTCGGGCTCCTTGGAGAGCGGGCAGAATGCGTCCAGCGTGACCTCGTTGATGAGCATGGTCTCGTCGAAGAAGGGCACGAAGACCATCCCGCGGGCGGGCAGCCCCCGGAAGTTGACGGCTGCCGGCAGCACAATTTCCCCCCGCCGGCTAACCACCCGCACCACATCGCCGTGGCGGATGCCCAACTCCCGGGCATCGTCGGGGTGGAGCTCCACGTAGGCGTGGGGCATGGAGCGGTGGAGCACGGGGATGCGGCGGGTCATACTGCCCGTGTGCCAGTGTTCCAACACGCGCCCCGTGCTCAGCCAGAAGGGATACTCTTCGTCAGGGACCTCAGCAGGGGGCTCGTAGGGACGGAAGATGAGCCACGCTTTGCCGTCGGGCTTGCCGTAGAAGTAGAAATCCTGCGATTTCTCGGCCGCCACGGGGTCATATTTGGCATTGTAACGCCAGAGGGTTTCCTTACCGTTCACGAACGGCCACATCACACCTGGTCGCCGCTTCAATTCCTCGTAGGGGGCCATGTTGTGCTTGGGGTTGGCGTGAAATTGGCGATATTCCTCCCAGACGGCGCGCACGTGCTCTTCCTCGCTCCAAGGGAACCACTTCTCATAGCCCAGCCGGCGGGCCACCTCGATCAATTGCCACGAGTCGCTCATGGCCTCGCCGGGCGGCTCCACCATCTTGTTCCAGTGTTGGGTGCGCCGCTCCGAGTTGCCGAAGAAGCCCTCCCGTTCGATCCACATGGCCGAGGGCAAAATCACATCGGCCACGTCGGTGGTGGGGGTGAAGTACACGTCTGAGACGACGATGAAGCGCCCGTCCTTAAGCGCACCGTCCCTGTAGCGGCGCAGCTTGGGCAAGGAGACCATTGGGTTGGTCACTTGGATCCACATGAAGCGGATTTCGCCCCGGTCGAGGGCGCGAAACATTTCCACAGTGTGGTAGGTGGGCGTGTCGGGGATCTGCTCCACGGGTACGTCCCAAATCTCCGCTGCCTGCTTGCGGGCCTTCTCGCTGGTCACCGGTCCGCCGGGCAGACGTTGGGTGAGGGTTCCCACCTCGCGCACGGTGCCACAGGCGCTGGGCTGCCCCGTGAGGGAGAAGGGGCTGTTGCCTGGCTCGGAAATTTTGCCCGTCAGCAGGTGGATGTTGTAGATGAGGTTGTTCATCCACGTGCCGCGCACGTGCTGGTTGACGCCCATGCACCAGAAAGTGGTGACTTTCTTGTTCGGGTCACCGTAGAGCGCCGCCAGAAACTTGATGTCCTCCACGGGCACGCCGGACATGGCCGAGACCTTTTCCGGCGTGTAGTCCTGAAGGTACTCCACGTACTCCTCGAAGGCGATGTCAGTGAGCTCGTCCTTGAATGTGAAGTTGTCTTCCAGGCCGTACCCGATGTTGGTTTTCCCCTTCTTGAAGGCCACATGCCTGCGCACGAACTCCTCATTCACCCAGCCGTTGCGCACGATCTCGTAACAAATAGCGTTGGCCAGGGCCAGGTCACTCTGTGGCGCCATGAGGATTGCCTTGTCGGCCGCCACGCTGGTGCGGGTAGTGCGCGTGGCGATGTCCACGATCTTGACGTGAGGGCGCAGGCGACGCTGCTCCAACATGCGGGAGAAGAGCACGGGGTGCATCTCCGCCATGTTGTTGCCCCAAAGGATGAACACGTCAGCGTGGTCGATGTCGGCGTAGTTGCCCATGGGCTCGTCCAAGCCGAAGGCCGTTAGGAACCCCACCACGGCGCTGGCCATGCAGAGGCGGGCGTTGGCCTCCACGTTGTTCGTGCCGATCAATCCCTTGAAGAGCTTGACGGCCACGTATCCGTCGGGAATAGTCCATTGGCCGGAGCCGTAGATGGCCACAGCGTCCTTGCCGTGCTGGTCGATGGTCTCCTTCATGTTCTGGGCCACGATGTCGAGCGCCTCTTGCACGGGAACGGGCTCCAGCTTGCCGTTGCGTCGCACGTAAGCGGTGGTGAGGCGGTCTTGACCGTAGAGGGCCAGAATGGCGTGATAGCCCTTCACGCAGGCCAAGCCCTTGTTGACGGGCGAGTCGGGGTCGCCTTTGACGGCTACGGCCCGGCCGTTGCGCACGCCGATGAGCAGCCCACAGCCGACTCCGCAGAAGCGGCAGGGGGCCTTGTCCCACACGATATCGTCTTGGGCCGTGGGCGCGGCTTCGCCTCCGGCCAGAAATGTGCGCGCGAAGGTGATGTCCGGGGCCAGCGCCGTGGCAGCGGTGACGGCCGCCGCGCCGGCCATGCGCTTCAGGAACTGGCGACGGGTCAGCATGATTCCTCCTCCTCGTCCCGATAGGCGGCCACCAGCGCCAGACATTGGATGCTCTCGATGCCCAACAGGCGCTGTTCGAGGGCTTTTTCGGCCTGCTCGTTAGGGGTGTCAGTGATGAGGATGAACAGGTGACGGTTGGTGGCGGGGATCAGTTCACATTCGGGCATGGCGCGCAGGGTGCGTGCCAGCTCGGCGGCTTTGCCGGCCACGGGATACACTAAGTAGCTCTTGACAGGCATGGGACCTCCTGCTGCTGAGCACGTGCGCACAGGTGAGACCTACAGGCTTGGCCTGCGCGCGCGGATTGCTCAGGGACACGAACACGCTGGGTTCAGTCCTATTCTCGACTCGGGGCTTCCTTTCTTCTTTGCGCCAGCGCAAACTTCTCTGGCCGAGTGACAGATGGCGGTGGAACAGATGCTTGATGTCATGAAACCGTGGGCGATGAAGGGCCCATGGGGTTGGAAGGCGTGTGGAAAGACACGCTCCCGCAGGGGGCTATCTGCGGGAGTGTGGATGGCGGGGAGGTGGAATCGGTGGCGTTGGGCTCAGGAGTCAGGCAGCCCGTTCAAATTCGAAGGGCACCGGGTTGCCCGCGCGGTCGAAGAGGAGAGGAGGTGCTTCACCGTTGATGGTGTCGGCGGTGATCTCCACACGCCAGACATCGCTGCGCGAGGGAATCTCGTACATGATGTCCAGCAACACGCTCTCGATCACGGTGCGCAGGGCTCGGGCGCCCGTCTTGTAGGCCAGAGCCCGCCGGGCCGCAGCGTGGAGGCCTCCTCGCGGAAGATCAGCTCCACCTGGTCCATGCGGAAGAGCTTCTGGTATTGCTTGACCAGGGCATTCTTCGGCTCCGTGAGAATGCGCACGAGCGTGGCCTCGTCGAGGGGGTCCACGCTGGTGACCACGGGCAGGCGCCCCACCAGCTCGGGGATCATGCCGTATTTCATGAGGTCTTCGGCGGTCACCTGGCGCAATAGCTCGGCGGTGGAGAGCTCTTGGCGTCGGTCCTGGCCGTGACCGGGCACTTTGAAGCCCATCTGTCCACGGGTGCTCATGCGCTGGGCCATAATCTGCTCCAACCCGTCAAAGGCGCCGCCACAGATGAAAAGGATGTTGGTGGTGTCGAGCTGGATAAAATCCTGGTGAGGATGTTTGCGCCCTCCTTGGGGTGGGACGTTGGCCACTGTGCCCTCGATGATCTTGAGCAGGGCCTGTTGCACCCCTTCGCCGCTCACGTCCCGTGTGATGCTGGGGTTGTCGCCCGACTTGCGGGCCGTCTTGTCAATCTCGTCGATGTAGACAATGCCCCGTTCAGCCCGGGCCAAGTCGAAGTCGGCTGCTTGGATGAGGTGGAGCAGGATGTTCTCCACGTCCTCGCCCACGTACCCGGCCTCGGTCAGGGCGGTGGCGTCGGCGATGCAGAAGGGCACGTCGAGGATGCGGGCCAGGGTTTGGGCCAACAGCGTCTTGCCACACCCGGTGGGGCCGATCAGGAGGATGTTGGACTTCTGGAGCTCCACCTCGTCGTAGTCGTCGGCGTAGAAGATGCGCTTGTAGTGATTGTAGACGGCCACGGAGAGGACTTTCTTAGCCCGCTCCTGGCCGATGACATAGTGGTTGAGGCGTTCGTAAATTTCCTTGGGTGGAGGCAGGCGCTGGGGCAGGGACCCAAACGATGGGGCTGCCGGCTGGCGCCGGATAGCCGGGGTTTCCTCCTCCAGGATTTCCTTGCAGAGGTCCACACACTCGTCGCAGATGAAGACAGAAGTGGGGCCCGCGATGAGCCGGTTGACCTCAGCCTGGTCCCGGTTGCAGAACGAGCACTGCTGTCCGCTGCCGCGCCTGGTTTTACGTGACATCCCGATGTTCCTCCTCGAAGGTTAGCACTTCGTCAACGATGCCGTATGCCTTGGCCGCCTGGGCGTCCAAGTAAAAATCCCGGTCGGTGTCGCGCTCGATGCGCTCCAAAGGTTGGCCGGTGGTGTGGGCCAGAATGTGGTTGAGCCTAGCGCGCAGGCGCAAGATTTCCCGAGCCTGGATCTCGATCTCGGCCGCTTGCCCTTGAGCGCCTCCCAGCGGCTGGTGCATGTGGATCGTGGCATTGGGCAGGGCGTACCGCCGGCCCTTGGTGCCGCTGGCCAGAAGGACAGTGCCCATGCTGGCCGTGAGACCAACAGCAATGGTGGAAACTGGCGCGTCAAGGAGCTGGAGGGTATCGTAGATGGCCAACCCGGCGTACACGGAGCCGCCGGGGCTGTTGATGTAGAGCTGAATTTCCCGCTCGGGGTTCTCGCGGTTGAGGTAGAGCAATTGGGCAATCACCAGGTTGGCCACTTGGTCGGTAATAGGCGTTCCCAAGAAGACGATGCGTTCCTTGAGCAGCAGCGAGTAAATGTCATAGGCCCGTTCACCGCGCCCTGTTGTCTCAATGACCATGGGGATAAGGGCGCTTTGCGACGTCAACACTTCCTTCATGGCTGCTTTCACCTCTGGCGGCCAGAAGAGGACAGGGGAAAGTGGCTCACATTGTGGCCTTCCCTGTCAATCTGACACTTCGGCTTCGGCGGACATGTGGTGAAACTACCTCATTTTGTCCTGAAGCTCTCAAAAGCACAAATTCCCTCGTGTTTCGTCCGCTCATTCATTCGGTTGATGCTGAGCTTGGACGTGATCCTCCTCGTTGCTCTCCGCCGCTTCCTGTTCTGCCTCTGAGGGGCTCTCCGCCGTGTGTGTGCGATCGCCCTCGTCCTCTTCTCCCTCCTCATCCTGAGTGTGGAGGTGTTCCTGCATCTGGGCGGCAATTTCCTCTTCGGGCAGCGGCGGCTGCGGCTCTCCGGTCACCTCTTCTGCCAAGTGCTTGAGGGCTTTGCGCAGGACAGCAAGGGTCGTGTAGTACAATTGAGCTTCTTCCAACTCAGTTTGGTCGGCAAAATCATCCGGCGTCATGTTGGTTTCGAGGATTAAGAGGGCGAGGCTCTCCCACGGGGAGACGGTGATGTTTCGTGACCGGATGTAGTGCTGGAGGACGACGGTGTTCTTGAACTCCGCCTCAACCCGTTCCTTCACTTCCCGGTAATACTCGTCGTAGGAGATGTCTCTGCGCGCCAGATACTCCTCAAGGGTTATGCCCTGGGCCTGGAGCTGTGCCCTGGACCGTTCGATCACTTGCTGAGCTCGTTTCTCAATGATGCGGGGCGAATACTCCACCGTGCTGATCTCGACCAACTTGGAGAGAACTTCTGCGTGAAGACGCTCGGTGATGTGCCGTTCGGCCGAGACCTCAATTCCAGTGCGCACGGTGTTGTACAACTCCTCAAATGTCTCAAAATCGCCCACCATCTGGGCCAATTCGTCATCAAGGGCCGGCAGGACGGGCTTCTTCACGTCCTTCAGCGTCACCTGGTAGAGCACCGTTCGGCCGGCGATCTCCTGGGAGGGCCAATCCTCAGGATACGCGATGTTGAACTCCCTGGTTTGGCCCCGCGCTCATGCCCACCACGTGGCTCCAGAAACGCTCGGGCGGGGATGCCGGCGTCTCTTGGCCGGCGACAAGGATGGGAGAGGAGGGCTGGGCCTCCTCCTCGTCCTCTTCCTCCTCGTCGCGTTCGAGGCGCACCTCGACGTTTTCCTCGTCGATGACCACGTCGCCGGTCAGGAGTCGCCCCTGAATGTCCACGGTGACGAGGTCACCGTACTCGGCCGGGCCGCTGGTGGGAATCCACGTGGCATGTTGTTCGCGCAGCAACGAGAGCACACGGTCAATGTGCTTTTCAACCTCCGATTGCTTCTCGCGCTCGCGCTCCTCGGCGCTTGTGTCCACCTCGATGGTGGAGACATCTCCCAACGTCACGCGGGGTTCGGCGGGCACCTTGATGGTGATTGTGATCTCGTCGCTTTGGCCGTCCAAGCCCTCGATTTGGGGCTCATCGATCAAGTCCATGCTGAAGATGTCCTCGCTGTAGGGCTCGAGGGCCTTGGTGATCCAAGGCACGAAATTCTCCTCGACCACCTCGTGGAGCAGAGCCTGCTCGCCCCCCAAGTAACGCACAATCACCTGATAGGGCGCCTTTCCGGGACGAAAGCCGGGCACCCGCAATTCGCGGGCCAACTTCTTGGCCGCCTTGCGTTTGGCGGCCTGGAGTTCGTCGCGCCCGACGGTAATCGTGAAGATCAGCTCGCCGTCCTGATGGGTTCGTTCAACGTTCAATGCAAGACTCCTTCTCGTTCGGTTTGCTGGAATTTCAAGGGAATTTCAAGTTTCCCGGGCACGTGTACAACCACAGGCGCGGATGGCCTGTGAAAGGCGTCTGCCTCAATGTCTCCATCTGGTCCTGGGCTCCCATGGCTCTCTCGGCAGCTTCTTCGGCGAGGTTCCTGAGCACTTTGCGGCAAAACTACAACGGACGCGGAGGGCACAGCACCATGCGTGCACAATGAGCGCGGTATGTGGTGACTCCCCTCCTCTTCAAGTCGGTGATTATACATGGTTTGGGAAGTGCGGCAAACCGATGAGCGTGTGTGATAGGGGAAGCGTTCGGGGAACTGCTGTCTGTGCGAGACACAGGCCGGGCAGAGCGGAGTTGCGCGTTCTACTCCCTCACAGTATAATCCGCCCCGGTCACATTAACCCGACGGCCCCGGCCGAAGACAAGTGGGTGTCAGCGGTGAACCGCCACACGGAACACGCAAGGAGGGAGAAGATGGCACAGGTGCGGTCGGTCTGGGCACGCCTGAGTGGGCCGGCCAAAATAGGGCTCTCCTTCGCGCTGCTGGCCATTGTGCTCTCGCTTTTCGGCATTTTCCGCAACCCCGAGATTTCCGTCACCTGGCGCACCATCTTCGTGGCCGTGGTGATTGGTGGGGGGGTGTGGGGGCTTATTGCTTGGGCCATTGCCACAGCTATCGTGGACGTGGAAGAGGAGATCGAGGAGATCTCCCAGGACGGCAGCGAAGCGTAATGACAGCATCGTGGTGGCGACCCTTCTGGCTGGCCGGCCTCGTGGGGTTGCTGGTGGGTGGGGGGCTTTCCGTGGTCGCCTGGTGGGTGCCCGGCGTCCTGGGAAGGGTAGCCCTCCTGCGCCCGGATCTAGCCGGTGAGACAATCACGCGCCTCTTTCTCATCGCGCTGGGCCTCATCGTCGTGATGGAGATGCCGTTCATGCTGTTCGTCATGGTGCGGCTGGCCCGCGCGGGCACAGTGTCCGGGCCCTTGCTGGTGGCCACGCACGGGCTCTACGTGGCCTTTCCCGGCGTCTACGCCCTGCTGGGGAGTGTGCTCACCCAACAGCGTTGGTGGGCCTGGCCAATGCTCTTCCTCTGTGCCATGCGCCTGGTGTTGAGCCTGCTGGCCCTCGCCGGCGTGTTGCGCACATGATGCTGACCACCTGGGCGCCCTGTGCGCCCACGGCCTCTGAGTGGGATGCCTATGGGCAATCTGAACACAGTGCGTGGATTCCTGTTGGACATGGACGGCGTGCTCTACCGGGGCATGAGCGTGTGCCCCGGAGCGCGTGAACTGATCGCCTACTTCAACGCGCACGCTGTGCCCTACCTCTGCCTGACGAACAACGCCACCCGCACGGCCGAAGAATACGATCGTAAGCTGGCTCAGCTCGGCATTCCTGTTCCGGGCGAACGTGTGCTGGGCACCGCTGAAACAACGGCCCGGTGGTTAGCCCGACATGCCCCCGGGGCCACCGCGTTCGTCATCGGGACGGAAGGGCTCAAGCGGGAGCTCCGTGCCCACGGGCTGCGCCCCGTGGACACCTCGGAGGCCGATCTGGTGGTGGTGGGGCTCGACCCAGAACTGACATACCGCAAACTGGAAGTGGCGACTCACGCCATCTTCGCCGGGGCACGCTTTGTGGGCACGAACCCCGATGCCACCTTCCCGGGCACGAACGGGCTCTCTCCTGGGTGTGGGGCCATTCTCGCTGCCCTGGAGACGGCCACAGGTGCCCGGCCGGTGATCATTGGCAAGCCGGAGCCGATCATCTTCCGCGAGGCCCTGCGCCGCCTGGGCCTTCCGCCCGAGGCCGTCGCCATGGTGGGCGACCGGCTCGACACCGACATCTTGGGCGGCCAACGCATGGGCCTCACCACGGTGCTCGTCCTGGGCGGTGTCACCGGACCGGAGGAATTGGAGACGAGCCCCATACGGCCAGATTACGTCTTCGAGCACCTCCTCGACTTGCTCGCAGCCTGGAGGGAGGGACGGGCGTAACGTCCTACGCGGCCCAGGACGCCGCCCATCGGCACGGAGTGGGCCACGGAGCCATCTGGCCGTGGGAGGCTATGGTGCATCTAATGTCAATGAATATTTGACCTGCCTTTCCCTCTCGTGCTACAATTACCGGCGAGCTGAGGCGCATCGAGGATGCGCCCTTTCTTTTGTCTGGCCTGTGTACCTGTGTTCGGAGAGCTATGAGCCACCAGCCGATGACGACAACTGCCGGGCAACGCCTGGTGTATGACCTGGACCGCGAGGAGTGGCACGCTCTCTTGGCCTCCTGGGGCGAGCCCGCCTTTCGTGCTCGTCAGATCTGGGAATGGCTGTACCATCACCTGGAGACCGATTTCGAGGCCATGCACAACGTGCCACGCGCCCTGCGCGCCCGGCTCGCGGCCCACTTCGACCCGAATGGCCTGCGCCCGCTGGCCGAATGGCGTTCGTCCGACGGCCAAACGCGCAAGTGGCTCTTCGAGCTGGCCGACGGGGAGCGGGTCGAGTCCGTCCTGATGGAGTACACGGCTCGGCGCACGGCCTGTATCTCCGTGCAGGTGGGATGTGCGTTCGCCTGTGCCTTCTGTGCCACTGGCCGCATGGGGCTGATTCGTAACCTCACGGCGGGCGAAATTGTCGCCCAGGTGCTCCACCTCGAGCGCCACGTGCGGGCTCGCCAGGCGCCGCCGAGTCCCCGAGGAATCACCAACGTGGTCTTCATGGGCATGGGAGAGCCCTTGAGCAACTACCACCACACCCTCCGGGCCGTCCGCGTGCTCAATGACGCCGACGGCTTTCGCCTGGGCGCCCGCCGGATGACTTTGAGCACTGTGGGGCTTGTGCCGGCCATTTACCGCCTGGCCCATGAACCTGTCCAAGTCAACCTGGCCGTTTCCCTCCACGCGCCCACTGATGACCTGCGTACCCGCTTAGTGCCCATCAATGCCACCTATCCGCTTCGCGAGCTCATGGAAGCGGTGCGGTACTACTTGAACCACACTGGCCGGCGGGTCACCTTTGAGTACGCTATGATCGCCGATGTCAACGACAGCCCGGAGCTGGCCGCCACGTTGGCCGACTTGCTCGCAGGACTCCTGGTTCACGTCAACCTCATTCCGCTCAACCCTGTGCCCGGTTCTCCCTGGCAGGGCTCCGGCCGCGAGCGCGTGGCGGCCTTCGCCGACGTGCTCCGCCGCCGGGGCATTCCGACGACGGTGCGCGTGCGGCGGGGCATTGACATTGCCGCTGGGTGTGGACAGCTTTACGCCGAAGTGGAGCGCCGAGGACGCCGCCTCCCATTTCCGGGCCACGCTGCCGTGCGTGGCCCGGAAATGGGGTCAGGAGCAGAAAGGAGGTAATCGCCTTGAGTTTGGACACGCGGACACCTGTGCGAAAACCCCTCCACCCGTGGCTCCGGCAGGTGCGTGTAGCCTTCGTGCCAGGCCAACAGCCCCTCCCGTTCGTGAACCGGGCTCTGGATGGACTGAGACAAGCCTTTCTGCGCTTGGGCCACATCGTACAGGAGGCCCCTGACGAGCGGACTGACGCCATCTTCACCACCGCCCCCTTCGGCGTCCCCCTGCACTGGCGTCAGGCCTTGCTCTTCACGGCCCGACGGCGTTTCGGCCTCGCCCACACGCCCACCCTTTACACCCTTATGGGGGTCACGCCGGACGAGCTGGACCGCCGTCTGGCCTACCTCGATCGCGTCCTGCGCAAGGAGCCACCTGATCCGGCCGATTTCGCCTTTCCTGGCCTGGCTCCAGAGGCGTACATTACCCTTGTTGAGCAGGGGCGACGGGGCGGGCCCATTTTGGCCCTACAGCGCGTGCTCCAAGCTCAGGCAAAGAGCATTCGCATCCTGTTGGTGGTGGGCGAGGAGAGCGCAGAATACGTCTACCACTTCGACCTCGTCGGTGCCTACCCGCGCAGCACCCATGTTCACGGGGAAAACGCCCTTTACGACGACATGGCGTTGCGCATAGTGACCGTGCTCAGCACCCGGGACGTGACCAACCACCAGGTGGTGCCCCCCCCGATTCCCTATGAGGTGTGGCGCCGCCTCTCGGCCCCAGAAGCCATGTGTCGTGCCGCCAGGGAACTGGGCAAGCGCCACTTCTTCACCCGCATGGTGCGTATTGAGGAGCTGGTTCATGTGCCCGTCGTGGCCGATGCCGTGGCCAGTCAGTACAGCGAGGGGTGTTTTGCCACGTGGGAGCCGGAGGTGGACGCCCTCATTGCCACCGTCACGGGCAGTTCCCGTCCCATCGAGAAGGCCGAGATCACGGAAAACGAGTTGGCGGTCATTGTGGGCGTCGCCCCTGACGGCACCGGTGCCCTGGTTCGACACGTGGACGGCAAGCGCAACGACCCGCCTTCGTCTGAGGCCGTTGAGCTCATGGACATGGACCGCCTGCTCCCCAAGGTGACCATTTCCGTCAACGGCCGCCGGAAAGAGGTGCCCGTGGTGCGCTCCAAGCTTCACGGCCACCGGGGCATCGCCTCGTACGATCCCCAACGGGTCGAGTTTGTGCCCCTTGACCCACCGTATTACCATTATCTGGTTTCCTGTGCGACAGAAGCCCAAGCCATTGGAGTGAAGGCAGCCTTTTCCCGCTCCCAAGCCTTGCGCCATCTCGATGACCCACGCCAGGTTGTGTTCACCGTGCTGCCGGGCCACGGGGTGGTCATAGCCGAAAAGTGGGCCCCTGACAAGGCGCCCTTCCAACTTCTTTGGGAATACATGGATGAAGGAGCGCTCACGGTGGATGCCCACGTGCCCCAAGGCCCTATGTGGTACGAACAGGAGGGGGCGCGCATGGTTCTTCGGGAGGCGCCAACGTAGTCGGAGGCACAATGGCAGCACGATCAGTTCACATCATCCCTTCCATCTTGAGCGCCGACTTTGCCAACTTGGAAGCGGCTGTGCGTGCGGCCGAGGAAGCCGGTGCCGACGCCGTCCAAGTGGACGTGATGGACGGACACTTTGTGCCCAACATCACCGTGGGCCTTCCGGTCGTTGCCGCCCTGCGGCGCGTCACGCGCTTGCCGCTCGATGTGCACCTGATGATCGAGGCCCCTGACCGATATGTGGACGCCTTCGTGGAGGCGGGGGCCAACGTGCTCACCGTTCACGTGGAGGCATGTTGCCACCTGCACCGCACGGTGCAACACATCCGCGAGCTCGGCGCCCTGGCGGGCGTGGCCCTCAATCCGGCCACGCCTGCCATCATGCTTCAGGACATCCTCCACGACGTGGACGTGGTGGTGGTCATGACCGTGAACCCGGGCTTCGGGGGGCAGGCGTTTATCGAGAGCGTGGTGCCCAAGATCGAGCGCGTTCGCCACATGTTGGACAGGGCCGGACGAAGTGATGTGCCCATTGAGGTGGATGGGGGGATCTCCAAGAGGACGGCACCCCGCGTCGTGGCAGCAGGAGCATCGTGGCTTGTGGCTGGCTCGGCCGTGTACGGCCACCCCGCAGGCGTGAGGGAGGCTGTTCGAGAGCTGCGTGAGGCCATTGGCCAAGAAACCGGCAAGGGCGACCGTTAAGGCCGCCCCTGCCTTACTTCGTCTTCCCCAAAGTGCGCAGACAACGGGTGCAGATCTTCAGGCGGCGACGTTGGCCGTCAATGTAGACCACCTTGCGCTGAATGTTGGGGTAGAAGCGCCGCTTCGTGCGGTTGTTCGCGTGGCTCACGTTGTTTCCCACTTGGGGGGCCTTGCCACAAAGTTCACACCTGGCCATGGTTCACACTCCTTGTCACGCGAAATTCGCAACGTTTGGCTGCCTGCGGGGTTCCAACATGTAAATGCCCCGCTTCTTGTCACGGGGCCATTACACTATACCATAGCCGAATGGAATCAGCAAACCCAGGGTATAACAGCGTGGAAGCCCAGAACACCATGTGGCTAGCGGCGAAAGGAGGGCAGAGGGTTGACCCGCCAAATGATAACAGACCAGGTGCGTGAAGAGCCACTGGAACAGGTGGACGGCCGGCTGCTGAAGGCCCTCTTCGAGGCCTCCGGCGCTTGGCTCGAACGACATGTACAGACCATCAATGCCCTCAACGTCTTCCCAGTTCCTGATGGTGACACCGGCACCAACATGATGCTCACCATGCGCAGCGCCCCTCAAGGCGATAGCCGACGCAGGCAACTGCGGGGCCGGTGAGGTGTTGGCCCGCGTGGCCCAAGGAGCCCTCATGGGCGCGCGGGGCAACTCCGGAGTGATTCTCTCCCAGCTCTTCCGGGGCCTGGCCGATGCGGTGAAGGACAAGGAGATCATCACTGCCCGTGACCTCGCCGAAGGCTTCCGCGTGGCCGTGGACTCGGCCTACAAGGCCGTCATGAAACCCGTGGAAGGCACGATCTTGACAGTGGCCCGTGAGGCAGCCCAAGCCGCCCAACAGGCAGCCAGCCGAAACCCCGACGTCATCGCCCAGTTGGCGTACATGGTGGATGTGGCCCGGGAGGCCCTCAGGCGCACGCCTGAACAGCTCCCCGTCCTCAAGGAGGCCGGCGTGGTGGACAGCGGTGCCAAAGGCCTCGTGGTTCTCCTTGAGGGCATGCTGCGCCACTTGCGCGAGGAGGAGGTGGGGGGCTTTGCCGACGTGACCCAAGAGGAGTTCGAGGCCCTCCTGGACGCCCCACCTGAGCCGCTGGCCGACGGCCGATACGGATATGACATCCAGTTCCTCATCCGGGGCGAAGCCCTGGACGTGAACGCTATTCGTGAATACATGAACAGCATAGGCGACTGTGCCCTCGTCATCGGGGACAGCCACCTGGTCAAAGTGCACGTGCACTGTCTGAACCCCGGCCCCGCGCTTGAGTACGGGGCCAACTTGGGCATGTTGGACGACATTGTAGTTGAAAACATGGACTTGCAATATGAGGCCTTCCGCGCCCAGCACCAGGCGGCCCACCCGCCCATGGCCGAAGCGGGCTTCCGCATGGAGGAGATGACCGGCGTGGGCACGGTGGCCGTGGTGTTGGGCGATGGCTTCCGCCAGGTCTTCGAGAGCTTGGGCGTGAGCGCCGTCGTCACCGGCGGTCAGACCATGAACCCAGCACCCAGGAGATCTTGGAGGCCGTCCAAGCTGTCCAAGCCCAGGCCGTGATCGTGCTGCCCAATAACAAGAACATCGTACTGGCCGCCCAACAGGCGGCCAAACTGGCCGACCGACCCGTCTACGTGGTGCCCACCACCTCCATGCCCCAGGGCATCGCGGCCCTCATGGCCTTCAACTTCTCCTCCGACGTGGAAACCAACGTCCAAAACATGATGCGCGCTCTCGAACACGTGATCAGCGGCGAAGTCACCCGCGCCGTGCGGGCCACACATCTCGACGGCATCCGCGTACACGAGGGCGACATCATTGGCCTCGTGGACGGCCACCTGGTGGCCGCCGGCTCAGACGACCTCACCGTACTCCAGGCCATGTTGGCGCGCGTGGACTCGAGCCAACACGAGCTTTGTACCTTGTACTACGGCGCCGACGTGACACGTGACCAAGCTGAAAGCCTGGTTCAGGCCCTGCGCGAGAAGTTCCCAGCCTTAGAGTTTGAAAGTAGTCCACGGGGGACAGCCCTCTTACCACTTCATCATCTCCGTGGAGTGAACGAAAGAAGCATGTTGACGGGGCGGGCGAAGCACGTGCGCACGCCCCGAGAACCCCCTTCCACAGAGGACAACTCGATGAGCAGAATCGCTGTGGTCACAGACAGCACTGCCGACCTGAGCCCAGAGGAGTGCGAACAGCAGGGCATCTTTGTGGTGCCCATGAACATTCACATTGACGGGCGCGTTTACCGGGACGGTGTGGACATTCGGCCCGAGGAGTTCGCCCAGATCGCCAGGGAGGCGAGGGAGAAACCCTACACCACTCCGCCAACTGTGCAACAGTTCATCGAAGTCTACCGCCGGGCAAGCGAAGTGGCCGACGAGATCATCTCCATTCACATTTCCCGGAAACTTAGCCCCGTGATCGAGCGGGCCGAACAGGCATCCCTTCAAATGATGGGACGCTGTCATGTGCATCCGGTGGACTCCCGCCTGACCACGGCTGGCTTGGGCCTGCTTGCCAAGGCAGCGGTCGAAGCCGCTCGCCGTGGTGACTCCGTTGAAGAGATCGTGCGCACACTGCGAGGGCTCATCAATCACATCTACGTGGTCTTTTTCGTCGAAACCCTGGACTTTCTCGAGAAAAGCGGGCGCATCAACCGCTCCCAAGCTATCCTCGGCACCATGTTGAACATCAAACCCATCCTCATGGTCGAGGAAGGAGAAATCGAGCCGCTGGAGAAAGTGCGTACTCGTGAGCGGGCCATTGAGAAATTGGCTGAGTTCGTGGCCGAGTTTGGCTACATCGAGCAGATCATCGTGCTCCACAACCAGTGCGATCCTGGCGAGATCGAGACGTTGATTGGCCTCATCCGGGACGAGCGTCCCCAAGTCCCCATTCACACCCAACACTATAGGGCTGCCCTGGCCGCTCACATCGGCGTGGATGCCGTTGGCATTGTCGTCTCCGAGGGCATGGTGGAGAACCCCTGGGACTGGGCCTGAGGCGCCTGTACTGGTGACCACACGGGGAGAGCAACGGCACCCGCGTGTGGAGAGGAAAGCTGATCACAATGCAGCAAATTGCAGGGGAGGCTTATCTGTCATGGGTGTACGCATCGTGACCGACAGCTCGTCTGACATTCCAAAGGACGTGGCCGAACAACTGGGCATCACCATCGTGCCGCTCTACATCCACTTCGGAAAGGACGTGTACCGGGAGGGCGTGGACATCACATCAACCCAATTCTACAAACGCCTCCAGGCCGAGGTGCCCAATCTGCCCAAAACGTCGGCTCCCTCACCGGGGGATTTCATGAAAGTCTACCAGCCCCTCTTGGACGAGGGCCATGAGATCATCTCGGTGCACCTTTCAGCCGCGTTTAGCGGCACCTACAACTCGGCCCGGCTGGCCGCCTTCGGCGTGGGCCGTGACCGCGTGACGGTCATTGACTCCCGAAACGTCTCCATGTGCTTGGGGTGGCTGGCCATCGAAGCGGCTAAGGCAGCCCGGCGGGGTAAATCCAGGCAGGAGATCATCGAGATGATCTCCGACATGATCCCACGCCTGCGCATTTCCAGTTTTCTCGAAACCCTGGAGTTCGTCAAGTACAGCGGCCGGGTGAGCTCCACAGAGGCCTTCTTGGGCACCATGCTGAACATTAAGCCCGTGTTACACATCGAGGGCGGCAAGGCTATCCCCTTGGCCAAGGTTCGCACGCGCGAGCAGGCATTGAAAACCCTGGCCGACATGGCCCACGAACTTGCCCCTTTCCAGTCTTTGGCTATCATGCATACGCGCGCGCCCAACGTGGCCGAACAGTTGGCTGAACGCCTGGGCACATTTCACCCGCGCCACCGCATTGTCATCGCCGAAGCGGGAGTGGCCATGGCCAGCCACGTCGGCCCGGGCGCCGTCGGGTTCTGTGGCGTGGTTGCCAAATAAAAAATAAGGGGAAGGCTCCGGCAGAGGAGGGATGGCGCATGGGGATCCGGATCGTGACCGATAGCTCGGCCGACTTGCCACAGCCAATCGTGGATGTGCTTGACATTACGGTCGTGCCCCTCTACATCCACTTCGGCGACGATGTGTACCGTGAAGGTGTGGACATCTCCCACGAGGAATTCTACGTCAGAATGGAGGCCGAGCTCCCCAACCTGCCGAAAACATCGGCGCCTTCCCCTGCCGATTTCAGGAATGTGTACCAGGAGATCCTTGATGAGGGCGATGACATTCTCTCCGTCCACCTCTCGGCCGCTTTCAGCAACACCTTCAACTCGGCACGGCTGGCCGCTCAGGAGCTGGCTCCGGACCGAATTGTGGTGATCGACTCCCACAATGTCTCCATGTGCTTGGGATGGCTGGCCATTGCCGCGGCCGAGGCAGCCCTCCAAGGGGCTGAGAAGGAAGACATCGTCGAGATCGTGAACGACATGATCCCGCGCCTGCGCATTCCCAGCTTCTTGGAGACGTTGGACTACGTGCGCCACAGCGGCCGGGTCAGCTCTACGGAGGCCTTCCTGGGCACGGTGTTGAACGTCAAGCCAATCTTGCAGATCGAGGGAGGCAAGGTGGTACCCCTTGAGAAAGTGCGCACGCGGGGGCGCGCTCTGGAACGCCTCTCCGAAATGGCCCGTGAGCTGGCGCCCTTTGAAGATGTGGCCATCATGCACACCCATGCCCCAGACGTGGCCTCTCAGCTTGCCGACATGTTGGCCGACGTGCATCCCCGCCAGAACATCCTGATCGCCGAGGCCGGCGTGGCGATGGGCAGCCACGTGGGGCCGGGAGCAGTGGGCATCTGCGCCGTCGTCGCCAAGTGAGGGGAACGCACCCGGACGTGTGGGCTGCGGGATGTTCGGCTGACGCCGACATGTTGTCCCAGAAAGGTGGTGTGAGCAGGGCGTGCGCAGGCACGCCCTCTCTCTGTCAGGAGCAGCGGGCTGCCGGCGAGAGGCCCCGCGAGGCAGTGGGCAAATGATCCAAGTCATCACCGACAGCACGGCCGACTTGCCGCCCGAGCTGGCCGAACAAGAGGGCATTTTGGTGGTGCCCTGTCAGGTCACCTTCGGCGAGAAGAGCTTTCGTGAGGGGGTGGACATCTCCGGCGAGGCCTTCTTTCGCCGCCTGCGCACCTCCCCGCGGCTGCCCCGCACGGCCTTGCCCCGCGGTGAGGATTTCGAGGCCGCCTACCGAGAAGCGAGGGCCAGGGGGGCCACCGGCGTGTTGGCGGTCCACTTGGGAAGTCGCTTCAGTGGCCTTTTTAACGCCGCTCGCCTCGTCGCCAGTCGCACGGGAATGCCCGTCGAGTTGGTGGACAGCGGCACAGCCTCGATGGCCTTGGGGCTACTGGCCCTCGATGCCGCGCGCCTGGCGCGCCAGGGCATGGCCCTGAGTCAGTTGGCCGGGCACGTGAGGCAGTTGGCCCCCCGTGCCGAAACCTACGCCATGCTCGACACCCTTGAATACGTCCGTCGGGGCGGGCGCATCAACCGGGTGATGGAAATGGCGGCCACGGCCCTGCGCATCAAGCCCGTGCTGCGGGTGGCGCGCAATTCCGTGGACGTGGTCACCCGTCAGCGTACCCGACAGCGGGCACTTGAATGGTTGGCCCACAGGGTTACTGTGGCCGACGAGCGGTTCGGCGTGGCGGTAGTCCACGCTGACGCCCCCGAGTTGGCCGGAACTCTGGCCCGCGCCGTGGGAGAGCACTTGGCGGCCGGAACAGCGTGCCTCCGTGCCACCGCCGGCGCAGTGTTGGGCACCCACGCCGGGCCCGGTGCTGTGGGTGTGTGTCTCATTCGGCGTGCACCGTTCACTTCAGCGTGAGAGAGGCGGGAATGCAACCCCTCTACGAAAAATTGGCCAAAATCCTGAAGCTCGAAGCCGAGCGTGGCTTCACCAACACGGCCGTGATCGGCGGCATCGAGGGATTTCTGAGTTTCTGGTACGAGGAAATGCGCGCGGGTGGACGCCCAGCCGACATCTTCCTGGTGGACGAGGTGGTGACCCGCCTGCGCGACTACGCCACCCTCTCCCCCGAGGCGCGCCGCGAGGCGGTGGAAGCCGTCCTCCTCCGTCTAGGGCACGAGCTTCCGCCATCCCCCAAGCCACGCCCGGCTGCCCGTCGGCGGCGAGGCCGCAAGCCCCGCCCCCGCCAGCCCCGTCCGGAACCGACAGCCGAGCCCTCCTCCGCGCAGGCGCCCACGGTGACACCGGCCACCACACCTGTGGCGGACCACGCGGAGGCCCAAGAACTCACCGAAGCAGCGGCCGAGCGCCTGCTGGAACTCGATGCCCGCTTGGACGAGCCCGTGCGTTACCTCCCGGGCGTGGGAGAGCGGAGGGCAGCCCACCTTCGCCGGCTGGGCATTGAGACTGTGCGCGACTTGTTGTACCACTTGCCCCACCGGTACGATGACTTTCGTACTATGAAGGCCATCAGCGAACTCGTCTACGGCGAAACGGTCACCGTGACCGGCGTGGTGCAGAAAACCGAGAGCCGCGAAGGCCGACGGCGGGGCACGCTCATTATCACCTCCCTGATCAGCGACGGCACCGGCGTGATCCAGGCCACGTGGTTCAACCAACCTCACCTGATGCGCCAACTCACGCCAGGGCGCCCCGTGCGCCTCAGCGGGCGGGTGGGCCAGTACTTGGGACGACTGGTCTTTGAAAGCCCCGAGTGGGAACCGGTGGACCGACACCAATTTCACACCGGAGGGCTCATCCCCGTTTACCCGCTGACCAGCCGCGTGCCCATCAAGTGGTTGCGGGCCCTCATCCGCAAGACCCTTGCCTCCCACCTCGAGACCATTCCTGACCCCCTGCCCAAGTGGCTGCGGGTGAAATTGGGCATGTTGGAACTGGCCACAGCCCTGCATCACGTCCACAACCCGCCGGACAACGTGGCAGCCGAACGGGGTCGCCAGCGGCTGGCCTTCGACGAGCTGCTCCTGCTCCAGATCGGCGTGCTCCAACAACGCCGCCAGTGGAAGGCCCTCACGGGCGTGCCCCTTCCGGCCGACGAGGCTGTGTTGCGCCGCTTCGAGGAGGCGCTTCCCTTCGAGCTCACCCGTGCACAACGGCGGGCGCTGAGGGAGATCGTGGACGACATGGCCCAAGCCGCGCCCATGAGCCGGCTGCTCCAAGGTGATGTGGGCTCCGGCAAGACAGTGGTGGCCGCAGCTGCCCTGTTGGTGGCTGTGGCTGCTGGCCATCAAGGTGCCCTGATGGCCCCTACGGAGATCCTGGCCGAACAACATGCCCGCTCCCTGAACACACTCCTCAACCCGGAATCCGGGCCCCTGCTCCACCACGGCCGGCCCGTGCGCGTGGCCCTGCTCGTCGGTCGGCTGTCGCCCGGCGAGAAAGAGGCCGTGTGCCAGCACTTGGCCGCTGGCGAGGTGGACATCGTGGTGGGCACCCATGCCCTGATCCAGGAGCACGTCACCTTCTCGCGCTTGGGCCTTGTGGTGGTGGATGAACAACACCGCTTCGGCGTGCGCCAGCGCGCGGCCCTGCGTGAAAAGGGCCACAACCCGCACGTCTTGGTCATGAGCGCCACGCCCATTCCCCGCAGCTTGGCGCTCACCATCTACGGCGACCTGGACTTGAGCATCATTGACGAACTCCCCCCAGGCCGCCGACCGGTGAAGACAGTGCTGCTGACGCCCCGCGAGCGCGAGCGGGCCTACCGGTTCATTCAGGCCCAGGTGGAACAGGGGCGCCAAGCCTTCATCATCTGCCCGCTGGTGGAGGGCAGCGACAAGGTGGCGGCCAAGGCAGCCGTCGAGGAGTACAACCGCCTGCAACGGGAAATTTTCCCCCACCTGCGCCTTGGCTTGCTCCACGGACGAATGCGCCCCGACGAGAAGGAGGCCATTATGGCCGCCTTTTACCGGGGTGAGCTCCACATTTTGGTCTCCACGGCCGTGGTCGAAGTGGGCATTGATGTGCCCAATGCCACGGTGATGCTCATCGAGAGCGCCAACCGGTTCGGGTTGGCCCAGTTGCACCAGTTCCGCGGCCGTGTGGGGCGCGGCGCTCACGAGAGCTACTGTCTCCTCCTGGCCGACGAGACGTTGAGCCCTGAAGGCGAGGAACGCCTGCACATTCTCGTCGAAACCCACGATGGCTTTCGCCTAGCCGAGGAAGACCTGCGCCTGCGGGGCCCCGGCGAGTTCTTGGGCACCCGCCAGAGCGGCGTGCCCGACCTGCGTGTGGCCCGTCTGGGTGATACCCGCACCCTGGACTTGGCCCGCCGTGCCGCCCAGATGGTGCTCGAACAGGACCCGGACTTGACACGCCCGGAACACGGCCTGTTGCGGAAACACGTGGAACGCTTCTGGGCACGGGTGGAGCAGACCGACTTGAGCTGAGGAGGAGGGAACCCCGTGCGCGTGATTGCCGGTGTGGCGAAGGGCAGGCGGCTGGCGTCGCCCGGCCACCTGGACGTGCGCCCCATGATGGACAAAGTGCGCATGGCCGTCTTCAACATGTTGGAGGCGTTGCACGTGCTCCAAGGCGCGCGCGTGCTCGACCTCTACGCAGGCACAGGCTCCGTGGGCATCGAGGCGCTGAGCCGCGGCGCCGAGCACGCTGACTTTGTGGAATGGGACCCGCGCGTTGTGCGCCTGATCCGCGAGAACCTGCGGCGCACCGGCTTTGAAGATCAGGCGCACGTCTTCCGTATGCGCGTCGAACACGTGTTGGAGCGCCCTCACGTGCTCGGCGAACCTCTGCCCTACCAGATCGTGAGCGCCACCCCCCCCTATGAGGCCGTGGACTACAACGTGTTAGTGCCACGCCTTCTGCGTTCCCCCCTCGTGGGCGCCGATTCCGTGGTGATCGTGGAGTACCCCCGGGAGCTTGCCGGATTGCCCAAGATGGTGGCACATTTTCACAAAGTGCGCGACCGCCGCTACGGCCGCACGCGGGTGGCCCTCTACTGTCACGAGGCGCAGCTCTCGAGGACGACGTCTCCCGAAGAGAGGTGAAACGGTGACCAGAGTCCTGTATCCAGGAACCTTTGACCCAATGACCAACGGCCAACTTGACATCGCCCTGCGCGCTGCCCGGCTCTTTGACCATTTAATCATCGGCGTCTACGCCGGTCCAGGGCGCAAGTTCCTGTTCACCGTCGAGGAACGCATCCACATGGTGCGCCAGGCCATCGCCCACGCGCCTAACATCTCCGTGATCTCCTACGATTCGCTCACTGTGGAATGCGCCCGCCGCACCGGCGCGCAGGCCATCGTGCGCGGCCTCCGCGTGATCAGCGACTTCGAGCACGAGTTTCAAATGGCACTCATGAGCCGAGAGCTGGCGCCGGACATTGATTTCGTCTGTCTCATGACCAGCATTGAACACACGTACCTCAGCAGCAGCATTGTGAAGGAAATCGCCCTCCTCGGCGGCGATGTGTCCCCTTTTGTGCCTCCCCACGTGGTTGATGCCCTGCGCCGCCGCCTAGAGACGTTGGGCAAGGACGGGGAGGATAAGGTGAACGTCATCTCCCTCAAGGATGGGTGATGATCCGGTCCGGTGGCGGTGAGTTTGGACGAGCCGTCCAGCATTGGGGCAGAGACCGGCCCTGACCATGTGGCCGGCCGTGGAAATGGGCAGGAGGCGGGCATGGCCGATATCGTGTACTTGATTGACCGGTTGGAAGACGTGCTCAACAAGGGGTTCCGTGTGCCGTTCACCTCCAGCGCTGTCATTGACGAGGAGGCGTTCCTGGACGTGGTGGACCAGATGCGCATAGCCATTCCCAACGAAATTCGGGAGGCCCAACGCATTCTGCAGGAGCGGGAGCGCATTCTGGCGGACGCCCGCCAGGAGGCCGAACGCATCGTGGCCGAGGCGCGCCTCAAGGCGCAACAGATGGTGGAGGAACAAGCGATTCTGGAACAAGCCCGACAAAGGGCCCGCCAGATCGAGGTCGAGGCGGCCCGTGCGGCCGAAGAAGTCCGGCGTGGTGCCGACCAATACGCGCTGGAGGTGTTGGAAGGCTTGCAGGCCGAGCTGCACCGCATCCTTCGCACAGTGGAGAACGGGATGAACACGCTCAAGGAGCAGAGAGGAGGCCAGGCGAGACGAGTTGAGGCCGCCCGGCGCCGCCAGTAGCAGGCCGCCGGGCCCTACCCGCGTTTGTTCCCCCGTCGGCGTGCCAGGAGCTGGCGGACGATCTCTGGCGGCAATTCGGCGACGGGGCCACAGGCGTGAGCCGCCAGCAGAATTTTGGCCACGTGTTCCACCCACTCCAGCCGTGTAAGTGCCTGAGCCACATCTGCGCCCACGGTTAACGAGCCGTGGCGGTCGAGCAGGATGGCGTCGTGCTCCCGGATCAGCTCCCGAATGGCCCCGGCGCCCTCGGGCGTGCCCGGCGAGGCGTAAGGCGCCGTGGGAATGGCGACAAAGTGGTAGATAATCTCAGGGAGAACCGGGCGGGCTAGGGAAATGCCTGCCAGTGTGCAGGCGATGGCCATGGGAGGGTGAGCGTGAATGACGGCGCCCACGTCAGGGCGCTGCCGATATGCCTCCAAGTGCATGGCCATCTCCGAGGAAGGGCGCCATTTCGAGCCTGCCCCGCGGCACACCCGCCCCTCTACATCCACCACCAGCAGGTGATCTGGATCCACTGTCCCCTTGCTCACCCCGCTGGGCGTGATGAGTATGTGGTCTCCGTCGAGCCTGGCGCTCAGATTGCCGTCACTGCCGACCACAAGCCCTTGTCGGTACATGTGCCGTCCGGCCTCGCAGATGGCCTGCCGCAGTGCCAGCTCACGTTGTCGACTCCACGTCATTGGGCTCTCCCTCCTGAATTGGGTGTGTCAGTGGTTTCACCGCCGGCAAATGGGCGGCGCCTGCCTCCACGGACGGGCTTTCCGCAGGAACGGATGCGGCTTGGAGGCGGGCCAAGGTCAGGGCGGTGATGCCGATGAGGCCGAAGGTAAGCACAAGCATGCCGTCAATGCCCCGCCAGTGGGCAAAGGGACTGCCGCCAACGACGGT
>JAUZRY010000056.1 GCA_030949995.1 Ardenticatenia bacterium
TGCGGAGCGGTCCGCAGCAGTCACGGCTGGTCTGCACTGCAAGTCATGCACAGTTGGCAGCAATAGCTAACAACCCACTGCCAACGACTAAAGGCCGCCTCATGTCTGGTGAAATTCACGTTGCTGGTGCCGCCACGGAGGTGGACGCGACGGGGGTGGCGTCGTAGGTGGGACGGGTGTTCCAGGTCACGCTGTACTCGTTCCAGGAGGCGGTCACCCGATGAACCTGAACCGTGGCGGCTAAAGTTGAACCACCCGGTACCTTGTACAAGCGCAGTTCCGCGCTGTGGATAACGGCTCCGGAAGGAATAGTGCTCAGGTTGAAGGATATCAGGCCGATCTGCGCGGTGGTGAACTCCCAACACGCGCCCACATCAATGGTGGTGCTGTTGCCGAAGTTCTGCGTGGGGTCCCCGTTGTCCACGTAGGTGTCCGCGCTGGCGTAGATGGTGACATTCACCACCGCGGGGGCGGCGGTGGCGGTTTGCCCACGGCCCAAGAGGGCCAGGAACCCTGGCACCACCAGCAGAGCGGGGAGGAGAACGAGCATGACCAGGCTGGAGGTCTTCTGTGGCATTTTGCATCCTTACTTTCACTTCTTCACTTCACGTCGTGCCTGGTGAAGTTACTCTGCATCAAGCCAGGCGGCTTCGTCATCGGCCTCGGTGTGTTCTTGGGCGTCCTTGGGTTCCATCATAGCGAGCGACCGTTTCCAAAACGTTTCCAAAGGGGGCAAATGGGCCGGGAAATGGCCACCGCGCGAAATTTTTAAGTAGGGCGGATTGCCAATCCGCCCTACTGCGGTCAACCAGCCCCCTTACCTCATAATCAAGGGCAGATACACATTCTGGCCTTCTATCTCTTGCGTTGTCACCCCGATCTGAACCGCGTATTCCCGGTTCGCCTCCACCTCGGGCACGGGGAGAATCTCCAGGAAGTAACGCCGCCCCTCGTAAGCGCTGTCCTGGAGAGCGCGGAGAGAACCACTCCCAACACCGCCAGGGAAGCGGTAGAAGAAGTCGGCGTCGGGGCGGAAGCGCAGGGTCTTCTCCAAACCCGGTCCTGATTTGGCGACCACGAACCCTCGATCGTCCACGATGCGCGCTGGCATGTCGAAGGGCAGCTTGATGGTCACCTCTGTGCGGTGATCTTCTGTCAGGTAGTCAGGACAGCCGTCGGCCCAGCAGGGTCGGATGGGGATGAGTAGGGCGCTGTTCGGGTCCAGGAAGCGGATGACCCCCTGAATCTCGCGCTGAGGAATGCCCGACAGCATCGCGGCTTCGTTTTCATCGCATAGGAGTCCGGTGCCGTTGTCATCAATGTCGATCTGCAAGGGGTTGGGGAGCAGCGGACAATTGTCTACGCGACCTGGACCGGGGTTGCAGCCACCGGGCGGCGTCCCCGGCGTGCCGTCGGGGAGCGGGCCACCGCTGTCGCAGATGCCATCGTTGTCATCGTCGGAATCGCAGAAATCACCAATCCCGTCCCCATCGGTGTCCCGCTGATCTGGATTCGGACGTTCACAGTTGTCGCAGGCATCGCCCGCGCCATCACCGTCACTGTCGGCCTGGTCCGGGTTAGGCGTTATCCGACAATTATCGACGTTGTTTGGCCCTCGGGTACATCCACCCGGAGGCGTTCCCGGTGTGCCGTCGGGCAGTGGCCCATCGACATCACAAATGCCATCGTTGTCATCGTCAGGATCACAGGCGTCTCCCATGCCATCTCCGTCAGTGTCCGTCTGATCGTGGTTGGGAACATCCCGACAGTTGTCCTCAGAGTTCACCACACCGTCACCGTCGTCGTCATCGCACACATCGCCGATGCCGTCTCCATCGTCGTCGGCTTGATCCGGGTTAGGCCTCAGGGGGCAGTTGTCCCCTTCATCGAGCACGCCGTCGTTATCGTCGTCCGGGTCGCAGGCGTTGCCCTGACCGTCGCCGTCGGTATCCCATTGGTCAGGGTTGGGCACGCCGTCACAGTTATCCAGACTGTCGGGGATGCGGTCGTTGTCATCGTCAGGATCGGAAGGATCGGGGGTTCCGTCACAGTCGCGGTCTGCGTCTCCCAGCCCCACGGAGGCGAAGGCGTTGATCACATCGCAGACATCGTCGCTGGTGAAATCGTATCGGGAAAAGAAATCGTAAAGTAGGGCCATCCAGACAGTGGCATTCCGGGCGTCCATAAACTGAGCATTGCTGGTGAGACGCCTGGTGAGCACGTCGTAGTAGAGCCGACCCGCCTTTTGGCGCCCGATGCCGCGCACGGTGATGTCATTGTGAGTGCCCCCCTCCACGAGGAGATAGAACGCTTTGTTGGGAATGCCACTGTTGGTGTGTACACCACCGTTATCACTGGTGGTGTTTACGAAGTCGTCCATATGATCGGGATGGCCATATCGGGGCGGGTTGCTCAGATCCCGGAAAGCCCCCAGCGCTGACCCTTCCCCCATGGTCCAATCGTCGTCGTCCACCAGCGCGGCGAAGATGTCCGAGTAACTTTCGTTCAGCGCGCCTGGCTGGTTCTGGTATATCAGGTTGGTCGTCCATCGCGTCACCGCGTGGGTGAACTCATGGGCGAAAATATCGCGGGTGACCATGTTGTCACCGAACTGGAGCTGGTCACAAGTTGGGTTGTAGCTGGCATTCCCCCAATTTGTCCCCACGTGGACAATCGCTTCGACCTGTGCATCGTCGTTGTCCCAGGAACGGCGGGCGAAGTTGTCGTAGAAGTAGTGATACGTCTCGTGGGCGAAGTCAAAGGCGTTCTCACCGTCGCTGTCGGGACTACCCCCAACCACGCCGTCTTCATCAAACCACTGCACCGCCGTTCCGTAGCAACCGCCAGAAGGCATGTTGTTCGCGGTTTTGATGGCGAAGTCCTCGCCCGGCCGGTCGCCCGTGGGCGAGTCGTCCAGGAGGAGAAGCACTTGGCCGTCATGGGCGTTCACGAACACCGTCCACGACGTACCGGTGCCGTCGTCTTGCCGTAGCCCTCGCACGTTCACCCGCCAGGCCAGGTGAGTGCTGGCCTGCCCGCCGGAGAAGAGGGCTTCGTTGAAGTACATCAGCCGCGGCTCCCCGCTGACCTCCGGTTCACTGCCTGGGACGGCGTTCAGGGCGATAGCTTTGGCCTTTTCGCCGCGTGTCGCCGGAGGCGGGAACCACGGGATCTCAGGCAGGTAGCGGCCGTTGGTGCCGGTCACGTAGCCGCCCTCCAAGTGCACCGCCAGTTCCGCTGCGAAGACGGGCACGCCGTTCTGCTGCTGCCCGAAAAAGAGGTGGCGACCACCGTTGGCATCCCGGGTGATGCGGCGCAGGTAGAGGTCCGTGCGCGGGTCGGACAGGCGGTAGAGGTCCTTGTAGCGCTCCAGGAAATCCAACGCCTGCACCACCGGGTCGTCTGGCAGGCCCTCAGAGATGGGGACCAGCGCTCCCACGAAGACCGGCAGCCCATTTTCGAATCGGACGTAAGGGAGCTGGGCAGACTCTTTCTCCAGGCGGCGCAGTGCTTCTACTTGCGGATCTGACGGGGTTGTCGGCCCACTGGGGAAGCTTTCCGGTGAGAAGGTCGCATCTCCGCGCAGAATGCCGTCATGCTTCCCCAGCGCGTCCCGGGCATCACCGTCGAAGTTCCACACTGCCACCAGACCGGGTTGCGCCTGAGTGATAGTCTGGTACATGTCTGCCCGGATCTCCGCCTGCGTGCGCACCACGTTCCAGATGCGCACCTCGTCGATGAGCCCCTTGAAGTAATAACCGCCGTCGTAGTCTCCGCCGATGCCCAGGAACACCTGGAGCGGATTGCCCGTGATGGGCCCGTTGTTCTCCGTGGTCTCCTTGTCCAATTGGCCGTTGATGTAGTAGCGCCGGGTGGTGCCGTCATACGTCACCGCGATGTGGATCCATTGCCCGGGCGGGATGGTCGCGTTGCCGTCCACGCGCTTGTAGCCCGTGTGATAGAAGCGGATGGGCTGATTACAGAAGCCCAGCCAATAAGAATTCCGCCAGCCGTTGCCCACCACCGTCTCGCAGCGGTATTCGTCTCGCTTCACCCAGGCCTCGATAGTGATGACGTTGAGATAGTTGAACTCGTCGGAAAAGGAGACCTCTACATAGTCTCCGTCCCCGTCCAGTTGTAGGGATCTGCCATCCTGTTGGATTGCTGGAGAGATGGCTTGGACAGGTGAAGTCAAGTCACTGCCGGAAACCATACCTCCCGCAAGCATCAACACGACGACAAAGCTAAAAGATAGCCACCACCTGTTTCTCATGTCATCCTCCTGCTGCTTTATATTGTAGATCTCAATTGTCGATCGTGACTCGGTGTGCTGTCCTGCTCGCTGTAACGTGCTCCACCAGCCACCACCATAGTCTCTTCCCAATTCTCCACACACCTTCAGCCCTTCTAAGTGGATTATACCATTTGAGCGTTTCCAAAGCGTTTCCAAAACGTTTTGGAAGCGGCCAGAAATTCGACATCCCGGAGGACTTGTGGACAGGGCAACGGTGCTTTTTCGCCGCCCAATTTGCGCCACTCCCACCTCGTGCATCTTCGATTTCTCATACGGTTGAGACAACATCGCAGGGTGGTCGTGCGGCGTTCGATGCTGCCGTGCAGCCAACGCGTCCAGATTCCTGTACGCTGCTTCTCCCAACGCTGTGGCCGGTGAGCCCTCGCCCTCGGCGACATCGACGCTGCCAGAGCGTGTCACACTTCAACAGGGTGCGCGCCGCTTCGGCAGGCGGGGTGCGCACGTGATACATGGCTGTGCCAAGGAGGTGGCCCTCAAGTCCGAAGGGACGCCGACATGTCAGGCAGATCCAGCGTGGTTTGCCGTATTTACGGCCATAGTGGTCCGTTTCCGTGGCATCACAACGGAGGCAAGAGATCCCACGGGGGTTCACATCGTGCTCCGTCGGGGATCCCCCTGAAAGAGGGCTGTATTCCCAGGCCGCTTCAGTGGTTTACCTGTGATGGTTTACGTCGTGCGGAGGAACCTTCCCAACCGCCGGACTTTCGTCAAAGTCCAGTAGTTCCTACACCAGGCCCAGCTCCCGCGCCCGCAGCGCGGCCTGGGTGCGGTCGCGGACGCCCAGCTTCGTCAGGATGCTGGTGACGTAGTTCTTCACCGTGCCCTCGGCCAGGAAGAGCCGCTGCGCGATCTCCCGGTTGCTCAGCCCCTGCGCCAGCAGGCGCAGCACCTCCAACTCCCGCTCGGTGAGGGGCTCCGGCAGGCCGGCGTCAGGGGACCGAGCCGGTGGGGCCAGCCGGGCGAATTCCGCCACCACCTTGCGCGCCACCGAGGGCTCGATGAGGGCGCCACCTCCGGCCACCACGCGGATGGCTTCGGCCAGCTCGCGGCCCGATACGTCTTTAAGCAGGTACCCGAGCGCGCCGGCTCGCAGCCCCTCGAACACGTACTCGTCATCGTCGAAGGTGGTGAGGATGATCACCCGCGCCTCGGGCCAGCGCTCCCGCAGCCGCCGCGTGGCCTCCACGCCGTCCATGCCCGGCATGCGGATGTCCATTAACACCACGTCCGGCCGGTGTTCGGCGTAGGCCGCGAGGGCCCCCTCGCCGTCCTCCGCCTCGGCCCACCACCTCCAGGTCAGGCTCCATCTCCAGGAGGACGCGCAGCCCTTCGCGCATCAGTTTTTGGTCATCCACCAACAGCACACGGAAGGGAGTCATCAGTTGGTGCGTGTTGCGTGTCACGCGTCACGATCCCTCCACAGGTAGGCGAAGGGTCAGCCGGGTGCCTTGTTAGGCGTCGAGGCCAGCCGCAGGTCGCCCCCCAGCTGGACGGCCCGTTCCCGCAAGCCGCGCAAGCCGAAGCCGCGGTGTTCCGGCTCGGGCGGCAGGCCTCGGCCGTCATCCCGGACCTCCAGGGTGACGCTGCGGTCGTCCACCTGCAGGGTGAGCCACACTTGCCGGGCCTGGGCGTGGCGCTGGACGTTGGTCAGCGCTTCCTGGGCGGCGCGGTAGAGGGTGACCCGCACAGCCGGGGGCAGGGGCGGCACGCGCTCCGGCAGGGCGCAGTGCACGGGCAGGCCTGTGGCCTTCTCGAACTCCTCGGCCAGGCGGGTGAGCGCCCTCGGCAAGGGCAGGTCGGCTTCCGGCGGGGTGCGCAGGGCCGCCACCGTCTGGCGGAGCTCCTGCAAGGCCAACCGCACCTGTTCCCGCACAGTGCGCACCATCTGTCGGGCCCGTTCCGGGTCGGGTGGGAATGAGGCGCTCCGCGCCCTCCAGCTGCACCGCGGCCACCGTCAAGCGGTGGCCCAGGGTGTCGTGCATCTCCCGGGCCAGCCGGTTGCGCTCCCGGGCCACGGCCAGTTCCTCCACCTGTTCGGCGTAGGCCTGCAACTGCCGGTGAGCTGCCTGCAGCTCCGCCAGCAGGCGCTGGCTCTCCTCCCGTGCTTGTTCGGCCTGGCGGGTCTGATGGGCGAAGGCCGCGAAGAAGAAGTAGCCGCCGGCGTAGATGGGTAAGGTCAGCAGCGTCTCCAGTCCGCCGCGCAAGGCCATCAGCGCCGCGGTGATCAGCACGAAGAAGGCCACCCAGCGCAGGCTAACCCGCCAGGGGAAATAGGTCGCGGCCTGGGCGCTGAGCATGAAGAAGAGCACTACCGCGGCGAAGTTGGCGGGATCCACCCACTCCAGGGTCGTCACCAGCAGGCTCTGCCCCGCCAGGTAGCGGTGCGTCCAGCGCGCTTCCTTCGGCGCCGCGCGGTCGTGGAGGACGAACAGGAGGGCGATCACGAACAACAGGGCCAGGACCAGCCAGCGCTGTGGGGCCCGCTCCGAGAACGCGATCCACAGGATGGGCACGGCCACCGCGGCCATGATCCCGTACGCCGCTATGTAAAGCGAGCCGGCGGGAAGAACGCTCCTTGCGGACGTGGGCATATTTCGTCAGCTCTAGCCTCGTCCATAGAGAAGCTTTCCTTCCGCCTGCACAATGGCGGGTAACGAGGTCTTCACTCGAGTGCCACGCTCGAACTCGGCACGTGTCAACACGATCACATCGACCGGCACAGGCAATCCCCAGAGCAGGTCGTAGGAAAGCGCCTCGCGGCGGTGACGAGGCAAGTCGGAATCCGACACCACGACCAGCAAGTCTACATCGCTCCCTTCGCTCGCCTCCCCGCGGGCCCAGGAGCCGAACAGATAGATGCGCTCGGGCTGCAATCCCTGCACGAGCCGGGTTACGATCTCTTCCAACACGTCAGCACGTGAGATGGTCATTCTGCCTCTTCGACGCTCAACCTTCGTCCGCTTTGTACCTCTCAACGGTGGGTGCCCCTCCCATCGTCCCCTCTGATTATAGGTGCAAGGCCAAGGGCGAGCAAAGGAGGGACCGCGATGGACGATAGACGATGGACGATGGACGACAGATAAGCCATCGTCTATCGTCCATCGTCCATGGTCCATCGCCCCCGGAACCGGATCAGGGCCACGGTGTAGAAGGCCAGGGCAAAGCCGAGCAGCACGCCGACCTCGGGCAGCACGGCCGCAACGCCCAGCCCCCGCACGATGATGTCCTGGTACCCCTGCAGCGCCCAGTAGTGGGGGGAGAGGCGGGCCAGCGCCTGCATGAACGCCGGCATGACGAACACAGGCACCATGGTGCCCCCCAGGGCGGCCAAGACGAGGACCAGCAGGGTGGCGATGCCGGTGATCTGCTGGCGGGTCTTGCCCAGCGCGGCCACCAGCAGGCCCAGGCCCGTCGCCGCCGCGGCCGTGGCCAGGGTCACGAGCACCAGGGCCAAGGGCGCGCGGCCCAGGCTCATCCCGAAGACCAGGCGGCCGATGGCGAACATCAGCGCGACCTGCCCCAGGTTGACCAGATAATAGGGCAGCAGTTTCCCCGTGAATGTCCCCGTACGACTTGTGCAGCTCCTGAGCCACAAGGATGGGGTCGGCCATGGTCGCGTCCTCCTGCGCACAACGCTTACACGACGTGTTGCTGCTCCTGGAATACCGGATTGGAGGTCATAACGTCCAGTGGCAAACGTCACATGTGAGGTCATATGACGCGCGCCGAGCTCCCTCCGAAGCTTCTAACGGTGTGATAGCTTCCTGGGCGTTCTTCACGTGCTGACTTGACAGGTACTTTGGAGCGAGATATACTTTGTATAGAAAAGTACACTGTACTGTAGAGAACTTTTGGGAGGATGTCATGTCCGGATCGCGGGGATGGTTTCGGCTTCTTCTGGCAGACATGAGGCTGTACCTGCGTGAGCCGGCCGCTACCTTCTTCACCCTCATCTTCCCGGCCCTGCTCCTCACCATCAGCGGCTCCTCCTTCGGCCGGGAGGTGGTGCTCACCACCCCTTCCGGCGTGGAGATGCGCATTCTGGACCTCATGCTGCCCGCGACGTTGGCCTGGGTGATGGCTACTCAGGGGTTGATGGGCCTTTATCCCACCCTCACCGCCCTGCGGGAGACGAAGGTTCTCAAGTACTACCGCACCCATCCCATCCGCCCGGTGCACATACTGCTCTCCCACTACGTGAACGGCTTGGTCATGCTGACCGTCTCCTTGGCTTTCCTGCTCGTGGTGGCCGAGGCGCTCTTCGGGCTGCGCTACGACGGCGAGGTGGCGTTCAGCCTGCTCGGCATCCTGGTGACCTACACCGCGTTCTTTGCCATGGGCTTTGCCCTGGCCGGGTTGACCCCCACCGCGCGGCTGGCCCAGACCGTGGGGAGTCTCCTCTTCTTTCCCATGATGTTCCTTTCCGGCGCGTTTGGCCCGCGCGACCCGCTGCCCCCTTTCCTCAAGTTCCTGTCCGACCTCAGCCCCCTGACCCACGCCACGGACCTGCTCACCGACTTCTGGGTCTCGGGCCCCATCACCCTGGGCGATGCCCTTACCCACCCGCTCCACTCCTTCAAGGGGACGGCGTTCCTGGGGCGCACGTGGTTTGAAGGGGTGACCGCGGCCCAGGCGTTCGGTTACCTGCTTTTCATCGCGCTCATCTCGGCCCTGGTGGCCCTGCGCGCGTTCCGCTGGGAGGAGGAAAGGGAAAGCCGCAGGCCGCGACTCACGGCCGGGGTCGGGAACGCGCCCGCGGACGCGGTGGTGTGGGTCCATGACCTGCACAAGCGCTACGGTTCCGTGCGCGCGGTGGATGGCGTCTCTTCCAGGTGCGGAAGGGCGAGATCTTCGGCCTTCTGGGGCCGAACGGCGCGGGCAAGACGACCACGCTGGAGATCGTCGAGGGCCTGCGGGTGGCCGATGAGGGCCAAGTCCGTGTGCTGGGGTATGATCCGCGCACGGACCGGGACGTGCTGGTGCAGCGGGTGGGGATCCAGCTCCAGGAGGCCAACCTGCCCTCCCGGCTCAAGGTGCGGGAGATCTTCCACCTGTTTGCGGCCTTCTATGACCACACCCTGCCCGCGGCACAGCTGTTGGATATCCTGGACCTGCGGGAGCAGGCCGACACGTTCTTCGGCAAGCTCTCCGGCGGGCAGAAGCAGCGGGTCTTCGCCGCGCTGGCCCTGCTGAACGCCCCGGAGGTCGTGTTTCTGGACGAGATCACCACCGGGCTGGACGCGCACATCCGCCGCCAGATCTGGGCCTTTTTGCGGGAGCTGCGCCGCCAGGGCAAGACGATCGTCCTGACCACCCACTACCTGGAGGAGGCGCAGGCCCTGTGTGACCGGGTGGTCATGCTGGACCATGGCCGCGTCGTGGCCGAAGGCCCGCCCGAGGAACTGGTCGCCCGGCTGGGCATGGGCTTCCGGCTGGAGGTGGAGGTCGGCGACGGGGTGACCGTGTCGCCCGAGGTCCTGCAGGCCCTGCCCGGGGTGAGCCGCTGGACGCAACACAACGGCACCCTCACTCTGTACCTGCGGACGGCCGAGGACACCGAGCGGGTTCTCGGCGCCCTGCGGGCCCACCGCATCCCATATCGCAGCCTGAAGGCCCAACCCGCCACCCTGGAAGATGTCTTCTTGGTCGTGACGCGTAACGCGTGACTCGTGACACGCAACACGCAGCACGCATCTGCTCGGAGGTGGTTCATGACCCAACATCGTATCTCTCCCGATGAGGCCCGAGAGGCCCTGGAGCTCGTGGAGAGGACCACCCGCCAAATGCGCCGGGCGGTGGCGCACGGCGGGATGCCCTACTTTCTCATCATCTGGGGCATCGTGTGGACCCTGGGCTTTGGCGGGACGCACGTTCTCGGTCCCGAATCGCCTGGGGTGGGAACCCTGTGGCTGGTGCTGGACATCCTGGGGATTGTGGCTTCGGTGGTGGTGGGGTGGCGGGTGAGCGTCCGCGTGCGCAGCCCACGCTACAACGCCGCCATCGGCCTCTACTGGCTGGCCTGGATCGTGTACGGTGGACTGCTCATTTACTTTGCCCGTCCCCAGAGCGGCGATCAGTTGTCCTTGCTCGTCTCCCTCTTCGCCATGTTTGGCTACGTGACTACCGGCATCTTTTACCGTAGCCTCTTCCTGGGTGGCTTGGGCGCGACCGTGACCGTTTTCATGGTGGTGGGCTACCTGCTCTTCCCCGCCGTTTTCAACCTCTGGATGGCCCTCCTGGGCGGGGGGAGCCTGATAGCGGCCGGGCTGTACATGCGCTACGCCTGGAGGTGAGCCGTGGCCTGGTTTAACGAGATCATCCACCAGCCCGTTCGCCTGCGCATCATGGCCGCGCTGCACGCGCTGCCCGAGGACGCCCAACTGGACTTTAAAGCCCTGCGCGACATGCTGGATGTCACCGATGGCAACCTGGCCACGCACTTGCGCAAGCTGGAGGACGCCGGGTATATTGCGGTGAAAAAGACGTTCGTAGGCCGTCGCCCGCGCACGTACATCGCCCTGACCCCCAAGGGCCGTCAGGCCTTTGTTGGACACGTGCAGGCCCTGCGGGACATCCTGGCCGCCGCGGGAGGGGAAGAATGACGCGCCGTGGCTGTCTTGCCCGCACGTTGGGAGGCCTTCTGGCCCTCCTCCTCCTGCTCCTGGCCTGGCTCTTCCTGGCCCCGCGGCCTCGGGACTGGGATTGGCAGTACCATGATGCCGTTGCCGCCCAAGGCTCATGGGATAGCCCCTACCCGGCCACTGTGCGCCTGGAGGTGGCCCCTCAGGACGCGCTCGCGGACGTGCCCCTGGCGGTGCGGGTGACGGGCCTGCGCCCGCGCCAGCGGGTGGGGCTGCGCGCGTGGACGGTGGACAAGGATGGACGGCGCTGGGAGACCTCCGGCATCTGGCAGGCGGATGCCGCGGGCGCGGTGGACCTGAGCCGCGACCGCCCCTTGCGCGCGCCCTTCACCGAGCCCGACCCGTCGGCCCTGCTCACGGCGATGCGGCCGGTGTCCCCGGCGGCGCACCCTCTGTTCCTGGCGCCCACCGACCGCCTTCCCGCCTACCGGGTGCACATCCGCGCGGAGGCCGGAGGACGCGTGCTCGCGGAGATGGCCATCACCCGTCGACACGTGGCGCGGGGCGTTTCCTGTACCGAGGTGCGCGAGGGGGACCTGGTGGGCGTGTACTGCCTTCCCCCGGGGGACAGCCCCTTCCCCGCGGTGCTGGTGCTCGGCGGGTCGGAAGGGGACATCCCGCGGATCTGGCCCGCGTGGTGGGCCTCTCACGGAGTGGCGGCCCTTGGCCTGGCCTACTTCGGCGTCGAGCCCTTGCCCCCGAACCTGGTGCACATCCCGTTAGAGCGCTTCCTACGCGCCGTGGACTGGCTGCGCGACCGTCCGGCGGTGGACGCCGAGCGCGTGTTCGTGTGGGGCGTGTCCCGTGGCAGCGAAGCCGCGCTCCTGACCGCGGCCTATCACCCCGGCGTGGCGGGGGTGATCGCGGTCTCCCCCAGCAGCGTGGTCTGGTCGGGCCTGGATTTCTCCCAGGGGCCGCGCAGCGCGTGGACGTACCGGGGCCGCCCGTTGCCGTTCCTGACCACCGCGCTGAGCCTGGACTACCTTCGCATGGGGTTGGGCATCCCGGTGGCCTTGCGGGACGAGTTCGAGCGCGGCCTGAGGAAGGCGACGGAGGAGGTGTTCATCCCGGTGGAACGCGTTCGGGGACCGGTGCTCCTCATCGCGGGCACGGACGACCGGCTCTGGCCGTCGGACGTGTTTGTGCGCCAGATGGAGGAGCGGCTGGCCGCGCGCGGCTTCTCCCATCCTGTGCGGACGGTGGTCGTGGAGGCCGCGGGCCACGCCTTTTCCCCCTTCCTGGAGCCGCCGGTGCGCGTGGTGCCGCCGTTGGTCCTCGGGGGCAATCGGGAGGCCAACCTGCACCTCGCGCGTGAGGGCACAGCCGCCATGTTGGATTGGGCAGCTGCCCTGTTTGGACCATAGGCGCCCTGTGTACGCCACCCTCTTGTGCTTGACACGATGATAAAAGCGAGTATAATCTCCCCGGTTATGTGGGCGCGTGGTGCAGCGGTCAGCACACCGGCCTGTCAAGCCGGAGGTCGCGGGTTCGAACCCCGTCGCGCCCGCCTCTGAAGCCCACAGTGATATTTCACTGTGGGCTTTTTTAGTGAGACGTGAGCCCCTGGTCTCCGCATTCACGCCCCCTGTCCTCTTGGTGTTCCAGTGCCTGTGTGTGCCCCTCCCGTGCCTCAGAGCATTGGTTCAGTCGGATTGTGTCCTTCGTCGGGAAAGTGAAATCGTGGTATAATCGCCGCCGGAGCCCGAGAGGCATGACGTGAGGGCGGCGGGGCATCGATGGGAGCACGGCCCATGTATATCGCTATCGACGGGAGTGTGATCCAAGCACACCTGTACGGCGTGAGCCGGTATGTCTACAATTTGACAGAGGCCCTGGCCAAGACGGTGTTGGCCGACGACGAGATTGTGGTGCTTTACAACCCCGATGAACCCACTGGACAGCACCGCCTGGAGGATTTGGCCTCCTTGCCCCAAGTGGCACTTCGGCCGGCGTCCGGATTGGGAGGCAAAGTGCGAGGACCACTCAGCTTGGTCTCCCAACTCCGACAGCTTAATGTGGATGTGTTTCACAGCCCGTACTACATCTCGCGGCTGTTGACCAACGTGCCATCTGTGATCACCGTTCATGACCTCTCCACCTTTCAACCTCACTTGGGCGAGGGCTTTCGGGGGCGCCTTTCCCAGTTCACAGCCCATGGGGAACTGCGGTTGTTGAGGCGGGCTGCGGCCGTCATCTGCGTCTCCCGAGCGGTGAAAGAAGAGCTGTTGCGCATCTCCGACGTGCCGGCCGACCGGGTCCGGGTGGTCTACAATGGCGTGGATCACCGTCGGTTTCACCCCCGGTACCGGCCTGAAGCCCGCCAGCGGGCCGCCCTCATGTTGGGCATTGAGCCCCCCTACGTGCTGGTCTTGGCCTCGCCGGAGCCCCGCAAGAACATCGGAGGCGTATTGCGGGCTTACGCCAGGCTTCCACGGGAGAAGTTGCCCAAGCTGGTCCTGGCTGGCGCGGCTGATTGGGGCCATGGCCCCATCTACCGCATTGTACAGGAGCTGGGATTAGAGCCGCATGTGCGCTTCACCGGCTACGTGCCCGAGACCATCTTGCCGGACCTCTACAGCGGCGCGCGCCTCTTCGTGTTGCCCAGCCTCTACGAGGGGTTCGGGCTGCCGGTGTTGGAGGCCCTTGCCTGTGCCACTCCCGTGGTGGCCAGCAACCGAGGAGGCATTCCCGAGGTCGCCGGGGACGCGGCCATCCTGGTGGACCCGGAAAGTCGTGACGCCATTGCGATGCCTATCTCTCTCCCCATTTCGGTGGACTCTGGGCCAGACCGTGCGCGATCGAACTGCCTTCCGCGGGCCTCGGCCGTGCGGCCCTCTCTTCTGCGGGAGCGGACAGCCAAGGAAACACGTGATGTCTACGAATCCGTGATGTCATGATATCACCGTCATATCATCGTCCTCAGCATCACCCCGCCGACACGTTTTCCCGAGCTGAATCACATGCGAAAAGGAGGATCAACGATGATCATAGGCGTGCCCAAGGAGGTGAAGGACCAGGAGTACCGGGTGGCCATGACACCAGGGGGTGTCCACCAAGCCGTGCGGCACGGCCACCAGGTGGTGGTGGAGCGTGGCGCTGGCGTGGGAAGCGGCTTCGACGATGACCAGTACGAGGCGGCTGGTGCAACCATGGTCAGCTCGGCCGCCGAGGCGTGGAGCGCTGACATGGTGGTGAAAGTGAAGGAGCCGCTGCCCCAGGAATATGACTTCCTCCGCCCCGGGCTCACCCTCTTCACCTTTCTCCACTTGGCCGCAGATGAACGCCTGACCCGAGAACTGGTAGCCCGACGTGTGACCGGCATTGCCTACGAAACAGTGGAGCTGCCCAGCGGCCACCTGCCCCTCCTGACCCCCATGAGCGAGGTGGCCGGGCGCATGGCCGTGCAGGTAGGCGCTCACTACCTGGAGAAGATGAACGGAGGTCGGGGCAAGCTGTTGGGCGGTGTGCCCGGTGTTCGTCCGGCCGACGTGGTCATCGTGGGGGCGGGCACAGTGGGCACCAATGCGGCCCAGATCGCCTTGGGCATGGGGGCACACGTCATTATGATCGACATCAACTTGGACAGGCTCCGCCAACTCGACCAGATGTTCCGCGGCCGACTGACCACGCTTAGCTCCTCGACGTCAACATTGCACAGGCCGTTCGCCGGGCCGATGTGGTGATCGGCGCCGTGCTCATCAAGGGGGCACGCGCCCCCAAGCTGATCACGAGGGAAATGATCCGCGAGATGAAGCCGGGCAGCGTGGTCGTGGACGTGGCCGTGGACCAGGGGGGATGTGTGGAGACCTCCCGGCCCACCACCCACTCCCATCCGACCTTCGTCGTGGACGGCGTGATCCACTACTGTGTCACCAACATGCCGGGAGCCGTGCCGCGCACCAGCACCTACGCGCTCAACAACGCCACGTTGCCCTACGTGCTCAAGCTGGCTGACATGGGCGTAGAGGCCGCCCTGCGCGCCGACCGTGCTCTGGCCAAGGGGGTGAACACCTACGCCGGCCACATCACCTACCCGGCCATTGCCGACGCCTTTGGCATGGACTCCACCCCGCTGGAGGCGCTCCTGGCAAAGCTGAGAGCCCACGTGACAGATTTCACACGCCATTTGGTAAGGGCACGCCTAAAAGTACAATGTAGAGCAGGCGTCGTTTGTGACCTGTCAATGGCCGCGATTGTCCGCGAGAGGAGCGCGTGTGATGAAGAAGTGGTGGGTATTGGTGCTGCTCGTGGCTGGGAGCGCCGTATTCCTGGCTCTTTGGCCTTCCCCGGCCTTGGCCCAAGGGCCGGAGCCGGCCTCGGAACGCCTCTACCCGGAGGAGGTGTACGAGATCACCCGCGAGCTCTACTGCCCGCTCTGTGCGGGGTTACGGGTCGACGTGTGCGAACTGCCGGTATGTGACGACATGCGGGAGATCATTGTCCAGAAGCTGGAAGCCGGGGAGAGCAAGGAGGAGATCAAGCAGTATTTCTACGAGCTGTACGGCCCCAAAGTGTTAGGGGCTCCTGAGCGAAAAGGAGTGAACTGGCTGATCTGGGTGTTGCCAGGCGTAGTGACTGTGGTGGCCTTGGTTGGGGGCATCCGATGGTTGCGGCGTCACTTCGCTGACAGCCCGGAGGGCCACCACGTGTCGGTCGTTGACATTCCTGCCCCCTACCAGGCTCGCTTGGAGCGAGAGTTGCGCCGCTTTGAGCAGGAGGGATAAGTCATGTCCGTCGTCACCACTGACCCCCAAGTGGCGAGCTCGGCGCGGCGGCTGCCCCTGTGGCTGATGGCCCTAGTCGTGGGCACCCTCATTGTCTTGGCCGTCTTGGGCGCGGGCATGGTGCTGCGCGGCCAAGGCCAAGTGAGCAAGGGGCCAGCGCCGGATTTCACCCTGGAGACGTTCGACGGAGAGGTAATACGCCTCTCTGACCTGCGGGGCACCCCTGTGGTGATCAACTTCTGGGCCTCCTGGTGCTTGGAGTGCTACCGGGAAGCGCCTTTCCTGGAGGCCGCTTGGCGGAAGCACAAGGAGCACGTGATGTTCATCGGCGTGGACTATGTGGATACCGAGCCGGCCGCCCGCGCGTACCTGCGCCGCTTTGACATCACGTACCCGAACGGCATGGACTTGGGCAACCGCATTTCCGATGCCTACCGCATTCAGGGGGTCCCGGAGACGTTCTTCATCGACCGGGATGGCTACGTGCGCGGCGTCAAGATCGGTCCGATCACGGCCGATGAGCTGGAAGCTTGGATCCAGACGCTCATCAACGAGTAGGAGCCAAGGGCTGTGGCTCACCTTGCCGATGGCCTTCCCGCGGCCTCCACCGAGAGCCCGTCAACAGGCCGTGAGCAGCTTGCTTGGGTGATTCTGCTCACGGCCTTTGCCATCTTCTGCGCGTTGGCCGTGGGCATTCCGCTGAGCATCCGCTGGTACATCCACAAGGCGACGCGCCCCCAATTGGCCACGCTGACCAGCACGTTGGGGACCACCCTGGTGGTGGATCCGGCCCTTCCCAATCCCTTCGCCGTGGCCGAGGGGGCCCGCAAGCCGGACGTGCGGGAGCAGAACCGCATCGAGACTGACGCCAACTCGTCGGCCGTGGTGCGGTTGTTCGACGAGAGCACGGTGACGATTTTCCCCAACAGTGAGGTGACCGTGGTGCGGATGCGCACGCCCCGCTTCAAGCGCAGCCCTCTGCCCAACGAGATCGCCCTCCACGTGGGGCGGGGCAACGTGCGGGTGAACATCGCCCCCCCAGGTACCCGGCCTCTCCGCCTGGTGGTGACCACTCCTCACGCCACCGTCGAGCTCGTAGAGGAAGGCAGCTAGAGCTTGGAGATCTCCAACAACTTGACCCAGGTCTCCGTGCGGGCCGGCCGGGCCCACGTGACGGGAGCCGTGGGCCCGACGGTGTCCCTGCCGGCCGGGCGGCGCAGCCAGGTGCCACTGGGACAGGAAGCCTCGCCCCCTCTGCCCGCGGCCCAGAACCTGATCGTGAACGGCGACTTCCGCGCGGCCATCTCGGCCGTGCCCATTACCCAGGGGCCGTTGGCCGAGGGGTGGGTCGTCTACAACGATCAGGGCGGTGACGGCGGCGATGTGGACGGTACGGCCGAGATCGTGGTGGACGAAGGGCGGCGAGCCGTGCGCTTCTATCGCACGGGCAGCCGAAACAACCACGGCGAGACGGGCATCCGACAGACCCTCAACAAATACGTGGGCGACTACGAGCGCATCAAGCTCCGGCTGGACGTGAAGCTCAAGTACCAGTCCCTCAGCGGCGGCGGCCAACTCAACTCCGAATTCCCGCTCATGGTGCGCGTCAACTACAAGGACGTGTACGGCAACGACAACCACTGGGTCGTGGGGTTCTACTACCAGAACGAGGCCGGTTTCTTCATCAACGAGACGGGCACCCGCATTCCCCGTGACACGTGGTTTCCCGTGGAAATCCCCGATCTGCAGGCCCAACTTCAGAATCCCATGCTCATCACCTCGGTGCAGATTTACGCCAGTGGCTGGGATTACGAGTCACTGGTGAGCGAAGTGGGCCTGATTGCGGAATAGGGAACAGAAACTCACCTCCTGTCGTCTAGTGAACACCGGCGGCTCTTCTCACAGGTGTGCACTCGCAGAGTCTTCCACACGGTAGTCCGTCCCCCTCTCCGTGATCCTGTGGGGCGCCGCTGGTGATCGTCGTTTGCCTCACTGCTGAAGAGCTCGTCATAAGGAGACCAATGGCTCAGGAGGATATGTCCATGCGATTGCTTCGTCCCGTGGTGTTCGTCTTTGTCGTTGTCCTCTTCGGCACACTTCTGCTTGGCATCACAGTGTGGCCCGGCAGGCTCACGCGGGCCGCTTCCAATCAGCCGCCCCTCTCCTCGCCCGTCTTCCAGGCCCAACAACAGTCCGCACGCTTGGCCCTCACGGTTTACAACCAGAACCTGGCCCTTGTGCGCGATCGGCGGGCCATCACGCTGCGAGCCGGCATCGATCAGGTGCGGTTTTCGGATGTGGCCTCCCAGATTGAGCCCACCAGCGTGCTCTTTCGCTCCCTGACCGATCCCCAGGGCACGGTGGTCGTGGAACAGAACTTCGAGTACGATCTGGTGGGCAGCGACAAACTGCTGGAGAAGTACGTGGACCAAGAGGTGCGGGTGGTGACCGAAGACGGGACTGAGTACCGGGGCTCCCTGCTTTCCGGCCGGGGGGACATTATCCTCAGGGAGCGCACGGGGAACGTCGTGGTGCTCCAACGGAACCGTGTCCGGGAGTTCACGTTCCCCCGCCTGCCCGAAGGGCTCATCACCAGGCCCACACTTGTCTGGACGTTGCGCAGCCGGCGGTCTGGCACCCAGGACGTGGAGGTCACCTACCTGACCCGCGGGGTGAGCTGGCGCGCTGACTATGTGATTCACGTGAACGAGGACGACACGGCCGCTGACCTCCGCGGCTGGATCACGCTCGATAACCAGAGCGGAACTGCGTACAAGGAGGCCAAGCTCAAGTTGATCGCCGGCGACGTGAACGTGATTCGCCAACCGGTGATGTCCGTGCGGGAGGGCGTCCCAGACATTCGCGCCACGCCGATGCCCGGCGTGACCGAGCGCCCCCTCTTCGAGTATCGCCTGTACGACGTGCCCCAGCCTGTGACTGTGCAGGACCGACAGACCAAACAAATCGAGTTCGCCTCGGCGAGCGGCGTGACGGTGGAGAAGTTCTTCGTCTACGATGGCGCCCGCGGCCTGCGGTTCTACGGCTCCCCGGTGATCAGCCCGGACTACGGCGCCACTTCGTCTCGAGATGTGGGCATCTACATACAATTCGAGAACGGGGAACAGGCCGGATTGGGCATCCCCCTGCCGGCCGGCCGCGTGCGGGTCTACAAGGCCGATGTGGACGGCAGCCTCCAGTTCATCGGTGAGGATCAGATTGACCACACGCCCACAGGGGAACGCGTGCGCCTCTTCTTGGGCAATGCTTTTGACATCGTCGGTGAGCGCAAGCAGACCGATTTCCGCCGCCTAGGCTCCAGAACCATTGAGGAGAGTTACGAGATCCGCGTGCGCAACCACAAGGAACAGGCAGTTGAGGTGCGCGTTGTGGAGCACATGTTCCGGTGGAGCGAGTGGGAAATCGTGCAGGAGACCGAAGAACACACCAAGTTGGACGCGAACACAGTGGAATGGCGCCTCAACGTTCCGGCCAGCGACGAGGTGGTCTTGACCTACACGGTGCGCTACACCTTGCCGTGAGGCGCTGTGAGCGGAGAACCGCTGTTCACCCGAGCTCGGGTGGTTTTACCTGAGGCCGTAAACCGGGTGGCCGCGGCCAAAAAGCCGCACCACCCGGTAGCGTTCCTCAACCCAGCGCACGTAGGCTTCCAGTTGTCGGAGGCGTTCGCTCCAGAACACGATAAGGCGCGGTCGGGCTTTGGCCGTGGCCTCAATGGCCATCTCGGACGTGAGGTAGCCGCTTTGGATGCGCCCGTTCGAGGGGTCCGAGAGGAGAGGGGGAACTGAGCGCCCGGCCCGGAAGGCGATCATGGGATAATCAATGACGACATACTCGCCCTGGGGCACATGTTCGGCAATGTAGCGTGCTAGGCGCACTTTGGTGTTGTCCAGCTTGTAGGTGGTGGCGTAGGTGGGCGCGAGTCGGACAATGGTGGTGCCGAGTTGTGCGAGGAACAGCACGGCCACCAGTCCCCAGAGCAGGCGCCGGCGGCCTGGTGAACTGTGTGGTGAGC
>JAUZRY010000057.1 GCA_030949995.1 Ardenticatenia bacterium
GAGCCAGACGTTGCTGTTGTCGTCATCCAGCCGGCAGGCGCCGAGGAAGTCGAGGAAGTGGCCGAGGCCGCGGAGGCTGAGCCCGAGGTGGTGGGCGCCGACGGCGAGGCGTGATGTTCTCAAACGGGACGAGGAAGCCCTTGCGCACGAGGACCACAAAGCCCGGCCACAACGCGCCGGGCTTTGTCACTCATTCGGCAGGCTCCAACGGGCCACGTGGAGCCCTGGGGATGTGCCAATCCGGGCACGGGCTCCCCTCTCGATCACCCAACACCAGGAAGCAGATGAGGAGCAACTCGTGATCAGTCCGCTCAACTGGCTCTTGGGATTCTTCTCCCGCGACATCGCCATCGACTTGGGCACAGCCAACACCTTGGTGGCCGTCCGTGGGAAGGGCATCATTATCAACGAACCCTCTGTGGTGGCCATCGAGCAGAGAACCCAAAAAGTGTTGGAAGTGGGCGCCGACGCCAAGGAAATGGTGGGACGTACCCCGGCCGACATTGTGGCCATTCGCCCGCTGCGGGACGGGGTGATCTCTGACTTCGACGTGACGGAAGTGATGCTCAAGAGTTTCATCCGCAAGGCCCACGAGCAGAGCTTCTACCCCATTCCCCGTCCGCGCATTATCATCGGCATCCCTAGCGGCGTCACCGAAGTGGAACGCATCGCCGTCCACGATGCGGCCATGAACGCCGGCGCCCGGGAAGTCCACCTCATCGAGCAGCCAATGGCCGCGGCCATCGGCGCCGGATTGCCTGTCACCGAGTCGGTGGGCAACATGATCATTGACATCGGGGGCGGGACCACGGAGATCGCCGTCGTCGCCTTGGGAGGCATTGTGGTGAGCAACTCCATCCGCATCGCCGGCGACGAATTGGACGAGGAGATCATTAACTACGCCAGGCAGCGGTATAACCTTCTCATCGGCCCGCGCATGGCTGAGCGAACAAAGATCCAGATCGGTTCCGCCTTCCCCCTTGGACGAGGAGCAAACCATGGAATTGAGAGGCCGTAACTTGATCACCGGCCTCCCCGAGTCCATCGTTGTCAGCAGCGTGGAGATTCGCGAGGCGCTCAGCGGGCCGGTGAGTGCCATTGTGGAAGCCGTGCGGGCCACGATTGACCAAACCCCCCCCGAGCTCGTGGCCGACCTCATGGAACACGGGATTGCCCTGGCAGGCGGCGGGGCCCTGCTGCAGGGGCTGGCCCAGCGGCTCTCCGAGGAAACACATATGCGAGTCTACGTGGTGGACGATCCCCTAAGCTGCGTGGTGCGCGGCTGTGCCACAGTGTTGGAGCACATGGACGTGCTTCACAAGGTGCTGGCCCGCACCTCGTATCCTATTGTGGCACGAGCATGAGGGCCTATGTTCAGTTTGCGACGCCAGCTTTCCCCTCTGGTGATGTTGGCCCTGGTGGCAGCCCTGTTGGTTGTGCTCGACCAACTCGGGTCCTTGCAGCAGCCCCAGAGCTTGGTGCGGGACGCCGCCATCCCTGTTGAGCGGCAGATTGCTCGGGCCAGCGAAGCCGTGCAAGAAGGTGTCTTCGTCGTGCGCCACTTGGCCACATTGCGCCGGGAAAACGAACGTCTGCGCCGCGAGCTGGAGCAATTGGCCCCGCTGCGCGTCCGCCTTATCGAGCTGGAAAATGAGAACCGCCAGTTGCGGGAGATGCTGGCGTTCAAGCGTGAACGCCCCAATTACCTCCTGCTCGTGGCTGAAGTGGTGGCACGTGAGCGACCAGCCCTCGTCACCAGCGGGGACCCCAATCCCCTTGTCCAAGCGGTGCGCATTGACCAGGGCAGGGCCCAAGGCGTCGAGCCGGGCATGCCGGTGATCACGGCCCGTGGCCTCGTGGGCCGCGTGATCGACGTGGGGAACCAGTGGGCTGTGGTCAAACTGCTCACCGACGAGTCCATGTCCGTGGCAGCCCTGGACCAACAAAGCCGTGCGGCCGGCGTTGTCCAAGGCACTGGAGATACACTCATCATGCGCTTCATCCCTCACGACCAGAACGTCGAGGAGGGGGACGTGATCATCACCTCGGGACTTGGCGGGAATTTCCCCAAAGGATTGGTGATCGGCACCGTGCAGTCCGTACGCCAACAAGATATCGCCCCCTACCAAGAGGCCACGCTGGCCTCTCCCGTAGACTTCACCAACTTGGAATACGTTTTCGTCATCCGGGCCTTCAGCGCCGGGGAGGGCGAAGAATGAAATCCACCTCTCCGGCCCTCACGATGGCCGGTGCCCTCGGGTTGGCCTTCCTCCAGACCACCCTCTTCACCGGCCGGCTGAGGCCAGATCTTGTGCTGGTGTGGGTGGTCGCCCTCAGCCTGGCTTGCGGAAGCACCATCTCGTCCCAGTGGGCCTTCTGGAGTGGCCTCTTCCTGGATATCCTTTCGGCAGCCCCCTTCGGCGTCTTCACCCTCTCCTTGCTGCTGGTGAGCTTCCTGGTGAGCTTGGGAGAATCGACCATCTACCGCACAAGCCTCTTTTTGCCGCTCTTGGCCGGACTGATGGCCTCAACGGCCTACTATTTGCTCCTCTTCTTCTTCCTGAATACACTAGGGTGGCAGGTCCCCTGGTGGCCTGCTTGGCACTTGGTCGGCTTGAACGTGTTGGTGAACACGGCGCTCATGCCCCTGGCCTATAAGGTGGCTGAAGCCTGCGTGCAACGGGCGGAGAGCCGGGTGTGAAGCGCTTTCAGCGATCTTGCCGAGGTGGAGCGGTGACCGTGGTGCCCCACAAGGCACACCACCTGCAAGCCGGCGGGGAAGGCGAACATCGCGTGAGCAGACGGCGTCTCACTTGGCTCCGCCTCTTCGTGGTGTTGGCCTTCGTGCTGCTGGCTGTTCGACTCTGGCAGCTCCAGATTCTGGAGGGGGATCGATACCGCCTCCAAGCCGCCGGCAACCGCTTCACCCTGCAGACTGTGCCAGCCCCCAGAGGCGTGATCTACGACCGTATTGGCCGTATCCTGGCCCGGAATGTGGTGGCCTTCGACGTCACCATCGTGCCCGCTTCCGTCCCCGAGGCACAGGAGGAGGCCATCCTGCGCGCCCTCGCCACCATGCTCGATATCCCCCTGGACAACTACGCCGCCCTGGCACAAGCCCGCTTGGGCAACGATGACGTGGCCGATGGGCCACCGCCCCTTGACCCGAACTGCGGCGAGCCGGGGCTGTTGGAGTGTTTCCGCGCGGCCAAAGAGACACCGTATCGCCCTCTCCTCGTTGGACGCGATGTGGCCCCGGAGAAAGCCTTTCAACTCCTCGAGCAGACTCCCTTCCTGCCAGGCGTCTTCGTGGACCCCAAGCCCAAGCGCCGCTACCTGTACGGGCCCCTCCTCAGTCACATCTTGGGATACATGCTGCCGGTCTCCCAGGAGTTCCTCGAACAAGCACCCAGCTCGGAAGAATATGAGTTGGTAGACGAGGCTGGCGTGGCCGGCGTCGAGGCATCATTCGAGCGGGAGCTGCGGGGGCGCAAGGGGCGCAAGTTGGTAGAAAAGGATGTCTTCGGGCGGGAGGTGCGCGCCCTCTACGAGGTACCGCCAGAACCAGGGTACAACATCTTTCTGACCATTGACTTGGACTTGCAGCGCGCGGCCACTGAGGCCCTGCGCCGGGGCCTGGAAGAAGCGGGCAGTCCTCGTGGGGCTGTGGTGGCCTTGGATCCCCGGGACGGCCAGGTGTTGGCACTGGTTTCCCTGCCAGCCTATGACAACAACCTCTTCGTAGGGCCAATCTCCCCGGACGAGTACCAGATGTTGTTGGCAGACACACGCAAGCCCCTCTTCAACACGGCTATCTCAGGTGCTTTTGCCCCCGGATCGATTTTTAAGTTGGTGACGGCCTCAGCCGCGCTCCAAGAGGGCGTGATCACCCCCCAGACACGGCTAAACGCGCCGGGTATTATCTACTTGCCCAACAAGTATTTCCCCGACGACCCCTCCTTGGCCCAACCCTTTTACGATTGGTTGCCGGCCGGCCACGGGGTCATCAACGTGGTGCGCGCCCTAGCCCGTTCATCCGACGTCTTCTTCTACAAGGTGGCCGGCGGCTTTCCCGGGGAAATTGAGGGGTTGGGCATCGAGCGGCTCGCCCGGTGGGCTCGCATGTTCGGGCTGGGCGAGCTCACGCGCGTGGACTTGCCTGGCGAAGTCACCGGCCTTGTGCCCACGCCAGCGTGGAAGCGCCAGGCCATGGGAGAGACGTGGGTCACCGGTGACACCTACAACTTGGCCATCGGCCAAGGGTTCCTCACAGTCACTCCCCTGCAAATGGCTAACGTTACGGCGGCCGTAGCCAACGGGGGCATCCTCTACCGCCCTCAACTCGTCTACCAAATCCAAGACGCTGAGGGAAACGTTGTCTGGGGCTTCCAGCCCGACATCCTGCGCCACGTACCCGTTGATCCGGCCACCTTGGCCATTGTGCGCGAGGGCATGCGCGGCGCCGTGGCATGGCCTGACGGCACGGCCAGTTTCGCCGGCCTGCCCACCAGTGTGGCCGTGGCCGGCAAAACCGGCACGGCCGAATACTGCGATCCCCTGCCTGACCTGAGCGACTGCCGGCGCAATGAGAACGGGTATCTGGTCACCCATGCGTGGTTCACGGCCTTCGCCCCATACGAGAACCCCGAAATCGTGGTGCTCGTCTTCGTCCACGGCAACGGCCGAGACGTGTTGGAGGGCTCAAAGGTGGCCGCTCCCATCGCCGCTGAGATCCTGCGCTACTGGTTCGAGGAACGCGGCCGTTGACGAGGGCAGACTCATCCCCTGAAGCCCACACCAAGTCGGGCACAGAGCACACAGCCAAAAGAACAGTGGGAAAGCGGGTTGTACACCATGTCAATCCAGGTGACGGTCAGAGGAGAACGTGACGGCCCTGTGCTCGTTCTGGGCGGAGACGTTCCGGCCGAGACAGAAACGCTAGCCGACACGTTGCGCCATTACTTGGACGCCCACGCTTCATTTTTCCGGGGCGCCTCCATCACGCTGGACGTGGGCGAACGGATCCTCTCGGCCGAGGCCCTTGCAGCCCTCGTAACGGTCGCCGAGCAGTTTGGCCTCCGCGTGGAGGCCCTGCGCAGCCGAGACCCGGAGACGCGGGCTGCTGCCCTCTCCCTCGGCCTGAGGACGCCCTTCAGCCCTGAAGAGGTCACCCCACTCAGCGCAGCTGTGCCCGAAGGCGCTCAGCCAGCCCTCGTGGTTCGGCGCACTGTGCGCAGCGGCCAGAGCATCCGCTTTCCAGGTACTGTGGTGGTCTTCGGAGATGTGAATCCCGGCGGGGAGATCATTGCCGCCGGGGACGTGTTCGTGTGGGGACGGCTGCGGGGCGTCGTCCACGCTGGAGCCAGCGGCGATGAGAGCGCCGTCGTCTGTGCGCTGGAGCTATCCCCCACACAACTTCGCATCGGCAGCCACATCGCCCGCCCACCAGAGGAGCCGCGCAAACGCCGAGTGTGGTTCTGGCGCCCTGTTCGCCAGCCCGAGATGGCCCGCGTGCAGAACGGCACTATCGTAGTTGAAAACGCGCTGTAACGGGGGACGCGTGCTTGCCAGGAGACCAGTTTTGAATACCATCAAAAGTGTTGGAGCGGGTAATGTCCCCAAAACTGGGGGAACACGAGGAGCCAAAAAGCATGCCGGGCACGGTAATCACCGTTACATCTGGCAAGGGGGGGGTCGGCAAAACCACAGTGACGGCCAACGTGGGCGCAGCATTGGCCATGTTGGGCCACAGCGTCGTGGTCATCGACGCTGACATTGGGCTGCGCAACTTGGACCTAGTTATGGGGCTCGAGAACCGCATTGTCTACGACATCGTCGACGTGGTGGAAGGGCGATGTCGGCTGCGCCAAGCCCTGGTGCGCGACAAACACGTGGCGGAGCTCCACCTGCTCCCAGCAGCACAGACGCGCGACAAGACGGCCGTCTCACCACGCCAGATGGCCGAAGTGTGTGATGCCCTGCGCCCCCACTTTGACTACATTCTCGTAGACTCCCCGGCCGGCATCGAGCAAGGCTTTCAAAACGCCATCGCCGGCGCCGATCGCGTGATTGTGGTCACCACGCCGGAGGTCAGTGCCGTTCACGACGCTGATCGCATCATCGGCCTGTTGGAAGCAGCCGAGCGAGGTCCTATTCACTTGGTGCTCAACCGCATCAAGCTCGACATGGTGCGACGAGGCGACATGCTCACCGTGGACGATGTGCTCCACATCTTGGCCGTGGAACTCATTGGCATCATTCCGGAAGACGAACAGATCATCGTTACCACTAACCGGGGCACACCTATTGCCCTCAACCCCAACTCGGCCACAGGTCGGGCCTTCCACGACATCGCCCGGCGCGTGCGAGGCGAACATGTGCCCATGACATCGCTACGTGATCGAGGATTCCTGGAGCGCCTGTTCGGGTTTATGCGCTCCTCCTAGCTGTTCTTTGGGGAGGCGGCCTTGGATTTCTTGCGCCGACTGCTCGGAAGAGAACCCTCCAGCCGAGAAGTGGCCAAAGAGCGATTACAGTTCGTGCTGATCTACGACCGCACAGGGCTCTCGCCCGGCGTGTTGGACACCCTGCGGGAGGAGATCGTGGCTGTCCTCTCACGTCACATCGACATTGACCGGGACGGCATTGACCTCAGCGTTACCCAAGAGGGACGCCAGACGAAACTGATCGCCAACATTCCTCTGCGATCACGGAGGCCATGAGGTCCACTGGTTATGAATCGGCGGGTGTGGCGCAACTTTGACTACTCCCTCCTGCTCCTTTCCTTGGTGCTTGTGGCCTACGGCTGGCTGATGGTCCGTTCAGCCCAGCCGCCGGATCGCCCCTATGCGTTCTACCAACTCCTCTGGATAGGGGTGGGAGTGAGCCTATCACTGGTGGTGAGCTTGATCGATTACCGCCTCTTCAACCACGTCGTTCGTCCCCTGTATGTGGCGCTGCTCCTCGCCCTTGGCCTGGTGTTGATGATGGGACGTACCGCGTTTGGCGGACAGCGATGGTTGGCCGTGCTCTTCTTCACCGTGCAACCCTCTGAATTGACCAAGGTGGGACTCATTGTGACCTTGGCTGTCTTCCTGGGTCGGCGCACTGTGGGATTTCGCACGGCCGCGATTTCCCTTCTGCTCGTCATCCCCTTGGCCGGACTCATCTTCCTCCAGCCGAGCCTCTCCACGGCCCTGATTCTCTTCGCCATCTGGGGGGGAATGCTCTTCGTGGCCGGCGTACCCGTGCGTTACTTTCTCGGCGGCGGCGTGGCCTTTGTGGCCACCTTGCCCCTGATGTGGAGTTACCTGCTCCAGGAGTACATGCGCGAGCGCATCCGCATCTTCCTGAACCCCCTGGCCGATCCCGGCGGCAGCGGGTACAACTTGCTCCAAAGCCGCATTGCCATCGGGGCCGGTGGCCTGTTGGGCCAAGGATACGGCTCCGGCGGCCAGAGTCAGCTCGGTTACTTGCGCGTGCGACATACGGATTTTATCTTCTCGGTGATCGCCGAAGAACTGGGCTTCCTGGGCGCCCTCATCCTCTTCGTGCTGTTGATGTTGCTCATCTTCCGGCTCACACATGTGGCCCAACAAGCCCGCGACGCCCAAGGACGGCTCATTGTCGCAGGCGTTGCCGTGATGATCTTCTTCCAAGCCGTGGTGAATATTGGTGTCAACATGGGATTAGTCCCCCCCACGGGCGTCAGCCTGCCGTTCATCAGTTACGGTGGAAGTAACTTGATCACCCTCTTCATTGGCTTAGGCCTGGCTCAAAGTGTCGCCCTTCGACGCCATGCTCTGGAGTTCGAATAACCCATGCGAACCAAAACCACTTTGCCCCGCGCCATCGCCATTGACGGGCCAGCGGCCTCCGGCAAAAGCAGTGTTGGCCGGCGACTGGCCCAGCATCTGGGATACCTCTACTTCGACACCGGTGTAATGTACCGCGCTGTGGCCTTTTTTTGGCCCACGAGCGCCACATCTCCCCGGACGACGCCCAATGCTTGGGCACACTAGCCCGAACAGTGCGCTTAGACGTGCTTCCCGCTCCCACCCCCCCCCCTTATTATGTCGTGCGCGCTGACGGGCGAGACATCACATGGGCCCTGCGCCTGCCCGAGGTCGAAGCCATCGTCTCAACCATCTCTGCCCATTCTCCCGTGCGCGCCGCGCTCACCGAACAACAGCGGCGCATTGGCCAGCAAGGCCACGTCGTCATGGTCGGTCGAGATATTGGCACCGTCGTGATGCCGGATGCCGAGCTGAAAATCTACTTGGACGCTTCGCCGGAGGAACGCGCCCGTCGGCGATATGCCGAGCGCCTGGCAGTGGGCGAGCCGGCCTCATATGAGGCCATACTGGCAGCCATTCGCGCGCGCGATCACCTCGACAGCACACGGGAAACCGCGCCCCTCTCCCGAGCCCCCGATGCCATTTACGTGGACACCACTCATCTGACGTTGGACGCAGTCATCACCCGCCTGATGAGTTTCATCGAAAAGGCTGCCCGCACTCCGACCTCGGAGCCGTAACGAATCTGATTGTCATGCCGACGACATCGGGTATAATCTGAGCACAACCGGTGATCGCGCCGCGCTTCTCACCATGAGGCCTCACAGCGAGGAGGTGCTCATTTGGCCACATCCACATCCACACAAGTGACACGCATCCTCTAAGAAACCTTGGGGCAGGAAGAGGGCTTGCTGGTGGTGGAATACATCTCAGCCCGGCTCTCCCCCGAGAACGTCGCCACACGCGAAGACCTAAACGAGGTGAAATCCACCCTTCGTCTCGAAATTGAAAAGGTCCGCCACGAACTCATCCAGGAAATCGAAGCCGTCCGTTCAGAACTCGTAACAACGCGCGCTGAGCTCTCAGGGGAGATTGAACAGAGACAGACCTTGGCTTCATTCCAAAGTGACAGCACAGGGAGAGTTGCACGCCCAGATGGTGAGCACGGGGGGAGATTTGCTTGCTCCTGGCCCAAGACCCCACAGTTCAAGGTGCACACGTGAGACGCTCCCCACACCGATAGCCTTGCGTTTCAGGCGTCGCCTGGCCAAGTTGGCCCTGCGCGGCCTGCTGCCACTCGGCGTTCGCCTCCGCGTAGAGGGAGAGGAGCATTTGGAACCCGCCCCGACGCTGGTGGCCGCCAATCACCTGGCACACATGGACCCCTTGATTCTCCTCCACGTCGTGCCCGACCTGCCCGAATTCGTGGCCTTGGCCGACCTGTGGCGACTGCCGTGGCTGATGCCCTTTCTGCGCCTCTACGCCCCAATTCCCGTGCAGCGAGATCGCGTGGACCGCTCAGTCATTTGCCGTGTGCTGGCGAGCTTGAAAGCCGGCACACGGGTGGTCATCTTCCCTGAGGCGCGCATCAGCCCGAGTGGCCGCCTGGAGCCGGCGCGCGCTGGCGTTGCCTACTTCGCCCTCAGAGCTAGCGTCCCAGTCCAGCCAGTCGTTCTTTGGGGCACCGAGCGCCTGCTTCACGCCTGGAAACAGGGCAGACGCGGTGTTGTCTGCGTTCGCGTCGGCCGTCCCATTGTCGTGCCGCCTCTCAACGGCCGTCACGTACCCAAAAGCCAGCGCACAGCCCTCACTGAGCGCATCATGGTGGAACTGGCCCGCCTGTTGCCACCCGAGTACCGGGGCGTTCACGGGAGGAGCACACGAGATTCTGAGGAGGAATCACCCTGCCCATGCGAAGCCGACCACCGACCATCACGGTCATCCTGACCATCTCAATTGTCCTCAACGTGGTTCTGGCCACCGGCATCATCAACCGAACGTCTTCGGCGCTCCCCCCGCCGACAATCACGGAGAGGCCAGCCCTCTCCTCCTCGCCATCGCCCGACTTTCCGCCCACAGCCCGCGTGGCCCGCGTGGTGGACGGAGACACTGTCGAGCTTGAGAGTGGAGAGCGCGTGCGGTACTTGGGCGTGGATGCGCCAGAGACCACCGGCAACCCCAACGTCACCCAAGCCGAACCCTTGGCCCAAGAGGCCACGCGCTTCAACCGCGCGCTCGTGGAGGGCCAACGTGTCTGGCTCCTCCCGGATACTACCGACCGGGACCGATATGGTCGCCTCTTGCGGTGGGTCTTCCTTCCGGACGGCACCTTCGTGCAGGCAGAGCTCGTTCGCCAAGGGTACGCCTTCGTCAACATCATTGCGCCAGACGACAGGTTCGCTGAGCTGCTGAGGGACTTGGAGGCCCGCGCCAAGGCCGAACGGCGCGGTGTGTGGGCACGCTCGGCCGCCCCCCTTCCCACAGCCACCCCGTTGGCCCTTCCGCCTCCGGCCACCCCCGAACAACCACGTGGTGGACGCGAAGCCTGCCGGCCTGACCTCGTGGAAGGCGCTATTGGCCCCGAGGCCACCCACAACGCCGTGGGCCAGACGGCCACCGTGGTCTTCTTCGTGGTTCGCACGTACAACAGCGGGCGGGCTGTCTTCCTCAACTCCAACGACCCGTACCAGGGCTATTTCTACGTGGTCATCTTTCCCGAGCGGTGGAACGATTTTCCTGAACCCCCTGAAACCTACTTGGTGAACCGCTGTGTTGCTATCACCGGCAGAATACAACTCTACCGGGGAACACCTCAAATCATCCTGCGAGATGTGGCCCAGCTTCGCGTGCTGTGGTGATGCAAACCGGCTTGCCAAATTCTCAGGTACAGGCCAAAATCCCGGTACGAGCGAAGGAACCCTGCGAACGCCTTGGGGGAGGTGGAGTCATGTGGCGGCCGGAATGGCGTCTCCTCAGCATCGCCGGAGCCCTCGTGAGCCTGCTCCTCCTAACCTTCACGGCCCTACCAGTCCACGCAGAACAGGAGCCAGCCTCGGGCGAAGTTCTCGTGCTCACGGCCAGCGGGCCGGTGACACCGGCCCTGAAATCCTACTTGGAGCGGGGACTCGAAGAGGCCGAAGCCTCTGGGGCCCAACTGGTCGTCCTGAGATTGGACACGCCCGGCGGGTCTGTAGGCATCATGAGCGAGGTCGTCAAAGTGATCGACAACGCCAGCGTGCCTGTCGCCGTCTACGTCTGGCCTAGCGGTGGGCGGGCGGCCTCGGCCGGCACGTTCATTGTTCTGGCCGCTCACTCTCGCCGCCATGGCCCCCAAAACCACCCTCGGCGCGGCCTCGCCCGTGGCTGCCGAAGGGCAAGAGATTCCCGAGACCCTCAGCCGCAAGCTCACCAATGATTTGGTGGCGTCCATCAAGGCACACGCGGCGCGCCGAGGACCAGAGGCCGAGGCGTGGGCCGACATTGGCCGTGCGTGGGCAGCCAGCCGCCAACGAGGCCGAAGCCCTCGAACTGGGCGTGATTGATGCCATCGCCACCGACGTGGACGACCTGTTGCGCCAGCTCAACGGATGGCAGGCCGAAGCTACAGGTCGCACCATCACCTCTCCTTGACAGATGTCCCCGTGCGCGAAGTGAGCATGACGCCCGTCGAACAATTTCTCCACTTGCTCGCCAACCCCAACATCGCCCTGCTCCTTCTCTCCCTTGGGGGCACCGCCATCATTATTGAGCTCTACAGCCCGGGCGGCTACGTGGCCGGTATCTTCGGCGTGATCGCCCTCCTCTTGGGCTTCTACGCCCTGGGGGTGCTGGAAGCCAACTACGCCGGCCTCGGTCTCATCGGCCTGGCCTTCGCCCTCTTCCTCTTCGAGGCCCTCACCCCTTCCATTGGCGTCTTCGCCTTGGGAGGTGTTATTGCCTTCGTGCTGGGCGCCTCCATGCTGTTCGATTCCAGCTTCTTACGGGCCTCTTGGGCCGTGATCCTGACCGTGGCACTGGCCTTGGGGGCCTTCTTCGCCTTCGCCATTGGCGCGGCCATAAAGGAGCGCCGGCGCCAGCCTCTCACCGGCCGCGAAGGGCTCGTCGGCCAGATCGGTGAGGTGCGAGAACGCCTTGACCCCGAGGGCATTGTGTTGGTGGCGGGCGAACGATGGACGGCCACCACATCCTGCGCTCCTCTCGAACCCGGCACCAGAGTCCGTGTTCTCGCTGTTGAACAGATGCGCCTCGTCGTAGAGCCAGTGAACACAACGGCGGCCATTGGAGAGGTCGCCGAGGAGCACGCCCGATGACACAACGCACATATCCCCTCCTCGTCCTTGTGGACGGCCATGCCCTGGCGTATCGGGCCTTCTTCGCCCTCCCGGCCAACATGGCCACCAGCAAAGGCGAGCTGACCAACGCCGTCTATGGCTTCACAAGCATGTTGCTCCAGGTCCTGAACGACGTTCAGCCTGACTACATCGCCGTGGCCTTCGACGTGGGACGCACCTTTCGACACGACGCCTTTGCCGATTACAAGGGCCACCGTGCCAAACAACCCGACGAGCTTTCCGCCCAGATGGAACGCATCCGTCAGGTCGTCGAGGCACTTAACATCCCCATCTTCGCCGTGGAAGGATTTGAGGCGGACGATGTCATCGGCACACTGGCGCGCCAGGCCGAGCAGCAGGGCGTGGAGACACTCATCGTGACCGGTGACACGGACGCCTTCCAGCTCATCAACGCCCACACCAAAGTGATGACCAGCGGGCGTCGCTTCTCCGACGTGATTCTCTACGATGAGGAGCGCGTGCGGGAACGATACGGACTGGCTCCCCACCAACTGGTGGACTACAAGGCTCTGGTAGGGGATCCCAGCGACAACATTCCCGGCGTGCGGGGCATCGGCGAGAAGACAGCCAAGGCCCTCCTGCAGAAGTACGGCTCCCTCGACGCCATCTACGCCCACTTGGATGAGATCACCCCACCCCGTGCACGCCGCGCCTTGGAGGCAGGACGGGAGATCGCCTTCCTCAGCCGAGACCTAGTCCGCATTCGCACTGACGTGCCCATTGTGCTTGACTTGGAGGCATGCCGGGCCCGCGACTTCGACCGAGAACAAGTGTTGAGCCTCTTTCGCGAGCTGGAGTTCAGAACTCTGGTCAGCCGTGTCCCCCGCGTTGAGCGGCAAGCCGACGGGCACCACCGGCCAACCACAAGCGGCGAGGCACAACGGCCGGTCGATTACCACATCGTCGCCACCGACGAGGACCTTGAAGCGCTCGCCGCGCGGTTGGCCCACGCCCAATTCATCACCTTCGACGTGGAAACGGACAGCACGGACGCGCTCCGCGCCCACCTGGTCGGCTTGGCCCTCTCAGTCCAGGAAGGCGAGGGGTTCTACATTCCCATCGCCCATACAGGGGCAGATAAGCAGGTGCCCAACGTTCCCCTGGAGCGCGTGCGGGCGCTCATTGCCCCTCACCTAGCTGACACGCGCACCCCGACCCGTGCCCACAATGCCAAGTTCGACCTTCTCGTGTTGCGCCAACACGGCATCCACGTCACCAACGTGGACTTTGACACCATGATCGCCGCTTGGCTCATCAATCCTGGCCACCGCAACTACGGCCTCAAAGGGCTGGCCTTCGAGAAGCTGGGCGTCGAGATGACTCCCATCACCGACCTCATCGGCTCGCGCCCCTCCCAACAGATTTCCATGGGTGAAGTGCCCGTCGAGCAGGCCGCGGCCTACGCCTGTGCGGACGTGGACATGACAACCCGCTTGGTCCGCGTCTTGGGCGAGGAATTACACGCGCGGGCTCAATGGCGCCTCTTCAAGGAAGTGGAGATGCCCCTGGTGCCCATTTTGGCGGAAATGGAAGTGGCCGGCGTCGCCGTGGACGTGGCTGTGCTCCAGGAACTCAAAGGCGAGCTGAA